>NZ_CP102578.1:5092608-5401413 GCF_042230915.1 Archangium gephyra | reverse complement strand
CCCACGGCGATGCCGACAGGGCTGTCGAACAAGGCCCTCGGGGACGGCAGGCCCTCGCCGTTGTACCCCGTCACCTCCGGGCTCCCCGCCTGCCTCGTCAGGGTTCCAGCGGGACTCACGCGGCGGATCCGCGTCAGGTGATCCACGATGTAGAGATTGCCCCCGGCATCGAAGGCGAGCCCCTTGGGCACGGAGAGCTGCCCCGACGTGGCGGGGCCTCCATCTCCCACCAGGGGGCTCCAGGAGCCGTCACTTCCCGTGCCGGCCACGGTGGAGATGAGCCCATCTCCGCCGATCCGGCGGACGCGGTGGTTGAAGCTGTCCGATACGTAGACGTTGCCATCCCGGTCGATCGCCAGTCCCCAGGGCCCGTTGAGGCACGCCTTGGACGCGGGGCCTCCGTCTCCACAATACCCCCGCGCTCCAGGCTTGCCCGCCAGGGTGTGGATGATGCCCTCCGGCGTGACGTACCGGACGCGGTCGTTCTCGAAGTCCGCGATGTAGAGATTGCCATCCCGCCCCATCGCGATGTCCTGGGGATGGTTCAGGAGGGCCCGATCCGCGGGCCCTCCATCCCCCGAGTCCCCTCCTCCCGTGTCGCACTGGCCCGCGAACGTCGTGGCGGTGCCGTTGGGGAGGATGCGGCGGATGCAGTGCAGATACGTGTGGGAGGCGTACACGCTGCCATCCGGCCCCACTTCGACGTAGTGAGGCTGGTGCTCCTCACTGCCAGGCACCGTGGAGATGCGCCCATCCGGTCCCACGCGGCGGATACGATGGTTGAGCGTGTCCGCGATGTACATGCTCCCATCCGGAGCAAAGGCCACATCTCGAGGGTTCCAGAGGCTGGCTCGCGCGGCGGGCCCGCCATCCCCCGTGGCGCCCGGTGCTCCATTGCCTGCCACCGTCGTGACGACAGGCTTTTCCTCCGTCAACCCCGTGGAGCGCCGCTCGCCATGGCCCAGGTACAGCGTCTGGGCCGCCGGGTTGTATGCATGGTGCACATCCAGCGTCCACCCGCCCAGGCTCACCGGGGGAACATTCCACTCCCCCACCATCGAGGTCTGGTGCTGCCACAACGTGAGCTCCCGCACTGTGCGGTCCCCGGTGATCGGCACGCCGGAGACGCGGCCGAATGATTGGTAGAACTCCGCGGGCTGCTGGTAGACGGCCGGGTACACGTAGCCGATGCGAATCTTCACCGGCCACTGTCCCTGAAGAAGACGGCCGTAGCCATCCCGGCCATTCCACTCGAAGGTATGGGTTTGATGGGCAGCGGGCGGGAAGCGATAGGAGAAGAACTGGCCCGCCACCTCGATCTCCAATTGGATGTGCCGGAGTTCCGGAGGGACGGTGGCCCCACTGAGTGGAATCCTGACGGTGTGTGCGGTCCGGCTCCCCGGGACCCTGTCGCTGCGGTAGTTCAGCCGAAGAGGCGTCCCCACCACGCCGAGCGACTCGCCCAGACCCTGGTTATGGCAGTCGATGATGGAGCCGTTCGTACAGGCAGGCTTGTTCTTTGGACCGTCCTTCCCGGGCGGACCCCCATTGGGCGGCCCCGCCCCCGGGGGCGGCCCATACGGCCAGTTGTAATCCCACGGCGTGAAGTGGGAGACCGGCGTGCGCCAGAAGCTCTTTCCCGGAGCGAAGAGTGTCACCAGCCGCTGCCGCTCCGCCTCGGTGATGCCCAGGTCCGTCAGGGCACTCCCCTCGTCGGCCACGCCATCCCCCGTCACGTCCAGCACCGCCAGGCCCCCGGCGATCTCCAATACCTTCACGATGCGGCCATTGGCCGAGGGCTTCCACACCCCCGCCCGCCTGTCGTACCAACCCGCGGGCACGAGCCCCCCCACGGGGAAGTCCAGGAAGTTGTCCACGTAGAGGTAGAGGGGCTGGTTGAACCGGACCTCCTGGACGACCGTTGAGTCGGACCAGTCCATCGCCTCGTCCACGCTCAGCTCCACCGCGTAGGTGTAGCCCGAGGCGGCGGGGAGCTCCCCCGGCATCGACTCGGGCCCCTTGTCTCCCACCGTGTACTCGGTGGCCCGTACGTGCAGCGTCGGCAACGGCTGCGTGCTCCCATCCGCTCGCACCAGCGTGGCCTCTGTCCCCGGCGGAAACAACAGCGTGGCCTGCCGCGTCCCGTCCTCGTCCGTCGTCACGCTGCCCCGCGCCACCTGGTAGCCGCTCGTCCCGCTCAGGACGATGGGCGTCACCTCGCTGTCCAACGGGATGAGGACCACCTCGGGCAGCCACGCATAGTCCGCCCAGGGCGCCTCCACCTGACGCTGCGCCGGCAGATAGCCCGCCTTCTTGTACTGCACCGTCACCCGCCCGCCCCCGTTCACCACCATGTCGAACAACCCGTTCCCCCGCGTGAGGGTGTGGCCGTACTCCGAGGCACCGAGGATGGAGACGGTCACGCCGGACAGAGGCTCGCCCTCGCGCGTCGTCACCTGTCCGCGCAGCACCGTGGCTCGCCGGGCTTCGATCGTCCCCGGCACCACCCCCACCTGGATGGCGTTGGGACCGCTGTGGATGAAGTCCGTGGCCTCCGCCACCGGCGTGAAGCGGGTGTCATCCAGCGGCGTGGGCACCGGCTCCGGAGGGAGCAGCTCGGCGGAGAGGTACAGCTCCGCGGAGGACTGATCCGCGTTGCTGAACCCGCCCACCGCCAGCACCTCGCCGCTGCTCAGCAGCGTGGCGGTATGCCCGTAGCGCGCCGCGTTCAGCGTGGCCGTGGCGCTCCAGGTGCCGGTGGACGCATCGTACAGCTCGGACTCGCGCTGGATGCCGGTGTACTCGTGGAAGCCACCCGCGACGAGCACCTGCCCCGAGGACAGCAGCGTGGCGGTATGGCCCCGGCGGGGCCTGGACATCGCCCCGGCGGCCGTCCAGACGCCCGTGGCCGGCTCGTACAGCTCGGCCGAGGCCGCGGACGCCCAGTCGAGGCTGTCACTGCCCGTCACCAGCACCTGCCCCGAGGACAGCAGCGTGGCGGTATGGCCTCGGCGGGGTCTGTTCATGCTCCCGGTGGACGTCCAGGTGCCGGACTCCGGCGCGTAGAGCTCCGCCGAGCCGAGGGCGCCGCGCTGGCCGCCACCCGCCACCAGCACCTTGCCCGAGGACAGCAGCGTGGCCGTGAGCTCCCCCCGCTCCGTGCTCATGGCGCCCGTGGGAGACCAGGTGCCCGTGGCTGGGTCGTACAGCTCGGCCGAGGACAGCGCGGATCCAGCGCTGTCGGTACCGCCCACCACGAGCACCTTGCCCGAGGGCAGCAGGACGGCCGCATGACGGGAGCGCGGGGTGAGCAGACCGCCGGTGGGGCTCCACTGGCCCGTGGCCGGGTCATACACCTCGGCGGTGCCGCCCAGGTGCCAGTCCTGCTCGCCGCCCGCCACCAGCACCCGCCCGTCCGCCAGCCGCGTGGCCGTGTGGTAGCGGTGCGAGGTGCGGGTGTCGCCCGTGCGCGACCAGGTGCCCGCCGCCGGCTCGTACAGCTCCGAGGTCTGATTGAAGCCGCCCGCCACCAGCACGCGGCCGTCTCCCAGCCGCGTGGCCGTGAACAACAAGCGCCCCAGCGCCAGGGAGCCGGTCGGTCTCCACTCGGGTGCACCGGCCACGCGGGCTCGTACGACTCCGGGGCGGGTGGTGCTGGCCGTCGGTCGTGCCTCCTCCGGTGGCGCTCCACCGCACGCCACCAATGCCACCACCGACAACACGGCCAGGCTCCTCCAAAGGAGGGCATGCGGCCGCGCCCGGCGAGGAGCGCCGCCGGGTGCGCCTTCGAGGGACAGCGGGGACAACGGCACCACGTGAGCATGCATGGAGGGATCCTTGCTGTTCATGTCCGAGAGCCTTCCGGCCGGTTAGAGCCCCAGCACCTGCACGGGGATGGAGCGTGAGGTGGCGGTCCCGTCCCCCAGCTGGCCGGAGGCGTTGGCGCCCCACGTCCACACCGTCCCGCTCGAGAGCACCGACACGGAGTGGGTGGAGCCACAGGCGGCACCCGCCACCCCCGTCAGGCCTGTCACCTGCACCGGGGTGTTCCGCTGGGTGGGAGTGCCATCGCCCAGCTGGCCGGAGGCATTGGCGCCCCACGTCCACACCGTGCCGTCCGCGCGCAACGCCACCGTGTGCGACTGGCCCGCCGCCACCGCCACCACGCCCGTCAGGCCTGTCACCTGCACCGGAGTGGTCCGCTGGGTGGTGGTGCCATCGCCCAGCTGGCCGGAGGCGTTGTTGCCCCACGTCCACACAGTGCCGTCCCAGCGCAGCGCCACCGTGTGGGCGTCTCCCGCCGCCACCGCCACCGCTCCCTTCAGCCCCGCCACCCGCACCGGAGCCAGGCGCCCGGCCGTGCTGCCATCGCCCAGCCTTCCGGAGCCGTTGTTGCCCCATGCCCACACCGTGCCGTCCACACGCAGCGCCACCGTGTGACTCTGGCCCGCCGCCACGGCCTTCACCTCCGTCAGGCCCGGAGGCCGTACCGGCGAGGCGCGCGGGGTGGTGGTGCCATCTCCCAGCTGCCCGTTGGTGTTGGCCCCCCACGTCCGCACCGTCCCATCCGCGAGCAGCGCCACCGAGTGGCTCGCGCCTCCTTCCACCGCCACCACGCTCGCCAGGCCCGTCACCTGCACCGGGGAGGTGCTCGCGGTGGTGGTGCCATCCCCGAGCTGCCCGGAGCCGTTGGCACCCCACGTCCACACCGTTCCGTCCGCGGCCCGCACCGAAAGCGAGTGGCCATCGCCCGAAGCCACCGCCCTCATGCCCACCAGCGAGGACAGCGCCGCGGCGGTAGTGCGGCTGGACGTGGTGCCATCTCCCAGCTGCCCGTTGGCGTTGTCTCCCCACGTCCAGACGGTGCCATCCGCGCGTCGGAGCACGGTGTGCGCGCTGCCCGCGGCGACGTTCAGCGCCTCGCCCCCGCAGGTGAAGCCGCACCCGTCCCCGTTGGCGAGGTTGCCGTCGTCACACTGCTCGCCGGACTCCACCACGCCGTTGCCGCACACGGGGGCGCCCGGCTGCTCCAGGCACAGCGAAGAGCAACCGTCCCCATTGCTGGCGTTGCCGTCGTCGCACTGCTCCCCCGGGTCCACCGTCCCGTTGCCGCACTCGAAGGGCAGCAGCACCAGGGTCGGCACGGAGCGCTGGGTCGTCGTCCCATCCCCGAGCTGCCCACTGCCGTTGTAGCCCCAGGCTCGCACCGTCCCGTCGGCGAATACCGCCACCGTGTGGTACTGGCCCGCCGTCACCGCCACCACGCCCGTCAGCCCCGCCACCTGCACCGGGGTGGTCCGCTGGGTGGTCGTGCCATCGCCCAGCTGGCCGTAGTTGTTGTAGCCCCACGCCCACACCGTCCCGTCCGCGCGCAGCGCCACCACGTGGGTCTGGCCCGATGCCACCGCCACCACCTCCGTCAGCCCGGCCACCTGCACCGGGGTGGTCCGCTGGGTGGTGGTGCCATCGCCCAGCTGGCCGGAGGCGTTGGAGCCCCACGTCCACACCGTTCCGTCCGAGAGCACCGCCACCGAGTGACTCTGGCCCGCGGCCACCGCCACCGCGCCTCGCAGCCCCGCCACCTGCACCGGAGCCACGCGCCTGACCGTGCCGCCGTCACCCAGCTGGCCGAAGGCGTTGTTGCCCCACGTCCACACCATCCCGTCCACGCGCAGCACCACCGTGTGGTTCTGGCCCGCCGCCACGGCCCTCACCCCCGTCAGGTCCGGGGGCTGCACCGGCGAGGCGCGTTGGGTGGTGGTGCCATCCCCGAGCTGCCCGTTGGTGTTGGCCCCCCACGTCCGCACCGTCCCATCCGCGAGCAGCGCCACCGAGTGGCTCGCGCCCGCTTCCACCGCCACCACGCCCGCCAGGCCCGGTACCTGCACGGGCGCGGGGCGCGCGGTGGTGGTGCCATCCCCGAGCTGCCCATTGCCGTTGTAGCCCCACGCCCAGACCGTCCCGTCCGTGCGGATCGCCAGCGAATGAAGGTCTCCGGCGGCCAGGGCTCTCATGTCCGCCAGGGAGGACACCGCCGCGGGGGCCGTGCGGCCGGCCGTGGTGCCATCTCCCAGCTGGCCGTAGGGGTTGGAGCCCCAGGCCCAGACGGTGCCGTCCGCGCGCCTGAACAGCGTATGCGTGCTGCCCGCCTCCACGCGCAGGTCCTCGCTCTTGCAGGTGAAGCCGCACCCATCCCCATTGGCGAGGTTGCCGTCGTCACACTGCTCGCCGGGATCCACCACGCCGTTGCCGCACAGCGCCGTGCCCGACTCCTCCCGGCACAGCGCCGAGCACCCATCCCCGTTGGCGAGGTTGCCGTCATCGCACTGCTCCCCCGGCTCCACCACGCCGTTGCCGCACTCGAAGGACATCAACACCAGGGCCGGAGAGAGGCGCTGGGTTGTCGTTCCATCCCCGAGCTGGCCAGAGGCGTTGGCGCCCCACGTCCACACCGTCCCGTCCGCGCGGATCGCCGCCGTATGACCCTGACCCGCCGCCACGGCCTTCACTCCCGTCAGCCCCGGCACCCGCACCGGCGTGTTCCGCGAGGCCGTGGTGCCATCCCCCAGCTGCCCGGAGGCGTTGGCGCCCCACGTCCACACCGTCCCGTCCGCGAGCAACGCCACCGAGTGCGACTGGCCCGCCGCCACCGCCACCACGCCCGTCAGGCCGGGCACCTGCACGGGAATGGCGCGCGGCGTGGTGGTGCCATCGCCCAGCTGGCCGGAAGCGTTGTTGCCCCACGTCCACACCGTCCCGTCCCAGCGCAGCGCCACCGAGTGGGCGTCTCCCGCCGCCACCGCCACCACGCCCTTCAGCCCCACCACCCGCACCGGCGCGGTGCGTGAGGCGCTCGTGCCGTCCCCCAGCTGCCCGGAGCCGTTGGCGCCCCACGTCCACACCGTCCCGTTCACGCGCAGCGCCACCGTGTGGCTCTGGCCCGCCGCCACGGCCTTCACTCCCGACAGGCCCGGGGGCTGCACCGGGGAAGTGCGCGGGGTGGTGGTGCCATCCCCGAGCTGCCCGGAGCCGTTGGCGCCCCACGTCCGCACCGTCCCATCCGCGAGCACCACCACCGAGTGGCTCACGCCCCCGTCCACCGCCACCACACCCGTCAACCCCGCCACCTGCACCGGCGAGGTGCGCTGGGTGGTGCTGCCATCTCCGAGCTGGCCGGAGGCGTTGTGGCCCCACGTCCACACCGTCCCGTCCGTGGCGCGCACCGCCAGGGAGTGGAGCTCTCCGGCGGCCACGGCCCTCATGCCCCTCGGGGAGGACAGCGCCGCGGCGGCCGTGCGGCTGGACGTGGTGCCATCTCCCAGCTGCCCGTGGGCGTTGTCTCCCCACGTCCACAGGGTGCCATTCGCACGCTTGAGCACCGTATGCGCGCCGCCCGTCGCGACGAGCAGCTCCTCGCTCGTGCAACTGAAGCCGCACCCATCCCCGTTGGCCAGGTTGCCGTCGTCACATTGCTCGCCGGACTCCACCACCCCGTTGCCGCACACGAGCGCCCCCGGCTGCTCCAGGCACAACGAAGAGCACCCATCCCCGTTGGCGAGGTTGCCGTCGTCGCACTGCTCCCCCGCCTCCACCGCCCCGTTGCCGCACTCGAAGGGCAGCAGCACCAGGGTGGGCGAGGGACGCGGGTCCGTCGTTCCATCTCCGAGCTGCCCACCACCATTGGTACCCCAGGCTCGAGCCGTCCCGTCGGCGAGCACCGCCACCGTGTGCGACTGGCCCGCCGCCACCGCCACCACCCCCGACAGGCCCGGCACCTGCACCGGGGTGCTTCGCGGCGTGGTGGTGCCATCCCCGAGCTGCCCCTCGGCGTTGGCGCCCCACGCCCAGAGCGTCCCATCCGCGAGCAACACCACCGTGTGCGACTGGCCCGCCGCCACCGCCACCACGCTCGTCAGGCCGGGCACCTGCACGGGAATGGCGCGCGGAGTGGCCGTGCCATCGCCTAGCTGGCCGGAGGCGTTGTGGCCCCACGTCCACACCGTCCCGTCCCAGCGCAGCGCCACCGTGTGGGCGTCTCCCGCCGCCACCGCCACCACGCCCTTCAGCCCCACCACCCGCACCGGCGCGGTGCGTGAGGCGCTCGTGCCGTCCCCCAGCTGCCCCGAGCCGTTGGCGCCCCACGTCCACACCGTCCCGTTCACGCGCAGCGCCACCGTGTGGCCCTGGCCCGCCGCCACGGCCTTCACTCCCGACAGGCCCGGGGGCTGCACCGGAGTGTTCCGCTGGGTGGTGGTGCCATCCCCGAGCTGCCCGGAGCCGTTGGCGCCCCACGTCCGCACCGTCCCATCCGAGAGCACCGCCACCGAGTGGCTCGCACCCCCTTCCACCGCCACCACGCCCGTCAGTCCCGACACCTGCACGGGCGCGGTGCGCGAGGTGGCGGTGCCATCCCCGAGCTGCCCGGAGGCGTTGGCGCCCCACGTCCACACCGTTCCGTCCGCGGCTCGCACCGCCAGCGAGTGGCCATCTCCCGAAGCCACGGCCCTCATGCCCACCAGGGAGGACACCTCCGCGGCGGCGAGCCGGCTGGACGTGGTGCCATCGCCGAGCTGGCCGGAGCCGTTGGATCCCCACGTCCAGACGGTGCCATCCGCGCGCCTGAGCACGGTGTGCGTGCTGCCCGAGGCGACGTTCAGCGCCTCGCCCTTGCAGGTGAGGCCGCACCCATCCCCGTTGGCGAGGTTGCCGTCGTCACACTGCTCGCCGGGCTCCACCACGCCGTTGCCGCACAGCGGTGCTCCCGGCTGCTCCACGCACAGCGCCAGGCACCCATCTCCATTGCTGGCGTTGCCGTCATCACACGGCTCCCCCGGCTCCACCGCCCCGTTGCCGCACTCGAAGGGCAGCAGCACCAGGGCGGGCGAGGGACGCTGCTCCGCCGTCCCATCTCCGAGCTGCCCGTTGCCGTTGGAGCCCCAGGCGCGCGCCGTCCCGTCGGCGAGTACCGCCACGGTGTGGTACTGGCCCGCCGTCACCGCCACCACGCCCGTCAGGCCTGGCACCTGCACCGGAGTGATTCGCCAGGTGATGGAGCCATCGCCCAGCTGGCCGTAGCCGTTGTAGCCCCACGTCCACACCGTCCCATCCGCGCGCAGCGCCACCGTGTGGTGGCCGCCAGCCCCCACGGCCACCACGTTCATCAGCCTCGACACCTGCACCGGCGTGGTCCGCCAGCTGGCGGTGGAGCCATTGCCCAACTGGCCATAGCCGTTGTAGCCCCAGGCCCACACCGTCCCGTCCCAGCGCAGAACCACCGTGTGGGTATCTCCGGCCGCCACCGCCACCACGCCCTTCATCCCCGGCACCTGGACCGGAGTGGTGCGCTGGGTGGTGGTGCCATCGCCCAGCTGGCCATAGTAGTTGGAGCCCCACGTCCACACCGTCCCGTCCGCGCGCAGCGCCACCGTGTGGTAGCTGCCCGCCGCCACGGCCCTCACCCCCGTCAGGCCCGCGGGCTGCACCGGCGTGTTCTGCTGGGTGGTGGTGCCATCCCCGAGCTGGCCGTAGCCGTTGTAGCCCATGGTCCGCACCGTCCCATCCGCGAGCACCGCCACCGAGTGCGCCCCGCCCGCGTCCACCGCCACCACGCCCGTCAACCCCGCCAACCGCACCGGCGCGGTGGTGCTTCCGGTGGTGCCATTCCCGAACTGCCCGTAGCCGTTGTAGCCCCACGCCCACACCGTCCCATCCGTGTGGAGCGCCAGCGAGTGGCTCCAGCCAGCGCTCACGGCCTTCAGGCCCACCAGCGGAGACACCTCCGCGGCGGCGGGCCGGCTGGACTTGGAGCCATCCCCCAGCTGGCCTTGCTCGTTCGCCCCCCACGCCCAGACGGTGCCGTCCGCACGCCGGAGCAGCGTGTACGAGCCGCCCGCCTCGGCACGCAACTCCTCGCGCTTGCAGGTGAAGGCGCACCCATCGCCGTTGATGAGGTTGCCATCGTCACACTGCTCGCCAGGCTCGAGGGTGGCGTTTCCGCAGGTGCCCAGGGCCTGGGGCAACGCGGAGAGCTCCTCGAGGGCCCGCTCCGGCTCCAGCTGCCCTCTGGAAGTGCCGGACTCACACCCCGTGCTCATGGCCGCGAGGCAGACGGCCAGCCACACCGGCAGGCTTCGGCTCAGGTGATAGAGATTCCGCAAGGTGCTCTCCCCAGGTTCGTGTTCTCGGCGCTCAGGGCGCGTACAGCTCCGCCGTCGTGACGCTCCAGCTACTGGCGAATCCCCCGATGACGAGCACCTTGCCGTCCGGCAGCAGCGCCGCCTCGTGGTCCTGGCGAGGCGAGGCCATGGAGCCGGCACCGCGCCAGGTGCCCGTGGCCGGGTCGTACACCTCCGCCGTCCCGAGGTAGCCGCGAATCCCGCCATAGGCTCCTCCCGCGACGAGCACCTTGCCGTCGGGGAGCACCGTCGCCGTGTGGCTGTCATGAGGCATGGCCATGCGGCCAGCCGCGCTCCAGGTGCCCGTGGCCGGGTCGTACACCTCCGCCGTCGCGAGGCTGCCTCGACCCGAGGCGTAGCCCCCCGCGACGAGCACCTTGCCATCGGGCAGCAGCGTCGCCGTGTGGCGACGGCGAGGCGAGGCCATGGAACCGGCGGCACTCCAGGTCCCCGTGGCCGGGTCGTACACCTCCGCCGTCGCGAGGTAGCCACTCCTGTAATCAAATCCGCCCGCGATGAGCACCTTGCCATCGGACAGAAGTGTCGCCCTGTGGCCTTCTCGAGGCGACGTCATGGAACCGGCAGCGCTCCAGGTGTCGGTGACCGGGTCGTAGACCTCCGCCGTCGCGAGGGTGCCACCACTGCCGCCATAGCCCCCCGCGACGAGCACCTTGCCATCGGGCAGTCGCGTCGCCGTGTGGCTTAGACGAGCCGAGGCCATGGATCTCACAGCACTCCAGGTGCCCGTGGCCGGGTCGTACACCTCCGCCGTCGCGAGGAGGTAGACGGGGTAGCGCCCCTCGCCCCCCGTGACGAGCACCTTGCCGCCGGGCAGCGGCGTCGCCGTGTGGCCTTCTCGATGCCACGTCATGGAGCCAGCGGCACTCCAGGTACCCGTGGCCGGGTCGTACACCTCCGTCGTCGCGAGGGTGTCGCTCGGGGAGCTCCCCTCTCCTCCCGTGACGAGCACCGTGCCGCCGGGCAGCGGCGTCGCCGTGTGGTAACGGCGAGGCGAGGCCATGGAGCCCGTCGAGGTCCACTCACAGGACGGCAGCCCGCTGACCAAGAAGCGCCGCTCGGCCGTCTTCCCGAAGGCGTTGGTGACCGTGGCGGTGAGGGCCGCGGGAGTGCCCGCGCGGATGCAGGCGGGCGCCGTCCAGGTGATGCGGCTGGTGGTGGCGCCGCTGTCCGCTGTGCCGGGCGAGCCCGTGGTGGCGGCCCACGAGAAGCCCAGCGCGGAGCCCTCGGGATCCCACGCCTCCACCTCGAAGGTGAGCACCGCGCCGGGCGTGGCCGTCTCCGAGGAGCGGGTGGCCCGGGTGATGACGGGCTTGAAGTGGCCAGGCGTGGCGGGGGTGGGATCGAGCTTCTCCAGGAAGGAGGTGGGGGCGCACGCGCTCACCGGCCCCAGCCCGAAGTCCACGGTGCCCTCGAACCAGCCCCCCAGCAGCAGGTTGCCCTCGGGGTCGACGCCTGCTCCGACTCCCCAGGAGGTTCCCAGCGGCGCTCCGTCCACCTCACGGAGCAGCGAGGGGACGACGTGGTCCTTGAGATACCTGCCCTCCTGGTCGTACCAGGCCACGAACGCAGCGGGGCCGGCGGAATAGCGGCCTCCACCGCCCAGGTCGAGACTGCCTTCGAACGTCCCGGTGAGCAGGGCGTTGCCCGCGGCGTCCACCCCCAGGTGCAGGCGACCCCTGGATCTGACGCCGATGCTTCGGCTCCAGAGCGCCTCGCCGCTCGCGGAGAGCTTGGAGAGCGTCATCTCTCCCGCGTGCTCCTTCAGCACCAACACCGAGCCCGCCCCCGCCACCTTCAGGTACGGAGGGCCGCCTCCTTCTCCCCCGACCCGGCCCGCACTCCGGCTCCAGAGATCCGTGCCCGTGGAGCCCTCGAGCTTCGCGACGAAGACCTGGCCCCACCCACTGGAGGACAAGGCGGCCGCCAGCAGGACATCGCCCGCCTCATCCACGTCGAGGGCCTGGGCGAAGAGCAACCGGTCCCGGAAGCTCCGGCTCCAGAGGGCCGCTCCCGTGCCCGCCTCGAGCTTCGCCACGAAGGCGCCGCCGCGATCGTACGTCGCCAGGACGATCACGTTGCCATCCGCGTCCGTGGCCACGGCCCCACTGCCGAGCCATTCTCCCCCCGAATGCTCAGCCAGGCTCCGCAACCACAGCAGGCTGCCATTGGGAGCGAACTTCGCCACGAAGGAGCTCGAAGAGGGTTCCAGCGAGACACCATCGATGCTCACAGGGCCCATGAACGACGACGCCACCACCACGGCGCCCATCGCATCCACGGTGAGGCTCTCCTTCGTGAGGTGTTCATCGGAGAGGCGGTGGTAGATGTCGAGGAGTTGGGTCCAGACAGGTTCCCCGCTGGCATCCACCTTCACCAGGAGCAGATCGTCCTCGTCTCCCGTGAAGACCGCGCCGCCAAGGGTCGCGGTGCCATTGAAGCTGCTCAGGGTCAGCGTGTTGCCCTCGCCATCCACGCGCATGCCCAGCAGCTCCGTGGAGGACGTGCAGCTCGTGCCCTTGGCGTCCACGGCCCACCACCACTCGGACGCGGGCTCACACCCTTCGCTCACGCCATTGCAGTTGTCATCCTCGAGCGTCGAGCACGTCTCCGGCCGGGGGAGCCGTTGCCCTTCACAGACGACGTTGCCGAACTTGTCGCACGCCACCGTTCCGGCACCGCAGATGCCCACCCCCAGTGTGCCGATGGCGCCGCCATAGCAGGGCAAGCCCTCCTGGTCCGAACAAAGGCACTCCTCATTCAGCGTCCCGTCGCAGTCGTCATCGAAGGGCGTCCGGCAGCTCTCGGCCGCTGGCAGCACTTCTCCCCGGCAGGCGCTCCACTCCGTCCCGATGATGTTGCACTGCCGGCGGCCGGCCCGGCACAGCCCCTTCCCTTCCGTCCCAGCGGGCCCCGTGTACGCACAGGTCTCGTAGGCCCCCGGCGCGCAGATGACGTCCGCCAGGGTGAGCCGCACCTCGGTGCACGGACCGCTGCCGCACACCGCCGCCCCCGCGCTCCCTGTCACCGCCACCATGCCCGAGACGGGCGCACCGGCCAGTCCGGCGAAGACGTTGGCCGTGCTGCCTCGCTTGATCTCGATGCACGCCCGGCCATCGGCTCCGGTGGACGCGGTCCTGCTGGCTCCCGTGTAGCTGGTCCCCTCCGCGCTCACCGTTGCGCCCTTGGCAGGTGCGCCCTTCCCATCCACCACGAGCACGTTCACACAGCTCTTGTCCGTCACGGGCGCATCACAGTTCCACCACGTGAAGTGCTTCACCGTGACAAACCAGGCCAGCCTGTCCGGCTGCGTCGTGGAGGGCTGGATGGTGCCCTCCCCCTCCTCGCGCCAGCGGCCCTCGTCCAGATCGAACCACCACGCCGGCACGCTGTCCCCCACGTGGAACTGGCTGGCCAGCGACTCTGGGAGGACGAACTCCAGGGTGGCGGACTTGCCCGGCGCCAACTGCACGGGCGCTCCGTTGCTCCACAGGCTCACCTCCGCCATGAAGAAGCTCTCCAGCTGCACCGTCTCGCCCTCCGCCACGCGCGTGCCCTCCAGCGGGCCTGGCATGGCGGCCAGCTGCGTCGTCGGATCCAACGGAGCGATGGTGACGTCCACGGTGCCGGTGACGAGCTGGCCCAGTGCATCCACGACGGCGTCCGGAGGGATGGTGACGCGCACCTGCGGTGTCTGCAGGGTGCCGCCCTCCTCGGCCTTGAAGGGAAGAGGCTCGGGCAGGTGGAGCAGCTTCACCCGGGCTCCGGCGTGAGCGTCCTCCTGTAGCTCCACCACCGCCGTGGCCGACGTGAAACCCAGTGCGTCCACGCGGGCCAGCAAGCGCCCTGGCGGGAGGTTCTCCAGCAGCAGATGGCCGGAGCTGTCGACGGGGAAGACAGCGCCCTGAGAGGAGACGGCGGCCCCTGCCACCGGGTTGCCCGTGTCATCGACGACCTGAAGCAGCAGGCTGGTGCCCGCCGGGAGCGTGCCGACGGGAGGAGGAGGCGGCGGCGGTGGGGGTGGCTCGGGAGTTTCCTGGGGCGGGTCCTCGCCCGGGGGCGCCGGGTTGGAGGTGTCACATCCAATGCCGCCCAGGCCCAGGAGCCCCAGGAGCACGGTGAAAGCCAGACATCGAGTCCACTGCCTCGGTCGCAGGAAGTTCCGCAAGGTGATCTCTCCAGGTTCGTATTCGCAGCCCCGCCCTGCCCGCCCCGCACGCGTGTCTGTCATGGACGTCAATGACGCTCGGAGCTCAGGGCGTGTACAGCTCCGCCGACATGCCGCCGCCCTCTCCCCCCACGACGAGCACCTTGCCGCCAGGCAGCAGCGCCGCTTCGTGGCTGAGGCGAGGCGAGGCCATGGAGCCGGCACCGCGCCAGGTGCCCGTGGCCGGGTCGTACACCTCCGCCACCGGCGGACCACTGCCATGGATTCCCCCCGCGATGAGCACCTTGCCGTCGGGGAGCAACGTCGCCGTGTGGCCTTCATGAGGCATGACCATGCGGCCAGCCGCGCTCCAGGTGCCCGTAGCCGGGTCGTACACCTCCGCCGTCGCGAGGTAGCTGCCCCAGGAAGCAAATCCCCCCACGATGAGCACCTTGCCGCCGGGCAGCAGTGTCGCCGTGTGGCCATAGCGAGGCGACGTCATGGAACCGGCAGCACTCCAGGTGCCCGTGGCCGGGTCGTACACCTCCGCCAACGCGAGGGTGCTACTCACGCCATAGCCCCCCGTGACGAGCACCTTGCCATCGGGCAGCAGCGTCGCCGTGTGGCCGTAGCGAGGCGACGTCAGGGAACCGGTAGCGCGCCAGGTGTCCGTGACCGGGTCGTACACCTCCGCCGTCCCGAGGTAGACGCCGCTACTCCCGCCATAGCCCCCCGCGACGAGCACCTTGCCATCGGGCAGCAGCGTCGCCGTGTGGTTCGAGCGAGCCGAGGCCATGGACTTCACAGCACTCCAGGTGCCCGTGACCGGGTCATACACCTCCGCCATCGCGAGGAGGTAGAAGGGGGACCGCCCCTCGCCGCCCGTGACGAGCACCTTGCCGCCGGGCAGCGGCGTCGCTGTGTGGACTTCGCGATGCCACACCATGGAGCCAGCGGCACTCCAGGTGCCCGTGGCCGGGTCGTACACCTCCGTCGTCGCGAGGATATCGCTCGGGGAGCTCCCCTCTCCCCCCGCGACGAGCACCGTGCCGCCGGGCAGCGGCGTCACCGTGTGGTAACGGCGAGGCGAGGCCATGGAGCCCGTCGAGGTCCACTCACAGGACGGCAGCCCGCTGACCAAGAAGCGCCGCTCGGCCGTCTTCCCGAAGGCGTTGGTGACCGTGACGGTGAGGGCCGCGGGCGTGTCCGCACGGACGCAGGCGGGCGCCGTCCAGGTGATGCGGCTGGTGGTGGCGCCGCTGTCCGCTGTGCCGGGCGAGCCCGTGGTGGCGGCCCACGAGAAGCCCAGCGCGGAGCCCTCGGGATCCCACGCCTCCACCTCGAAGGTGAGCACCGCGCCGGGCGTGGCCGTCTCCGAGGAGCGGGTGGCCCGGCGGATGACGGGGTTGAAGTGGCTGGGCGTGACGGGGGTGGGATCCAGCTTCACCACGAAGGAGGTGGGGGCACACGTGGGCACCGGCCCCAGCCCGAAGTCCATGGTGCCCTCGAACCACCCTCCCAGCAGCAGGTTGCCCTCGGGGTCGACGCCTGCTCCGACTCCCCAGGAGGTTCCCAGCGGCGCTCCGTCCAGCTCACGGCGCTCCGAGGAGAGGACGTGATCCTTGAGATACCTGCCCTCCTGGTCGTACCAGGCCACGAACGCAGCCGGACCGGCGGACTGGCGGCTCCCACCGCCCAGGTCGAGACTGCCTTCGAACGTCCCGGTGAGCAGGGCATTGCCCGCGGCGTCCACCCCCAGGTGCAGGCGCAACCAGGATCTGCCGGCGATGATTCGGCTCCAGAGCTCCGAGCCATCCGCGGAGAGCTTGGAGAGTTTCGTCTCTCCCGCGTGCTCCTTCAGCACCAACACCGAGCCCGCCCCCACCACCTTCAGGTACGGAGGGCCTCCTCCTTCCCCTCCGATCCGGCCCATGCTCCGGAGCCAGAGCGCCCTGCCCGTGGAGCCCTCGAGCTTGGTGACGAATACATCCTGGCCCGCCCAACTGGAGGAGACGATCACGTGTTCATCGATGCCGAGCGTGCCGTAGAAGTTGGCCGCCAGCAGGACATCGCCCGCCGCATCCACGTCGAGGGCGATGGCGAAGTGCAACCCGCTCTCCCCCCGGATGCTCCGGCTCCAGAGGGGCGCTCCCGTGCCCGCCTCGAGCTTCGCCACGAAGATGCCGCCACCCTCATACATCGCCAGGAGGATGACGTTGCCAGCGGCGTCCGTGGCCACGGCCCCACTGCCGAGCCTCCCACCGAAGTCCCGGGCCCACAGCAGGCTGCCATTGGGAGCGAACTTCGCCACGAACGTTTTCGGAGGGCCTTCGTTGACCAGCGAGAGACCATCGATGCTCAGGGTGCCGTAGAACGACCCCGCCACCACCACGGCGCCCATGGCGTCCACGGTGATGTCCTCCTTCGTGGAGTAATAGGAGTCGCGTCTGTCGAGGTCGAGGAGTTGGGCCCAGACAGGTTCACCACTGGCATCCACCTTCACCAGGAGCAGATCGTGCTCGTCTCCCGTGAAGACCGCGCCACCGAGGGTGGCAGTGCCATTGAAGCCGCTCAGGGTCAGCGTGTTGCCCTCGCCGTCCACGGCCATGCCCAGCAGCTTCGTGGAGGACGTGCAGCTCGTGCCCTTGGCGTCCACGGCCCAGAGCCACTCGGGCGCGGGCTCGCACCCTTCGCTCACGCCATTGCAGTTGTCATCCTCGAGCGTCGAGCACGTCTCCGGCCGGGGGAGCCGTCGCCCCTCACACACGACGTTGCCGAACTTGTCGCATGCCACCGTCCCGGCCCGGCAGATGCCCACCCCCAGTGTGCCGCTGGCGCCGCCATAGCAGGGCGAGCCCTCCTGGTCCGAGCAGCTGCACTCCTCGTTCACCGCCCCGTCGCAGTCATCATCGAAGGGCGTCCGGCAGCTCTCGGTCCCGGGCAGCACCTGCCCCCGGCAGGCGCTCCACTCCGTCCCGATGATGTTGCACTGCCGACGGCCCGCCCGGCACAACCCCTTGCCCTCGGTCCCAGCCGGCCCCGGGTACGCACAGGTCTCGTAGGCCCCCGGCGTGCAGATGACGTCGTCCGACAGGGTGAGCCGCACCTCGGTGCACGCGCCGCTGCCGCACACGGCCGCTGCCTCCGTCCCCGTCACCGTCGCCGCGCCCGAGGGGGGCTCATCGGCCAGCCCAGCGAAGACGTTGGCCGTGTGGCCTCGCTTGATCTCGATGCACGCCCGGCCATCGGCTCCGGTGCGCACGGGCGTGCTGGAGCCCGTGTAGCTGGCCCCCTGGGCGTTCACCGTCACGCCCTCGGCGGGTGCCCCACTCTCGTCCACCACGAGCACGTTCACACAGCTCTTGTCAGTCCACGGCTTGTCGCAATTCCACCACGTGAAGTGCTTCACCGTGACGGCCCAGGCCAGCCTGTCCGGCTGCGCCGTGGAGGGCTGGATGGTTCCCTCCCCCTCCTCGCGCCAGCGGCCCTCGTCCAGATCGAACCACCACGCTGGCACGCTGTCCCCCACGTGGAACTGGCTGGCCAGGGACTCTGGGAGGACGAACTCCAAGGTGGCGGACTTGCCCGGCGCCAGTTGCACGGGCGCCCCGTTGCTCCACAGGCTCACCTCCGCCATGAAAACGCTCTCCAGCTGCACCGTCTCGCCCTCCGCCACGCGCGTGGCTTCCAATGGGCCTGGCATCGCGGCCAACTGGCTCGTCGGATCCAGTGGGACGATGGTGACGTCCACGGTGCCGGTGACGGGCTGGCCCAGCGCATCCACGACGGCGTCCGCAGGAATGGTGACGCGCACCTGCGGTGTCTGCAGGGTGCCGCCCTCTTCGGCCTTGAAGGGAAGAGGCTCGGGCAGGTGGAGCAGCTTCACGCGGGCTCCAGCGTGAGCGCCCTCCTGCAGCTCCACCACCGCCGTGGCCGACGTGAAACCCAGTGCATCCACGCGGGCCAGCAAGCGGCCCGGCGCGAGGTTCTCCAGCAGCAGATGGCCGGAGCTGTCGACGGGGAAGACAGAGCCCTGGGAGGAGATAGCGGCTCCCGTCACCGGGTTGCCGGTGTCATCGACGACCTGAAGCAGCAGGCTGGTGCCCGCCGGAAGCGTGCCGACAGGAGGAGGAGGCGGCGGCGGGGGCGCGGGGGTTTCCTGGGGCGGATCCTCGCCCGGGGGCGCCGGGTTGGAAGTGTCACACCCGATACTGGAGAGGCCCAGCAGCCCCAGGAGCACGGTGAAAACCAGACATTGAGTCCACTGCCTCGATCGCAGGCGGTTCCGCAAGGTGCTCTCTCCCCAGGTTCGTAGTCGCAGCCCCCCTCCCCGCCCGGTGCGGCAAACACCTCACACGTCTGCCTGGCGCTGGCATTCGCGCAAAGGTCGACAATCCATGTGTCTGGAATTCATGCTCACGTCATGACTTCGGGCATGGGGCCACCGTCACCGACAATGCCAGTCATGAGGTTTCACGGGCTGACGGAGGGTGGGACGGGGGGCCGAGGCAGTTGCGCGGATACCAACACAGGGTCCCGATGCGACCTATTGCCCTGGAGGCCCACGGCTCTATCACCTGACGGACAGGAGCTCGCGGTGCCCCTCGGAGCCTTTGGCGGATTGGAACAAAAAACCGTCCGACCCACGAAAGACGCCACGGCCGGGCGGGTGCACTCTTCCGGACATGAAACACGTCCAACTGTTCGCGAGTCTGTTGCTGCTCTTCCTGTCCGGCTGTGCCACCGCCCCCACCGCGTCACCCGGGCGCCGCTACGAGGGTACCGCCCATCGGCTGAAGGAGGACTCCCGGGTGGGGGTCTACACCTCCAAGCCCTGGGGCTTCTCCACCCACTCGTACTGGATTGAAGGCCCGGAGGGACTGATCGTCCTCGACACCCAATTCCTGACCTCGGCGGCCCGCGAGGTGCTCGAGCTAGCCGAGCGGGAGACGGGGAAGAAGGTGGTGCTGGCGGTGGTGCTGCATCCCAACCCGGACAAGTTCAACGGGACGGGTGTGTTCCAGGAGCGGGGCATCCGGGTGGTGACGGCCCGGCAGGTGCTCGAGCGGATTCCGGCGGTGTTCGAGCTGCGCACGCGCTGGTTCAAGGACCGGTACGCGCCGGACTGGCCGGAGGCGGAGCCGCGGCCGGAGTCGTTTGGCGAGGAGACGGCGGTGCTGGAGGCCGCGGGGCTGAAGCTGAAGGCACACGTGATGGGGCCGGGGTGCAGCGACGCGCAGGTGGCCGTGGAGTGGGAGGGACACCTGTTCACGGGGGACCTGGTGGCCAACGGCACGCACGCGTGGCTGGAGCTGGGCTACCAGCACGAGTGGCTCCAGCGGCTGGAGGAGCTGGCGCGGCTCAATCCCCGCTATGTGCACCCAGGGCGCGGGCCGTCCGCGGGTCCGGAGTTGCTGTCGCGGCAGCGGGCGTACCTGGAGAAGGTGATCGAGCTGGTCCGCGCCACCGGGCCCACCCTGCCAGTGCGCGACGAGGCGGTGGCCGGGGCCGTGCAGCGCGTGCTGGCGGCCTACCCGGAGTTGGACCTTCCCGTGTTCCTCCGGGTGGGCATGCCCGAGGTGTACCGCCGCGAGGCCGAGCTGCGCGCGAAAACAGGAGGACACTGAGTACGGGCCTTCACCGGGAGGTGCCGTGGTTTGCACGCCCATGTGGCGGCCCGCTAGGCTGGAAGGCGAGGAGCCGATGCACGAGGCGCGGAGACATTCGCTGGTGGAGGTGGACCCGGAGAAGCACCTGGCCCGGGTGGCTCGGGACGGGAAGGTGCTCGATTTCGTCGTCACCGGCGTCATCCTGGAAGCGCAGTTCGACCTGGCGGACGGAAGCAGTCTCCTCTGGCTCACCGAGGACAGCCCCTATGACGAGGGGCTGCACGTGTACCTGATCGGACGCGGTGGCGAGCTGGAGGATGCCCTGGAGGCGGGCGCCACGTTCGCCCCGGGGCTCCTGGAGATCCGGGCCACGGGCGAGGACTGGGTCCGCTTCGCGTTCTTCCGCAACGAGCGCGAGTACCAGTTGGAAGTGGGGCCCCGGGCCCGGTTCCGCATGTTCCCGCCGCTGGGCTGGCGGTATCCACGGCGGCTGGCGAGGCATCGACTCGCCGTCCATACCCTGCACAAAGGAAGTTCGTGATGGCGGATGACCCGAGGTTGGAAGCGGCCCTGCGGGATTTCGAGACGACGGCGAACAACTTCGCCATCCGCATTATTCGCGCGGCCCAGGTCCGCGCCGAGTACGTCGTGAAGATCGCGGACATGAGCCGGGACATCCGCGCGGCGGTCCAGGCCGGCGAGATGACGGCATTCAATGGCGCCAAGCTGGCCAATGAGATGCGCAATCAGATCCTGGATCTGCAACGGGCGCGGGATTTCGATCTGGGCAGGGCCTACGCCGAGAGCCTCAAGCAGAAGGGCCTGTCGCTCGACGAGGCGATCGCCAAGGCCATGAAGAAGCTCAAGCTCGAGCCTCGCCCCATCGAGACCCTCAACGGCAATCAGCAGCGCCAGGTGTACCAGGAGGTGATCGAGGCCGCAGGGCGCTCGCGGCCCAGTGAAACCGCGAGGATTCCGAAGCTGCGCTGGGCGGCACGTGGACTGTGGATCGCCACCTTCGCCGTTGCGGCCTACAACATCGGAACCGCGGAGAACCGTCCGTGGCAGACGGGACGGGAGGCGGCCAGCATCGCGGGAGGGCTGGGCGGGAGCTTCACGGCCGGAGCGGCCATGGGGGCGGCCGGTGGCATCTGGGCGGGGCCCGTGGGCGTCGCGATCGGAGCACTCGTCGGCGGCATTCTCGGCGCCATGCTCGCGGACCACGTCTACGTGGAGACCGCGGGGACCAGCAACCCGGCCACCCGGCAGTTCGTATCCCGCTACACGGGGCTCCTGACGGGCACGGACGAGTCCGGCCTCGCACGCGCCCTGGCCAACCAGCACCGCACGGATCCCCGCTTCGTCCAGATGGTCTTCCAGAGCCTCAATCAGGACTACAGCACCGACGCGGACGACGTGGCGCTCGAATTCGTGCGGCTCGCGCGCCAGGACTCCGGGCTCGCCCAGCGTCTGCGTCAGGATCGAGGGCTCCGGGATCTGCTGATCCGTCTCATGGACGAGGGCTGGACGTCCTCCGGAGAGCAGGACGCCATCCAATACCTGCGCCGGCTCTGAGGCCCCGGGACAGGGCCTACGGGCTACAGGTCCGACAGCGCGCCGCGGACCGCGTCCAGGTTCGCGGGGAGATCCACCGGGGGGTTGGCCAGACGGCTCTTCACGTCTTCCAGCGCTCCCCGGTGGTAGCCCACCTTGAAGTCCGGGAACTTCAGCCCGTGCGCCGTGGACACCACCGCCACCCGCGCTCCCCGCGCAACCACTCCCTGCGCCACCAGCTTCTCCAGCGCCGCCAGCGCCACCCCCGTGTGCGGACACGTGAACGTGCCCTCCCGGTCCGCCCTCGCCGCCGCGTTCGCCAGCTCCGACTCCGTCGCCTCCTCCACCACCCCGTCGAACGCCTTCAGCATCTTCACCGCTCGCCGGAACGACACCGGCGCGCCAATCTGGATCGCCGACGCCAGCGTCCGCTCGGCCTTCATCGGCACCAGCTCCGCGAAGCCTCCTCGGAACGATCTCATCAGCGGGTTGGCCCGCTGCGCCTGCGCCACCGCGAGCCTCGGCCGCTTGGAGATCATCCCCAGCGCGTGCATCAGCTCGAAGCCCTTGCCCAGCGCGCTCGCGTTGCCCAGGTTTCCACCTGGAATCACCACCCAGTCCGGCGGCTCCCAGCCCAGATCCTGGCACAGCTCGATGGCCACCACCTTCTGCCCCTCGATGCGCAGCGAGTTCATCGAGTTGGCCAGGTACAGGCCCGCGTCCCGCGTCACCTGCTGCACCAGCTTCATGCAGCCGTCGAAGTCCGTGTCCAGCGACAGCACCCGCGCGCCGTTCGCCACCGGCTGCACCAGTTGCGACAGCGACACCTTGTCCTTCGGCAGGAACACCACCGAGGGAATCCCCGCCGCCGCGCAGTACGCCGCCAGCGCCGCCGAGGTGTCCCCCGTCGACGCGCACGCCACCGCCCGGATGGGCACTCCCCTCGCCCTCATGTGCTTCACCGCCGACACCAGGACCGTCATCCCCCAGTCCTTGAAGCTGCCCGTCGGCGAAACTCCGCACTCCTTCAAATCCAGGCTCGCCAACCCCAGCTCCGCCGCCATCCGCGGCAACGCCTTGAGCGGCACCCGCCCCTCGCCCAGCGAGACGATGTCCTCCGCCGGCAGCTGCGGGTACACCCACTCGTGCTTGCCCCACACCCCCGAGGCGTACGGCAGCCGCGACGCGCCGAAGCGCTGCTCGAAGCGCCGCCTCCACTCCTCCGCCGGCACCGAGCGCAGCGCCTCCACGTCGTGCGCCACCTCCAGCAGCCCCTCGCACTTCGGGCAGCGGTAGACGACCTCCAGCAACGAGGCCCGGAAGCCACAGCCCTCGCTGCAGGCGTATTCGGCGTGAAAGGCAGGCGTGCCCATGGCTCTCGTCCTCACTCCGCCGCTGGAATCAGCGTGCTGCAGGTGACGCAGGCCCGGCCCGCGTAACCGGGCGTGTGGCACTTCGGGCACGCCGTGCGCTCTCCGGACCGCGCCGCCCGGGTGGCCGCCTCGGGCTGCGCCAGGCGCGCCTTGGGCAACCGCATGCCGCAGCGATCGCACACCGCCCCGATGTCCTGCACGTTGCGGCAGTAGCGGCAGACGACCGGGCCCGTGGGCGCCGCCGTCTTCATGCCGTCCGAGAGCGCCCGGCCCGTGTCCATGTCCTGGATGGGCGCCACCATGACGTTGCCCGCCGCCGCCGAGCGTCCCGTGTCCATCTCCGGCATCGGCTGTGCGGCGACGTACTGCACGGGCTGCTGGGCCGTCAGCTCCAGGTCGGGAATCGCCGCGGTCTGCACCGGCGCGCGCCCTCCCGCCAGCTGCGTCTGCTCCAGGTCCGGCAGCCGCGCCACGGCCACCGCCACCGGCGCGGTCGTGAACAGCTTCTTCCCACAGACTTCACACTCGGTGCCCTGAGCCTGCTGGTGCTCGCACATGGGGCAGATGATCATGACCGGAAGGTTACCGGCCCCGCTCCACCCGGGCAATGCACCCCTGCGTCGTCACTGCAGGAAGCCGGGCGGCGGCGCGCTCGTCATCGGCACGAAGCGCACGGCCAGCAGCTTCTCCACCCGGGGGGCCTCCCCTTCCCGGGACGGCCGGGTGACCCGGAGCAGCTCCTGGGCTCCATGCCGCGGGCCCACCGGCAGCACCAGCCGCCCACCCGGCCGCAGCTGCTGGTAGAGCGCCGGAGGCAGCCGCTCCGGGGCCGCCGTGCCCATGATGGCGTCGAAGGGCGCGGCCTCCGGCCAGCCCGCCGTGCCATCGCCTACCTGGAAGTGGATGTTGCCGAAGCCCAACCGCCCCAGCCGCTCGCGGGCCGGTCCCGCCAGCTCCGGGAGGCTCTCCACCGTGTACACCTCGCCGCACAGCCTCGCGAGCACGGCCGTCTGGTAGCCCGAGCCCGTTCCAATCTCCAGCACCCGCTCCCCGGGCTTCAGGCTCAGCGCCTGCGTCATATAGGCCACGATGAAGGGCTGGCTGATCGTCTGCCCGTAGCCGATCGGCAGGGGCGAGTCCTGTCCCGCCGCGTCCCGCATGGACTCCGGGACGAACTCCGCCCGCTCGAGCTCACGAATCACCCCGAGCACCCGCTCGTCGGAGATGCCCTGCCGCCGCAGCGCCTCCGCCAGCTCCATGTCTCCCATGCGACGAGCCTAACCATTCGAGGACGCCATTGCAGGCCCTCCCCCGCTCCCCCGGAGCACAGACGGCCGTCCTTCGCACTTGCACTTCCAGGGGCGGCATGGTGGGAATCCGGGCAGGAGAGCCCACGCATGGACGCCGCCGCCGACGAACTGCTCCGCCTCGCCTTCGACCGCGCCCCCGCCCTGGAGGCCAACCAGGCCATCGCCCGCGTCCGCGCCCAGCAGGGCGATGAGCTCTCCGGCGCCACCAGCTACGAGCTCGTCCTCCCCGCCGAGAACGTCCGCTCCTTCCTGCTCGACTACACCCTGCCGCGCCTGGTGGACTACCTCGAGTCGAGCGGCGCGAAGCTGCCCCACTGCGGCGGCGTCTTCCTCTCCGTCTTCTCCGGAGACACGCTCCACTTCCTGCAAGCCCGCGATGCCGTGGAGCTGCTCTCGCGCTGGAGCGGCCTGTCCATGGCCGAGCTCAAGACGCGCTACGGGCCCAAGTAGCCTGCGGCGTGCCGCTCCAGCCCTGCCCTCACCTCACGGCAGCGTGACGAACTGCGAGAGGAAGGCGCGCGCCGACGGCGTGTCGAGCCGGTAGTCCACGTTCGTCGACACGCACTGCGAGTCGCCGGTGATGGTGGTGCTCACCACGATGTTCGTCTCGCCCGCCCCGGCCCCGAGGAACTGCGGGCCGCCCGAGTCGCCGTAGCAGGTGCCGCTGTTGCCGGTGGCCTGGTTCTGCGACAGGCGCAGGTACGTGTCGTTGAGCGCGTTGAAGGACGAGACGGACACCTCGCGCGTGTCGAGGTAGCCGATGACCGGGCCGCCCGCGTCGATGGCGCGCTCCTGGCCGCCGTAGCCCACGTTGGTGAAGAGCTGGCTCGGCAGGGTGCCCGCCGCCTTCATCGCGTCGAACAGGCCCGCCGAGGGCAGCCGCGCCGGCGTGATGCCACGCACCGGCTGGTCCAGCACCACCACCGCGATGTCCAGCGAGTCATGCTCGTTGCCGGGGTAGCCGGGGTGCGAGTACATGCGGCCCGAGTAGAGCTTCGCCTTCGAGGAGAAGGCCGCGTCGAAGGTGACCCAGACCTGGGTGATGCCCAGCGACTCCAGATACGTGGTGCAGTGCGCCGCCGTCACATAGACGGTCGGCGAGATGAGCGTGCCCGAGCACAGCACGTCCTTCTGCCCCGGCCGCAGCCAGTCCGCGGCCACCAGCGCGCCCACGTACGGGTGGGCATTTCCATCCGACGTGCCATAGGTGATGGCCTGGGCCTGGGGAGCGGCGAAGGCCAGGGCGAGCAGCCCGGACAGCAAGAGAGAGCGCAGACGCATGGGAAGAGCCTCGTCCCCGGGCCCAGGTGCCGAACACGGCATGTGCCCGGCGGTCGGCGCGGCCCAGGAGTCATGAGCGCCGGTCAGGAGGGCTCTTCTTATATCATGAGATTTCTAGAATTTGCAGCTTCTCGGGGATTGTTTGAATTCACAGGAGGGGCGGCGGGGGGCTCGCGCCCCGTGTTATCCCTCCCGGAGCCATGACCCCCACCGAGCGCCTCTACTACAGCGATCCCTTCCTCTTCCGGTTCACCGGGCGCGTGCTCGCGCATGGCACGTGGAACGGTGCCGCCTCCGTCGTGCTCGACCGCAGCGCCTTCTACCCCGAGGCCGGTGGCCAGATGGCCGACCGGGGCGTGCTCGGCGGCCGGGCCATCCGCGACGTGCAGGTGGATGACGCGGGTGTCGTCCACCACGTGCTGGAGCTGCCCGAGGGCACCGGGCTCCCCGAGGTCGGCACCGAGCTGTCCGGGGAGCTCGACCGCGTGCGCCGCCGCGTCCACATGGCGCTGCACACCGGCCAGCACATGCTCTCGCGCGCGCTGGTGGACGTGGCCAACGCCCACACCGTGTCCTCGCGCCTGGGCGAGACGCTGTGCACCATCGACGTGGACCTGGACGTGCTCGACGAGCGCCGCGTCGCCGAGGCCGAGGACCTGGTCAACTCCATCATCGACGACGACATCGTCATCCGCGCCTTCTTCCCCACGCCCGAGGAGCTGGCCGCCCTCCCCCTGCGCCGCGCCCCCAAGGTGACGGACAACATCCGCGTCATCCAGATGGGGGACTTCGACGTGTCGCCCTGTGGCGGCACGCACTGCACGCGCTCGGCGCAGGTGGGCCTGGTGCGGGTGCTCGGCGTGGAGCGCTACAAGGGCAAGGGCCGCGTCCTCTTCTCCGCCGGCCGCCGCGCCCGGAGCGAGCTGTGGCAGGAGGCCAGCACCCTGCGCGCGCTCGGCAAGGGCTTCTCGTGCGGGCCGCTGGATGTGCCCGCCTCGGTGGACAAGCTGCGCAGGGACCTGACCGAGGTCCGCGAGGCGCTCGGCGCCGCCCGGGCGAAGCTCGCCGAGTCCACCGCCGCGGAGCTCGCCGCCCAGCAGGCGCAGTCCCCCGGCAAGCCCGTGGTGGCGGTGCTCGACGGCGCCACGCCCGAGTACCTGCGCTCCGTCGCCGCCCGGCTCACCAGCCGGCCCGAGGCCGTGGTGCTGCTCGCCGGCCGCAACCCCGAGGGTCTGTCGGTGCTGATCACGCGAGGCAGTGGCTCCAGCTTCGGGTGCGGAGCCTTCCTCAAGCGCGCCGCCGAGGCCGCCGGGGGCCGCGGCGGTGGCCGCCCCGAGCACGCCGAGGGCCGTCTGCCTCCCACCACCGACTGGCCGGCCATCGTGGCCTCGCTGCTCGGCTGAGAGGCGCGGGGCCGGTACCGCTCACGCGGCGGGCGGGGGCACCACGAGGCGCCCCCGGCGGAGATCCTCGAGGTCCTCGGAGAGCCCCTGCTCCAGGCCCCGCTCGGACTCGATGTAGCCGCGCATGAGGGGCACCGGGCAGGACAGCCGCCCCTCGGCGTCCGGCACCAGCACGTAGCTGAGCTCGCGGTGATCCATCGCCTCGTCGAAGTCCGAGGCACTGACATCGGCCCCGCGGGCCTTGAGCGCCACACGGACCTCCTCGCGCGTGGGCTGGCCGAGCAGCAGCGCCTGGCGCACCACCGCCCGGTGCAGCGGCGAGTCCCCGCGCCAGCGGCGGCACTGGTCCCGCAGGTCGCGATCCTCGCGGAGCACCCGTTCCAGGTGCTCGCGGGTGAGCGTCCGGGTGTCCTGGGGCAGCGTCTCCACCAGACCCTTGCAGGCCAGTACGAGCAGGTTCGCGCGCCGCCCGGTCCGCTCCAGCAGGTACTCCGTCGTCGAGGGGGCGTCCCAGGCGAGCCCCAGGGCGGCCATCGGTTCGGTCACCAGGGCGAGCGCCGCGCGTGCGTCCAGGGGATTCAGGCGCTGGTGCTCCGCGAAGTTGCGCAGCGGCTGCTTCTCGTCGAGCACCACGGCCCGGTACAAGTCCCAGAAGCCCGCGAGGATGAAGTACGCGCGCCCCTCCTCCGCCAGCGCGCGCATCACCCGCACCAGGGGATAGCCCGCCTTCGCGTCGGTGCTGACGAAGTCGTCCACCTCGTCGATCAGCCACACGCGGGGCCGCGAGGGCTCTCCCGCCGCCACCTCCTCGAAGGGAGGGAGCGCGGTAGCGTCCGCGGGCACGAGCTTGCGGTGCCGCGCGAGATGACGGTGCAACTCCGCGTCCGCGAGCTCCACATAGTGGACGTCCACGCCCGTCCGCGCCTCCAGCCTCCGCCTGACCGCCATCAGCAGGCTGGACTTGCCCATCTGCCGCTGGCCCACCAACAGGAAGTTGCGGAACGAGCGATCCACCATGTCGCGCAGCTCCCGCTCGCGGCCGAAGAAGAAGCTCTCGCTCTTCACGGCCCCCGCCACCTGGTACGGCGACAGCTCCGACACGGCCACCTGCTCGGCGATGGTGGCCTCGAGCACGCGCACCGGCTCTTCCGCGACGAGCAGATCCCTCAGCCGCTCCGCCGTCAGGACGACCGCGCGCACCTGCGGCACCTGACGCAGCACCTGCACGGCATTCTGCGCCCCCGTGCGATCCAACACGAGCACCTGGCTCGGCCCCTTGCCGTCCTGGAAGACATCCGCCATGCGCCGCCCGGCCTCGCCCGACTCCAGGCGCGGGCCATCCACGACAACCACCGCCGTCTCCTGCGCGAACCGCAGCCGCAGCGGCGGCAACGACACGGCCCACGCTCCCGAAGCCAGGACGCCGCCGAGCCTTCCGCCGACCGCCTCCGAGAAGGCCTCCGCGGCCTCGGCGGCCGTTCCCGCCCCCCGGAGGACGCGCTCCCAACGAACGAGGGGGATTCCCGCCGCCATGACGGTGGCATCGCGGCGCCGGGCCCGCTGGAGCGCGAGATCCGCGGCCCTCATCTCGGAGAGGGAATACGCCCTGAGGGCCGAGGGCGAGGCCGCTGTCTGCACCACCACCGGGTTGCGGTAGACGCGCGTGTAATACACCGCCACGCCCATCAGCAACGCTCCCATCATGAGCGCCCCGTATCTCGCATAGGGCAGCTGCACGTTCACGTTCTCGAAGGTCCGGGTGCTCGTGCGCGGCCACGCCTCGAACCGGGTGGTGAAGGCGAAGGAGAAGGTGCCCGCCTCGAGCATCTCCGGTGGGATGGCCAGGGCGAGCGTCTTCTCCACCCCCGGAGGCAGGTCCTCCAGTTTCTGCTGCGGACTGGCCTGCTCCTGGGCGCCCTCTGCCCGGAACAGCCCGGTGAGCGAGAGCGCTCCCGAAGCCTGCTCACCGGTGTTCTTGAGGGTGAGGGTCAGGTTCTCTCCATCGACGCGGGGCGCATCCACCACCTCCACCTCGGGAGCGCGCAGCCGGATGGGCACCTCGACCGTTGGGCCTTCGCCGTAGGCATGGACGACCTTGATGCGGACTCGCGTGTTCCGCGGAACCGTACCGCCCTCGGGCCGCAGGTAGGACAGTCCGGCTCGAAGGGCTACCGTGCCACCGGGTTCCAGACGCAAGACGGCCGGCGGAGGCAGGAGGACCAGCCCCGGTGGAAGCTCGACCGGCTCGACGCGGATCCAGTACGCCCTGCCCGCCTTGCTGGAATTGGAGACGTGGAGGACGAGCTCGTCCAGCTCGCCGAAATCGCCAGGAGCCGTGCCGGGAGCGGCCGAAACGGAGAGCGCGGAGGCCGCTTCGGGCGGGGGCGGAAGCACGGGCTCCAGCGCTCCATCCTCACGCTTACGCTGGAGGAGACGCCCATCATCGTGGCGCAGGACTCCTCGCTCCGCCCGATGGCTCATCCAGTTCGAGGCCCCATCGGACCAGAACCTGGAGAGCGGACGCCCGTCCGCGGAAGACCACACCCGCACCACCCCGTCCCATCCTCCCGAAGCCACTTCGCGGCCATCCGGGCTGAAGGCAACGGACGTCACGATGGTGGTGCCGCTCATCCTCCTCAACTCCCGCCCGCGCCCCACGTCCCACAACCTCACCGTGTAGTCATTCGCCCCCGAGGCCAGCGTGCGGCCATCCGGGCTGAACGCCACGGAGTTCACCGAGACGTCATGCCCCTTCAAGACATGGACCTGCCGCCAGTTGCCCACCTCCCACAACCAGATCGGTCCACCCACGCCACCCGCAGCCAGCATCCGGCCATCCGGGCTGAACGCGACGTCACCTCGACCATTCCGGCCCTTCAGCGTCCGCACCTTCCGCCCACTGCCCACCTCCCACACACCCACCGTCCCGTCCACATAGCCCAACACCAGCAGCCGGCCATCCGGGCTGAACCGGATGGACTCCGCAGCGGACTTCTCGCCCGTCAGTCTTCGTACCTCCGCTCCCCCCTCCACGTCCCGCAGGCCGACCGCCCCGTCCTCGTATCGCAGTGCCAACATCCGGCTGTCCGGGCTGAACGCGATGCTCCCCCTCCAATCCCGATGACTCGTCAGCCGCATCACCTCTCGCCCACTGACCACTTCCCACACGCGCACCGTTCCATCCGTCCCACTCGAGGCCAGCAGCCGGCCATCCGGACTGAACGCCACCTCCTCCACGGCATCCGGATGTCCCTCCCAGGCCCGCACCTGCCGCCCAGTGCCCACCTCCCACAGCCGCAGCCATCCGTGCTCATGGCCCGAGGCCAGCCATCGGCCATCCGGGCTGAACGCCACGGAGTTCAACCAAGAGGAATGGCCCGCCAGCTTCCACACCTGCCGCCCACTGCCCGCCTCCCACAGCCGCACCGTCCCGTCATTCCCTCCCGACGCGAGGGTGCGGCCATCCGGATGGAAGGCCACTGCCTGCACCGGGAACACGTGACCTTGCAGCCTCCGCACCTCCCGGCCGCTGCCCGCCTCCCACAGCCGCACCGTCCCGTCCGCTCCTCCTGACACCAGAAGGTGGCCATCCGGACTGAACACCACGGACCGCACCCCCCGCGTGTGGCCCTCCAGCTTCCGCACCTCCCGGCCGCTGCCCACCTCCCACAACCTCACCGTTCCGTCCACTCCGCCCGAGGCCAACGTGCGTCCATCCGGGCTGAACGCCACGGCCAACATCTCCTGATGCGTATGGCCTTCCTGCGTCCACACCTCCCGCCTACCGCCCACCTCCCACAGCTTGACCGTCCCGCCATCCCCGCTCGCGGCCAACGTGCGTCCATCCGGGCTGAACGCCACGCTCCGTACCGAACCGGTGTGACCCTCCAACCAGCCCAGTGCCCTCCCGCTCTCCACCTCCCAGAGGCCCACGGCACCGGAGATACCGCCCGTGGCCAACGTGCGTCCATCCGGGCTGAACGCCACGGTCAGGACCGAACCCGAAAGCGAGTTGAAGGAGACCACGAACCTCCGCACCACCCTGCCAGTGCCCACTTCCCACACCATCACCGTCCCGCGCGACGCACACGCAGCCACCAGGCGGCCATCCGGGCTGAACGCCATGGCCTCCGCCAGGTGCAGGCCGTCCAACCTCCGCACCTCCCGGCCGCTGCCCACCTCCCACAATCTCACCGGGCCATCGCCTCCCACCGAAGCCACCCACCGGCCGTCCGGGCTGAAGGCCACGGCTCTGACGTTCCTCATGGGCGCCCACGCCACCTCGTCCAGCAACTCCTGGGACTCGCCCTCGGGAACAAGCACGTCATCCCCGGCCGCGCGGGCGCTCGCCGCCCACAACGACAGAACGATGCAGAGGATGGGAATCCCGTGCCTCACGGCCGCACGTCCTTGCGCGCCAGCGCGTCCCTCGCGGCGAGCTCCACCGCCCGGCAGCGCAGCACGGTCTTCCCCTCCGCGTCACTCCGCACCAGCCCGGCGAAGTACAGACGCACCTCTGGGTGCTCGATGCGGTGATCCAACGGTTCGAGCGCATCCACGGGCCGCCCCGCGAGCACCTCCTCCAGCACGAAGCGGCAGCTCCGCCTCCCCGCGTAGCCGTTGCGCTCGTCCTCGCGCAGCCGGTCCTGGAGCGCGCCTCGCACCGACGGGCTGCGCGCCAGTCTCGCCGTCACCGCCTCGCGGTCGAGAGCCCCGGCTCCGAGCAGGACCTCCTTGAGCAGGCCCAGATGGCCGCCCGTGGCCTCGTGGACCTCGCTGGCCCACCGCTTCCCGTCCAGGCGCACCCCGTCGAGCAACTGGCGCACCTCGTCCACCGTCAGGTCGGGCACTTCGCGCCGCGGCGCGTCCTTGTACACGGAGAACTTCGGCACGTTGTGCAGCAGCCACGCCGCCCGCTCCCCTCCCGCTACCAGCAGGTGGAACTCCACCTTCGACGGCTCCTCCATCAACCGCCGCAGGTGCTTGCCGAGCGTGTCCAGGTGCCCCAGCGGCCCCCACTCGTAGCGCAGGACGAGCAGGTGCTCGCGCCCCAGTCCCACGGCCCGCTGGCGCAGGTGCTCCACCAGGGCATCGAAGCTCGTGACGCTCGCGTCTCCCGCGAGGGCACGGCAGTAGTCGGCCTCCGTGCAGTCCGGCAGGTTCGGCGGCGCCAGCCAGGTGACCCGCTCCCCGTACTGCTCCGCCACCCGGCGCGCCAGCGACCTCGCTCCCCCTTCGTCGGGCGCGAGCAGCACCAGCCGGTGCTGGCTCCGGAGGATCCGCGCGTACTCCTGCTCCAGCGCCGGCCGGGGCACGTGCGGCGGATCCAACGGGATGGGGGGCGCGGCCTGGGGCGCCGCCTGGGGAGGAGCCTGGGGCGCCGGAGAAGGACCGGCCGGGGACGAGAAGGACTCGAGCGCGAAGGCGTCCGGCCTGCGCGAGGGAGAAGACGGCGAGCGGTACATGTCGCCCGGTGCCGACCCGGCGGACAGGAAGGAGAAGGGATCGATGGCGGCCGGTGCCGGCACCTGCTGCCCGAAGGCCGCTCGGGACAGCTCGTTCAGACAGGCCGCCAGGGGCGCGCCGTGATCCTCGTACTCGATGAGCTGGATGTTGTAGCGGGGCCACAGCGCGCCGCGCTCGATGCTCCCCTTCTTCATCAGCGCGAAGCTCGGCACGTGCCGGCCCTTCGTGATGCCCAGCACGTGCTCGATCTGCTTGAGCACGTAGGGGTCGCTGAAGCTGAAGCCCACGTAGAGGAAGGGTTTGGCCCGGATCCACTCGCGCAGCCGCACCAGGGCATTCGTATAGAGCGAGTAGCGCCCATCCTGCTGGGTCCCATCCCCATAAAGCCGCGCGTAGTCGGCCCCACCGAGGATGAGCGTCGAGAGCCGGTGGATGGTGCCGTGGAGGTACCAGAGCCGCGGAGCCTCCGGCGAGGCCTCGGCGTCCATCAGGTTCAGCTCGTCTTCCTGATCATTGGAGATGGACTCCGCGCCGTCCCGGCCCCACAACAGGACATCGTCGTAGTTGGTCGTGAGCATCACCTCGGGCCGCAGACCCCAGAGCGCCCGGACCACGGAGAGATCCGCATCCGCGGGCCGGAGCACGCGCAACCGCTCGCGCAGGAAGCGGTTGAAGCGGAAGGCCCCCATCTCCTTGAAGCCGATCTCCGCCGCCGTGAGGAAGTCGCCCCCGGCGATGCGCTGCCGCACCTCGGCCACCACCGTCTCCGGCAGCGCCTCCTGCTCCAGCCGCTCCGCGAGCCCCTCCAGCAACTGCGTCCACGAGGGAAACAACCCCCGCTTCACCCCCATGCTCACGCCCGCCCCCACGAAGGGAACGACCTGGTGCCTGCGCACCGCCTCGACCAGCTCTCTCGGAAGGTTCATGGCCCCCTCGGTCTCCGCCCGAAGCATAGCCCGGGTCGGCGGACGAGCGGGTCAGGCGGACAAGGCCACCAGCCCCGCCAGGGCTCCCAGGCCCCGCTCGAACTCCTCGAACGAGAGCGTCCCCTCGGCGAAACGCTCGCTGAGGGTCAGCAGCGGCCGGGCCTCGGCGACGGCCAGCCACGCCTCCCGGGCCCTGTCCTCGGCCTCGGAGCGGGACTTCGAGGCCGGCACCTGGCGCGCCAGCTCCTCCAACCGGGCGCTCGTGCGCAGGGCCAGCTCCCCCAGCTTCGCCAGCACCTCCACCTTCAGCCGCGCGGGCTTCGCGTCGATGACGCAGAAGGAGCCCACCGTCCGGCCCAGCACCTTCAGCGGGAAGCCCACGTAGGCCCGGATGCCGTAGCGCTCCACCAGATCCCTGGGCAGGCCGGGCTCGCGCGTGGCGTCCTCGATCTCCATGCACTCGCCCCGGGCCACCACGAACTGGCAGAAGGACGTGCAGCGATCGGTGGCGAGCATCGCCTCGAGATCCGGCGGCAGCCCCACGTGCGCCCGGAAGAACTGGATCTTCCGCACCACCAGGCTCACCAGGGCGATGGGGAAGCCCGTCAACGCGGTGGCCTCGGACACGAGCGCCTGGAGCTGCGGATCCGGCGTGGAATCGAGCAGCGGGGCATCGAAGCAGGACAGCCGCTCGGCGTTGTCGAGCAAGGAGAGATCCTCGGGAGGAATGAAGCTCATCGTCCACCTGCCTGCCGCTGCGGCGAGGAGAGGGTCTGGATGCGCAGGGATTGGGCGGGCTGCATGCGGGACTGCTGGCGGAGGCAGAGCGGGAAGACGGACTTCTCCTCGGTGTCCATCAGGGAGCGCAGGGCGGTGGACACGGTGCGGAAGCGCAACCGGAGCCGGTCCGGATCCGGATCCACGTTCATGAAGAAGCCGAGCACCGCGTTGGACATCACCGACAGGTTGGTACGGAAGATGTTGATCAGCGTGAGCGTGGTCGCATCCCTCGCGTCCTGGCAGGTCGCCACCACCGCGTCGTAGAGCTGCTCCTTGGCCCGCTGGTGCGGCACGAAGACATCATGGAGCTGGCGCAACAGGCCCGGCAGCTCCATCGCGCTCGCCCCCTCGCAGGCGTTGAGAAGCACGCGCAGCCGGCCGTGGTCCTTCTTCAACGTCTCCACCCGATTGATCATGGCAGGGGGACACTGCGACGGGCGTGCCAACCGCCCTCCCCTGGAGACCCTCGGATCCAGCCGGGCTGGAGCTGTAGCGTCCCGCCACACTCCGGGGGCCCCCTGGGCATCGTGGCATTCTGGGACTGTGGCGTTGTGCCACGGCCCGTACCGCGCGAGTCCTTGGAGGGCAAGCAGCCGGCTGCGAAGCTCCGGGCCTTCACTCTCAGCCGAGGACCCTTCCCCCATGCCCGCCCTCACCCAGGAATTCATCAACGACTTCGTGCGCCGCTACGCCGCCGCGTGGACGAAGAAGGAGTCCGCCTCGAACCCGCTCCAGGCGCTCGTCACCGAGGACGTGTACTGGGCGGACCCCATGCTGCCGCAGCCGGGCAAGGGCAGCGCCACGGCGATGATGCTGCTGGAGGCCTCCTTCACCGCCTTCCCGGATCTGACCTGCGAGGTGATGGATCCGCCCTATCTGGCCGCGGATGGCAAGTCGGTGATGTTCCACTGGCGGCTGTCGGGGACGATGTTGGGCGCGCTGCCCACCGGCGCCCAGCCGACCGGCAAGCGCATGTCCGTTACGGGCGTGGACCGCTGGGAGTTCCGTGACGGCCGCATCTGCCACTACCAAGCCTTCTACGATCTCTCCACGATGCTGCGGCAGGTGGGCCTGATCCCGTAGGCCTCGCCGTCAGCCGCCTACGACGGGCGGCCGAGCGCGCCGGAGACGGCGCGGACGAGCGTGTCCGTGTCCTCCTCGGGGTCGACGAGCAGGCAGCGCATGCGCTCGTCCCCGCCCACCACCACGGTGACGCGGTCCTTGGGGCACAGCTTCAGACAACCGCTCTGCACCACGCGCACGTCCCGGCCCAGCTCCTCCCTGAGCGTGCCGCGCAGCCCCTTCGCCCCCGCGCGCTTCATGCACTTGCGGCAGACGAACACCAGCCCCTCCCACCGCGGTTGGACTTCCTTCGGCTGTGCCACGTCGCTCCGTCTCCTTGCCCCACTCCCGGGGACGTGGCTGTAACGGCGGGGATTGGCGGGCTCAAGCCGGACACGCCTCCTCCCTGGGCGAGCAGGCTGGATGTTCGGACCACGGGGCACGGGCTTCATCTGGGGCAGGCCCGAGGCCTGGAAGACCCTGCAGTGCACCATTCCCACCTTCCACTCCCCCTTCGTGCGCATCTGGGCCAAGGACACGCCCTTCCAGGAGCAGCCGCCGGGCCCCCTCATGACCCCGGGAGGCTTCCACTCCTTCGAGCACCGCTGGGCGCTGGGCAAGGCCTTCGAGTTCCACCAGCAGCTGGGGCGGCAACGCGTGGCCGAGCGCATCCACGCGCTCAACCGGCAGATGAAGGAAGGGCTGGCGAAGATGCCGCACGTGCGGCTGCGCACGCCCATGGCCGAGGCGCTCTCCGCGGGCATCCTCTGCTTCGAGGTGGAGGGGTGGAAGGCGTCGGATGTCGTCCACCGCCTCGAGGAGCGCCACATCATCGCCACCGTGACGCCGTACGTGACGAAGTACGTCCGCATCTCGCCCAGCCTGTTCAACTCGCCCGAGGAGGTGGAAACCGCCCTGCGGGAGCTCCGCGCGCTCACATGAACTCCGGGTGTGGGCGGCTCAACGCTGGAGGTCTCAGCGCCCGAGCGCGCCTGGTTGCGCCGTTCACTGCCGGTCGTTGTCGGGGAGAGAGGGCGGGCGGCCGGGAGATCAACCTGTCACGCTCCCCCTCATGATTCCGCTGACGGACACGCACGGCCACGCGCCGCCGCGCCTCGACCAGCTCCTCGAGGTCGTCACGGACGGAGTGCTCGCACTCGACGTCCAGGGGCGGCCCACCTACGTCAACACCAGCGCCGAGCGGCTCCTGGGCCGCGCCCGGAACCTGCTCCTCGGCCGCCCCCTCTGGACGGAGCTGCCCGGGCTGGAGGAGACGGAGCTCGGCCGGGCCTGCCGCCGCGCGCTCGCGGAGGGGACCCCGGCCACGGTGGAGGAGTACGTCGCGCCGCTGGGCACCTGGCTGGAGGCCCGGGTGTTCCCCACCGGCGAGGGGCTGCTCGTCCTGCTCCGGGACGTGACGGCGCTCAAGCAGGTGGAGGCCGGGTCCGCGCGCCTGCACACGCTGATGATGAGCGCTCCCGCCGTGGCCTTCGTGACGCGAGGGCCCCAGCACGTCTTCGAGCTGTCCAACCCGCGCCACCGGCAGCTCCATGGGGGCCGGGAGGTGCTCGGCCGGCCCGCCCGCGAGGCGCTGCCGGAGCTGGAGGGCCAGGGCTTCCTGGAGGTGCTGGACCGCGTCTACACCACCGGCGCCCCCTTCGTGCTGGAGCAGGTGTCGCTCTGGGTGCGCAACGCCGGGGGCCAGCGCGAGGAGCGCCTCTTCCACCTCACCTGCCAGCCGCTGCGCGACGCGGTGGGGCGGGTGGACGGCGTGGCCGCGTTCGCCTTCGAGGTGACGGACCTGGTGCGCTCGCGCTGGAAGGCGGAGCAACTGGCGCGCAGCCTGAGCCGCAGCGAGGCACGCTTCCGCTCCCTGGTGGTGGCCACGTCCACCATCCTCTGGACCACGGATGCCACGGGCGTCTTCCAGGAGGACTCGCCCACCTGGCGGCACTTCACCGGCCAGTCCTTCGAGCAGTGGCGCAACGGCGGCGGGTGGCTGGAGGCCATCCACCCCGAGGATCGGGCCCGGGCGTCGGCGGCGTGGAAGCGGGCCTTCTCCACGCGCGGCCTCTACGATGTGGAGTACCGCCTGCGCCGCACGGATGGCACGTACACCCCGGTGGTGTCGCGCGGCGTTCCCGTGCTGGAGCAGGACGGCTCCGTGCGCGAGTGGGTGGGCTCCATCACCGACATCACCGCGCAGCGGCGGGCGCGCCAGGCGCTGGAGCTCATCTCCGAGGCGAGCGGCGCGCTCTCCTCCACGTTGGAGCTGCGCCAGGCGCTGGAGCGCTTCACCCGGAGTCTGGTGCCGCGCTTCGCCGGGTGGTGCGGCCTCTACCTGCGCCAGGGCGAGGGTCCGCTCGAGCGGGTGGCCTTCACCGACGTGGATCCCGTCCGGGCCCTGCGGCTGCGCAAGGCGGGCCGGCTGCTGGAGGGGCCCTTCGGGCTGCTCACCGAGGCGATGGAGGGCGGCCGGCCCCAGCTCCTCCCCGTGCTCACCGAGGAGGCGCTCGGCGCGGAGACGGACGAGGCGCGGCGGGAGCTGCGGCGGGCCTTCGTGGGGCTGGGGGGAGTCGCGGTGCCCATCTCCCTGGACGAGCGCAAGCTGGGCGTGCTCGTGCTCGCCACGGGCGATGAGCACAGCGCCTACGATGCCGACGACTTCCGGGTGGCCGAGGAGCTGGCGCACCGGGCCGCCATCACGGTGGAGCACGCGCGTCTCTTCGAGCTGGCGCGCCAGGAGCGAGACCGGGCCGAGGAGGCCAACCGCGCCAAGGACGACTTCCTGGCCACCGTCTCGCACGAGCTGCGCACCCCGCTCACGGCCATCCTCGGCTGGTCCAGCATCCTGCGCAGCGGCATGCTCCCCCCGGACAAGCTGGATCGCGCCCTGGAGACGGTGGAGCGCAGCGCCAGGGCCCAGGCGCAGATCGTCGATGATCTGCTGGACATCTCGCGCATCGTCGCCGGGAGGATGCGCCTGGACATGCAGCCGGTGCGGCTGGCGCCCGTGGTGGAGGCGGCGCTCGACACGGTGCGCCCGGCGGCGGCGGCCCGGAACATCCGCATCGAGGCGCAGCTGGAGCCTGGAGCGGGCCCCGTTCAGGGTGACGCCCAGCGGCTGCAGCAGGTGGCGTGGAATCTCCTCACCAACGCCATCAAGTTCACGCCGGATGGAGGCCGGGTGGGCATCCGGCTGCGGTGCGTGGAGGAGCACGTGGAGCTGGAGGTGACGGACTCGGGCAAGGGCATCGATCCCGCCTTCCTGCCGCACGTCTTCGAGCGCTTCCGTCAGGGCGACGGCAGCTCCACCCGCCGCTACGGAGGCCTGGGGCTGGGGCTGTCCATCGTGCGCCATCTGGTGGAGCTGCACGGTGGCACCATCCAGGCGCACAGCGAGGGCGAGGGCCGCGGCTCCTCCTTCACCCTACGGCTGCAGCGGGTGGCCGCGGCGCGGGCTCCCGAGGGCTCGTCCCAGCCGAACGCTCCGGTGCTCGTGGATCCGTCACTGTCCGCGTACCTGCCAGATCTCTCCGGCGTGCGCGTGCTGGTGGTGGATGACGAGCAGAGCACCCGCGAGCTGCTCCGGGCGCTGCTGGAGGATCGCGGCGCGGTGGTGACTCCCGCCTCCAGCGCGGCCGAGGGCCTCGAGCTGCTCCAGCGCGCTCCGCCGGACGTGCTCGTCTCGGACATCGGCATGCCGGACGAGGATGGTTACGCCTTCATCCGCCAGGTGCGCGCCCTGCCTCCGGCGCGGGGAGGCCAGGTGCCCGCCGCCGCCCTCACCGCCTATACCCGGCTGGAGGATCGCACGCGCGCCCTGAGCGCGGGCTTCCACGTGTATGTGCCCAAGCCGGTGGATCCGATCGAGCTGGTGATGGCGCTCGCCAATCTGCTCAACCGCTTCGCCCAGCGCTGAGGGCGGCGTCCAACACAACCGCAATTCATTGCCCTCCGTGGAAATCGCGCGGAGCGCACTGCTTGCAACTCCGCTGCCTGCTCTTCGATGAGGAGAGCTGGCGGCCCGGGGCGCTTGGACGGCCCGTCAAATTCACGACTATCATGCGACCTTCCGGACCCTGGCTCGTTCAGTAGGGGATGTGGAGACCGGAAACCCCCACAGTTCAGTACGGAGGCTGCATGCGTTTGAGGCAGACGTTATGGGCCGGCTTGCTGCTCACGCCCCTCGCGAGCGGGAGTGCCCTGGCAGCGAATCGCGGTAATTACGACGCCTTCCTGGCACGTCAGGAGGACAAGGGGCTCGTCGCCCAGGACGATTCTCTCCGGACGCGCGGCCTGCGCGTGTCGCAGATGGAGGATCGGCTCGGCGTGCCGAGCTTCGTGTGGAACACCCGTGCGGGCTCGGGCCCGGCCACGGGGGTGAGCGCCAAGATGACGGGGGCGCGCAAGCCGGAGCAGGCCGCTCGCGCGCACCTGCAGTCGGTGGCGGACCTGTACCGCCTGGGCAGCGAGGATGTGTCGGCCGCGCAGCTGAAGTCGGTGCACCAGACCGGCAAGGGCCCCGTCATCGCCCGCTTCGCCCAGCAGGTGGACGGCATCGAGGTCTTCCGCAACGAGGTGAAGGTCGTCATGGACCGCAACCTCGAGCTGGTGGCCGTGTCCGGCTACCTGGCGCCGGCGCAGTCGGCCCGCAAGGCCAGCCTCGGCACCGCCAGCTCCTTCAAGCTCCCGGCCGAGCAGGCCATCGCCATCGCCTTCCAGGACCAGACCGGCATCTCCATGCCGGCGCGCGGCTTCGTGTCCAACGGCAAGGTGAACGGGGCCTACTCGCACTTCGAGCTGGACGCGAGCGTGAGCTCCGCCCACGTCCTCACCCACGCGCTGGTGGTGCCCGCGCGCGCCAAGAAGGTCTACTACACGATGCCGGACGGCCTGGTGCCGGCCTGGTACGTGGAGATGAACACCGCCCTCCAGAACACCACGGGCTCGGACTACCACTCCTTCGTGGTGTCCGCGGTGGACGGCGCGCTGTTGATGCGCAACAACCTGTCCGCGCACGCCGGCACCAGCTACCGCTACAAGGTCTGGGCGGAATCGACGGAGCCCTTCACCCCGTATGACGGCCCGCACGGCACCGGCACCACGCCCTACGCGCCCGGCGTTCCGGACGGCGTGGACGTGCGGTTGGATCTGCTGCCCAACACCATCAACATCTCCAGCCTGCCCGGAAATGATCCGTGGCTGCCGGCGGGCGCCACCGAGACGGTGGGCAACAACGTGGACGCCTACGCGGACCTGTCGTCCCCGGACGGCTTCCAGTACGGCAGCAACGACGTGCGCGCGGCCCTCGCGGGCGAGAGCACGGATCCGGGCTTCGACTACGTCTACGATCTGTCCAAGGCGCCCGGCTTCAACGCCACCCAGCGCCAGGCGGCGGTGACGAACCTCTTCTACGTCACCAACTGGTTGCACGACTCGTTCTACGCGGCCGGCTTCGACGAGGCCTCCGGCAACGCGCAGGCGGCCAACTTCGGCCGCGGCGGTGTCGAGGGCGACCGGATGCGCGCCGAGGCCCAGGACTACGGCGGCACCGACAACGCGAACATGTCCACCCCCGCGGATGGCGCGTCCCCGCGGATGCAGATGTACGTGTTCACCCCGGTCGCGCGCTTCGGGCTCGACGTCAACACCCCCGCGAGCCTGGTCGTCACGCCCTCGGCGGCCCAGTTCGGCTCCCAGGAGTACGATCTCACCGGCGACGTGGTGCTGGCACGCCACGGCACGGTGACGGACGGCTGCAGCACGGAGGCGTTCACCAACGCGGCGGACATCGCCGGCAAGATCGCCCTGCTGGACCGCGGCACCTGCGCCTTCACCATCAAGACGAAGAACGCGCAGAACGCGGGCGCCATCGGTGTGATCCTCGCCAACAACACGTCCGGCGGCATCACCCCCATTGGCGATGATGCCTCCATCACCGTCCCGGTGGTGGCCGTGCTGCAGAGCAACGGCGCCGCCCTCAAGAAGGCGCTCGGGACGGGCCCCGTCAACGTGCGCATGGTGAAGTTCAAGCCCGGTGTGGCCCGCGACGGCACGCTGGACAACGCCATCGTCGCCCACGAGTGGGGCCACTACATCAGCAACCGCCTCATCGGTGACGCCAACGGCCTGAACAACTACCAGGGCGGCGCCATGGGCGAGGGCTGGGGCGACTTCCACGCCCTGATGATGCAGGTGCGCGATTCGGACAGGACCATCTCGGGCAACAACTTGTTCCAGGGCGTCTACACGGTGTCCTCGTACGTCACCAGCGGCCCCGGCGTCCCCGGTGCCTACTACGGCATCCGCCGCGTGCCCTACTCCACCTCGTTCAGCAAGAACGGCCTCACCTTCAAGCACATCGCCAACGGCAATCCGCTGCCGGACACGCACCCCGTGTCGAGCGGCCATGACGGCCGGGCCAACTCCGAGGTCCACAACGGTGGCGAGGTATGGGCTACCATGCTGTGGGAGTGCTACGTCTCGCTGCTCAACGCCTACCCCTTCGGGGAGGCGGAGAGCCGGATGAAGCAGTACCTGGTGGCCGCCTACAAGGCCACCCCGTCGAGCCCCACCTACATCGAGGCGCGTGACGCCCTGCTGTCGGTGGCCAAGGCCTCGGATGCCGCGGACTACACGCGCTTCGTGAATGCCTTCGCCCGGCGCGGCATGGGCTTCGGCGCCAAGGCGCCGGACCGCGACTCCCAGGACTTCATCGGCGCGGTGGAGAGCTTCCAGGCCGGCACCAACCTGGAGGTGGTGAGCATCAAGCTGGACGACACCCTCGCCGGGTGTGATCAGGACGGCGTGCTCGACGTGGGCGAGACGGGCTACCTCACCCTCACCTTGCGCAACGTGGGCGGGAACAGCACCAGCCCCTTCAACGCCAATGTCTTCCCTTCCGGTGAGAGCGCCACCTTCGAGCTGTTCGCGGGCAACGCCATCAGCTTCCCGGCCCTGGCCCCCATGCAGACGGTGACCCGGAAGCTCCCGGTCAAGCTGCAGGCCACCACCGGTGCCGAGCCCCGCGCGGGCATCCTCGTGACGCTCGATGAGCCCACGCTCCCCGATCCGTTGAGGCCGGTGCGCTACAACGGCCTCGTCAACACCGACGAGTCCGCGGGCACCAGCGACCTGGACACGGTGGAGGCCCAGACGACCGCGTGGACCTCGTCCGTCGCCGGCTTCGGCGCGGAGCAGCCCTGGCAGCGCGTGGTGGAGAACGGCAACCGCTTCTGGACCGGCCGCGACCTGCCCTTCACCTCCGACATCGCCCTCGCCTCCCCCTGGGTGCAGGTGCGTACCGACGCGGACTTCATCTTCCGCTTCAAGTACCGCCACTCCTTCGAGACGCCCAACGGCGGCGGCTCGCCCGGGTACGACGGCGCCGTGGTGGAGTTCACCACCGACGGCCTCGAGTGGCACAACGTCTTCGACTACGACGTGGACCCCGGCTACACCGAGTACATCGGCGATGGCAGCTTCTCCAACCCGCTCGACGGAGCGCCCGGCTACACCGGCCTGAGCGCGGCCTTCCCCGGGTTCGACGAGGCGGAGCTGGACTTCGGCCGCGCGCTCGCGGGCAAGCGCGTGCAGTTCCGCTTCCGGATCGGCTCCGATCCGGGCGTGGGCGCGCACGGCCTGGACGTGGATGACCTGCAGTTCGTCGGCATCGACCCCCGGCAGTTGCCCTTCGGTGGCCCCGTTCGCGAGGCCTTCGAGGGTCCTGCGGGCGATCCCTCGGCCCCTGCCTGCAACCGCCGCCCGGTGGCCCACGCCGGCAAGACGCCGCAGGCAGTCGCCAACTTCACCGTGCAGCTGGATACGGGTAACAAGCTGTACAACACGGTGAAGCTCGACGGCAGCGGCAGCTTCGATCCGGATGGCGACGCGATCACCTACACGTGGACCCAGCTGTCCGGTCCCCCCGTGACGCTCACGGGTGCCAACACGCCCCGGCCCTCCTTCGAGCCCCGCGTGGAGAACAGCGAGACCTTCGTCTTCCAGCTCGTGGTCAACGACTCGAAGGAGAACAGCGCTCCCGCCCTCGTCACCGTCTATGTGATCACGGATCACGATCCGGTGGCGGACGCGGGTGAGGAGAGCCATGTCCCCAGCCGCGGTGTCGCCACCCTCTCCGGCTCGGTGACGGATCCGGATGGGGACCCCGTGCTCGCGGTCGTCTGGACGCAGCTCAGCGGCCCGGCGGTGACGCTGAAGGATGACGGCGCGCTCACCACGACCTTCACCGCGCCGGACGTGAAGGTGGACACGGAGCTGGTGTTCAGCCTCGAGGCCTACACCACCAACCTGATGGCCGTGGACACCGTCAAGGTGGTCGTCCACAAGTCCAACCGCCAGCCCGTGGTCAAGGGTCCCAACGACAAGATGGTGGAGGAGCGGACCCACCTCTCGCTCGACGCCGAGGGCATGGACGCCGACGACGACGCGCTCAGCTACACGTGGGAGCAGACGGGTGGCCCGGTCGTGGAGCTGACGGGTGCAGACACCGCCACGCTGAGCTTCACCACGCCCGAGGTGCTGGGCGACACCCTGATGACCTTCCGCCTCATGGTGAAGGACCCGGAGGGTGCGCAGAGCGAGGCCGTCACCGTCAACCTGCTGGTGACGAACGTCAACCGCGCGCCCACGGCGCTGGCCCGGAAGATCGCCGGCGGCAGCGTGGCGGGTGACAGCATCACGCTGGATGGCACCGGCTCCACGGATCCGGACGGCAACGCGCTCACCTACCAGTGGACGCAGGTGTCCGGCCCGTCCGTCACGCTCACCCCGGCGGATGGCTCGATCACCAGCTTCGTGTCTCCCAAGTCCAAGGATGGCGCCACGCTCGTCTTCGAGCTGACGGTGTCCGACGGCAAGGCGTCCGCGAAGCAGCAGGTGACGGTGGACGTGCCCAAGGAGCAGCAGGGCGGCATGGGCTGCTCCAGCACGGGCGGCTCCGGCCAGAGCTCGATGGTGTCGATGCTGCTGCTCGGCGCCGGCCTGCTCTTCTCGCGCCGCCGTGCCTTCGGCCGCGGGTAGTGTGACCGCGGGCCCCGGGCCCTGTTGAACGAGGGGTGGCCTCCGGGCCGCCCCTCTTCTTTTTCAGCCTGGCTTCTTCAGCCCACTCGGGCGAGGGACAGCCGCCCCTCCCAGCGTTCCTCGAGCGCCTTCACCAGCGCCTGGTGCTCGGGGGCGGCGAGCTTCGGATCATTCCCGAGGATGCGCCGCGCCTCCTGCTGCGCCAGCGAGAGCAGATCTCCATCGCGCGCGAGGTTGGCCACCGCCAGCTCGGGCAGGCCGCTCTGCCGCGTGCCGAGGAACTCGCCCGGGCCGCGGATCTCCAGGTCCTTCTGCGCGATGACGAAGCCGTCACTGCTGTGCTCCATCACGCCCAGGCGCTCCGAGGAGTCCATGGAAGAGCGCGCCAGGTTGGCCACCAGGTAGCAGTAGCTCACCGCCGCGCCGCGCCCCACCCGGCCGCGCAGCTGGTGCAGCTGCGACAGGCCGAAGCGCTCCGCGGACTCGATGACCATCACCGAGGCGTTGGGCACGTCCACGCCCACCTCCACCACGGTGGTGCACACGAGCACCTGGATGGTGCCGGCCCGGAAGGCGTCCATGACGAGGTCCTTCTCCTCGGGCTTCATCCGCCCGTGGAGCAACCCCACCTCCACGCCGGGGAACACCTGGCGCAGCTTGTCCGCCCCGCGCGTGGCGTCCTCCAGGTCCAGCTTCTCCGACTCCTCCACCAGCGGATACACCACGTAGGCCTGGTGGCCCTTCTGCACCTCGGACGCCACCGCCTCGTACACCCGCGCCCGCTGTTTGTCGTTGAAGACGCGCGTCTTCACCGGCGTGCGCCCCGGCGGCAGCTCGTCGATGACGGACACGTCCAGGTCCCCGTACAGCGTCATCGCCAGCGTGCGCGGAATGGGCGTGGCCGTCATCACCAGCACGTCCGGCGACACGCCCTTGCTCATCAGCGTGTGCCGCTGCAGCACGCCGAAGCGGTGCTGCTCGTCGATGACGACGAAGCCCAGCTTCTGGAAGCCCACGTCCTGCTGGATGAGCGCGTGCGTGCCCACCGCCAGGTGGATCTCCCCCCGCGCCACCGCCTCGCGCACCTCGCGCTTGCGCTTCGCCGTCCCCGCCGCGCTCAGCAACCCCACCTTGTAGCCTAGGGGCTCCAGCAGCTTGCGGAACGTGCGCTCGTGCTGCTCGGCCAGGATCTCCGTGGGCGCCATCACCGCCACCTGGTAGCCGTCCTGCAACGCCACCAGCGCCGCCACCACCGCCACCGCCGTCTTCCCCGAGCCCACGTCGCCCTGCACCAGCCGGTTCATCGGCTCGGGCCCGCCCATGTCCTGGGAGATCTCCTCGATGACCTTCTTCTGTGCCCCCGTGAGCTGGAAGGGCAGCGCCCCGCGCGCCTTCTCCAGGCGCGGCGCCGACACGTCGAAGGTGATGCCCTTCTCCGTCTTCACCCCCTGCCGCTTCAGGCCCATGCCCAGTTGCAGGAAGAAGAGCTCGTCGAACGCCAGCCGCCGGTGCGCCGGGCTCAGGTGCCGGTCCAGCATCTCCGGATCCGCGTCCCCCGCCGGGAAGTGGATGGCCCGCAGCGCCTCGGGCAGCGTCATCAGCTCCAGCTTGCGGCGCAGGCTCGCCGGCAGCGGCTCCTCCACGTGCTCCGAGTAGGACTCGCTCACCACCGAGGCCAGCTCCCGGAACATGCGCTGATCCCCCCGCTCGAACCCCGGGTACACCGGGACGATGCGGTTGAAGTGCACCGAGGACACCTCGATGTCTTCCGCCGGCTCGATCTCCGGGTGCGCCATCTCGCGCCCCGACAGCGACGCACGCACCTCGCCGGACAGCACCAGCCGCTTGCCCACCGGGAAGCGCGCCTTGAGCCACGGGCCCGCGTTGAAGTACGTCGCCGCGATGCTCCCCGAGCGGTCCGCCACCACCGCCCGGAAGTAGCGCTTACCCGTCCGGCTCGGCACGAAGTCCGCCATCTTCACCACGCCCACCGTCACCCCGCGCTCCCCCGGCATCAGCTCGGCGATCGTCTGCAGCTTGCGCCGATCCTCGTAGCAGCGCGGCAGCAGGAAGAGGATGTCCCCCACCCGCTTCAGCCCCTTCTTGTTCAGCGCCGCCAGGAGCCTCGGGCCCAGCTTCTTGCCCATCGTCTTCAGCGGAATCGCCAGCGGCCCCGAGCGCGGCGCGATCGACAGCAGCTTCGCCTCCGCCCGCGACTCCTCCTGCCCCTTCGCCGCCTTCTTCTTCTTGCGCTTCGCGGCGGGTTTTTCCTCGGGGGCGGCGGATTTCGCCTCGGGCGGCGGCGGGGCCGGACGGCGCGCCAATGGCGGCAGGGAACTCTCCACCACCGCCCGCGCATCCGCGGTCCGCGTTCCCGGGGGCGGCGGAGCCGGGGTTCTCGATTTCCACTCGGGGACGAGCTCGGGACGGCCCTCACCCCGGGGGGCTTTGCCCCCCCTTTGAACGACGGGGGGCTCCTCTCCCAGAGGGAGAGGGGCTCGGTTCAACCTGGGGCGCGTGGCACCCTCACCCCGTCCCTCTCCCGGAGGGCGAGGGGAGCTGGGCACGGTGGGGGACTCGAGGGGCGCTTCACGGGCGACCTGGGCCAGCTCCTCGGGCAACGGCACCCCACTCAGCTTCAGCCCCACGACCACCCTCCTCAGCGCCGCCTTGCGTCGCTCCGGCGCCGGATGGTCCACGTGCGGCAACGCCGCCCTCATCTGCTTCAGCGCTTCCCCGTCCACCCCCGTCGCCCCCGCGAGCGCGCGCTCCAAGACACTCCGCAGGTCCTTCACCGTCGACAGATGGGCGAAGTCACTCCGGCAGGCGTACCGCAACGGTCCAACGAGGCTGGTCAGCGGATGGTTCACAGGCAGGATCCGAGCGTTTCATCCTAAGACGCGGCCTTCTCTCCGCCCACCAGAACGACACGGGGGAACGAGCTCTCGCCCGCTCCCCCGCCCGCCTGGCCTCGAGCTGCGTTCAGCCCTCCGCCGGCGCGTCTTCCTGCGGGTCCTCGAACCGGACCTCCTGGACCTCGAACTCCCGCGTGCCGCCCGGGCTCTGCACGGTGGCGACATCGCCCACCTTCTTGCCAATCAGCGCCCGCGCCACCGGCGACGTCACGGCGATCCACCGCTTCTTCAGGTCCGCCTCCAGCTCACCCACCAGCCGGTACGTGACCGTCTTGTCCGACTCCACGTCCAGCAGATCCACCGTGGCCCCGAACACGACCTTGTCCCCGCCCAGCTTCGCCGGGTCGATCACCTCGGCCCGGGCGATCCAGTCGTTCAGGTCCAGGATGCGCCCCTCGATGTGGGACTGCTTCTCCTTGGCCGCGTGGTACTCGGCGTTCTCCCGCAGGTCCCCGTGCGCGCGCGCCACTTCGATCTCCCGGGAGATCTTCCCGCGCTCGACGGTCTGAAGGTGCTTCAGCTCCGCCTTCAGCTTCCGCAGACCCGACGGGGTCATCGGAATGTTCCCGCTCCCACTCATCGACACGACTCCTTCCCACGGCAACAGGTGAACGCTGAGGCCCCCGCCACCGCCTCTCAACGATGGCGGCGGCCGGGCCGAAAGGGAAACTGTAACGGGCGTTTGACTGGCCGGTCAACGAAACCCGTCCTCCGCACCAGCGACGGCGCTTCTTCCGCACGCCCGCCCCGCCGGACTTCTGGCATGCTGCCGCGCCGTGCTGTCCATCCAGGAACTGCGCGCGCTCGGCGCGTCACTGTCCATCGGGGCCTTCCGCCGTCAGCTCGGCCCCTTCGTCCTCATTCAACGCGCTCCCGGTCTTCCCTCGACGGATGCGATCGATCCCACACGCGTGGCCTCCGCCGGCGCCATCGAGCAGGGCATGCTCTCGCTCCTCTTCGAGTTCGAGAACCTGCTCATCACCACCCTGCCCCCGCTCGCCCGCGTGGAGGAGCTCAGCGTGGGACGGCTTCCGGACTGCGACCTGGTGATCGACGACGCCTCGGTGTCCAAGCGTCACGCCGTGCTGCGCTGGAGCGAGCCCCAGGGCCGCTGCTCCGTGCGCGACACCGGCTCCACCAACGGCACCTTCCTCAACGGCAGCACGCTCGGCACCCGCGAGGGCACGCTCAAGGACGGGGACATCCTCAGCTTCGGCAATGTCCAGTTCTGGTACCTGCTGACGGACACGCTGCACACCCGGCTGCACGGCGGTTCGGCCTCCGCCAAGGGCCCCCACCGCGGCGGTTAGGCAGGGGCCGCGCTCAGGGCAGCCGGCCCGCCGCGGGGTTCTTGCGGGCCGCGGAGAAGGCGCCGCGCAGCGCGTCCACCACGCCCCCCACCTCGCCGGCGTACTGCACCGCGTGGATGGAGTAGAGATCCTGCACGTCCTCCAGGCGGCGGAACACCTCCTTGAGGCTCGTGCGATCCCGGGACTCGAGCGCACAGCGCGCCTCGGCGTCGCGCATGCGCTGCAGCCAGCCGGTGCGGAAGGCCAGCCACTGCCGGTCCACCTCGCGCGCCGGGGAGATGCGCACCAGCTTCTCGCGCTCGGACTCCAGCTCCGACCACAGCCCGTCCGCCGCGTCGAGGCACTCCCGGTAGGTCAGCGCCTGCTCCTCCGGGGGCTTCCTCGCCGGGGTCATCGCCGTCACCGAGCGCGTCACGCTGATGATGATCGCCAGGCAGAAGGCGGACACCACGGCGATGTAGAGGCCGTAGGCGGCGGCTCGGAAGGGACGGTAACGGGGATCTTTCCGGGGATCTTGCTCGGACACGGGCCCCCGTCTTACGACCGCGCGCCCCCCATGGCAACGCCCGGGTGAGCGGTTTCCGCCCCGGGTGTCCTCAGGGCAGCGCCGGGCCCACCGGGGTGTTGACCCCGGTGAGCCGCGTCAATCCATGGCTGCCGCGAGCCGTCAGCGCCCGAGCTCGACGTTCTCGAGGACACCGAGCGCGTCGGGCACGAGCAGGGCCGCGGAGAAGTAGGTGCTGACGAGGTAGGAGGTAATGGCCTTCTCGTTGATGTCCATGCGGCGGACGGAGAGGCCGGGCTCGACCTCGTCCTGGAGACCGGTCCGATGGAGGCCGATGACGCCCTGGTCCTCCTGCCCGACGCGCAGCACGAGGATGGAGCTGGTGCGGGCCGGGGTGATGGGAATCTTGTCGCAGGGCAGGATGGGGACACCGCGCCAGGCGAGCACCTTTCTGCCCTCCACCTCGACGACGGTCGGGTAGAGCCCGCGGCGGGTGCACTCCTGACCGAACGCGGCGATGACGCGGGGGTGAGCCAGGAAGAACCGCGACTTCCTCCGCCGGCTGAGCAGCTCGTCCATGTCATCGGGGGTCGGCGGCCCGCTGCGCGCATGGATGCGCTGCTTGAGGTCGGCGTTGTGCAGGAGCCCGAAGTCCCGGTTGTTGATCAGCTCGTATTCCTGCCGCTCCTTCAGCGCCTCGATGGTCAGCCGGAGCTGTTGCTCCACCTGGTTCATCGGATCGTTGAACAGGTCGGAGACGCGGGTGTGAACGTTGAGCCGGGTCTGGGCCACGCTCAGCTCGTACTCGCGGGGCGTGAGCTCGTAGTCGACGAAGGTGCCCTCCAGCACCGGCTCGCCGGAGTGGCCGGCGGCGAGCTGGATGGCGGCCTGCCCCATCTTGTCCTGGGGCTTCTTCAACCGCGCCTTGAACTTCTCGACGTGGGCGTGCAGCTGCGAGGACTGTTTGATCAGGTCCTCGAACACCTTCTGCGGCAGCGCCAGCACCGTACACGGGGTCGTGGCCTTGACCGTGAACGCCCAGTGATCGTTGGACTCGACCACCGCCTGATCCCCGAAGTGGTCGCCGTCGGCCAGCACGTCGAGGATGATCGGATCTCCATACTTGCCCGCGCCCAGCTTGTTGGCCTTGCCATGGGCGAGCAGGAACACATGTTCGGCGGGCTGGCCCGCCTCGACGATGAGCTCGCCGGCCTTGAACTCCCGCTGGACGAAGCGGCTGGCCAGGGTGTCGATCAACGCGCCGTCGCCCTCGAAGCCACGCAGCAGCGGCAGCTTGTAGAGCTCCTGGGGGATGATCTGCACCCGGGCGCCGATGTTGCTGAAGTTGAGGCGATCGTCACCCACGGCGTAGCTCAGGCGGCGGTTGACGCGGTACACGCCACCCGACACCTGAACCCAGGGCAGCATGCGCAGCAGCCACCGGGGAGAGATTCCCTCCATCTGCGGCAGCGACTTGGTCGTCGTCGCCAACTGCCGGGCCGCGGCCGTGGCCAGGCTCAGCTGCCGCGTCTCGACCTCACTGCCACGGTCCGTCTTCACTTCATTCACCATGATCAAGGTATCCCTCTCCTTTTCCCGGGCTGTGCGCGGACTGCTCGCGCCTAGGCGCGGCCGATCTCCACGCTCTCCAGGATGCCGAGCGCGTCAGGGACGAGCACCGCCGCGGAGAAGTAGGTGGTGACGAGGTAGGACATGATGGCCTTCTCGTTGATGCCCATGAACCGGGCATTGAGGCCGGGCTCGAGCTCATCCGGGAGGGCCGTGGGATGCAGGCCGACGACGCCCTGGTTCTTCTCACCCGCGCGCATCAGGAGGATGGAGCTGGTGCGGGAGTCGGTCACGGGGATCTTGTTGCAGGGAACGATGGGGATGCCGCGCCAGGCGGGAACCATGTTGCCGTTCATCTCGACGCTGGTGGGGTAGATGCCGCGGCGGTTGCACTCCTGGCCGAACGCGGCGATGGCGCGGGGGTGGGCCAGGAAGAAGGACGGATCCTTCCACACGGTGGCCAGCAGCTCGTCCATGTCATCCGGGGTCGGAGGACCGTTGCGGGTGTGGATGCGCTGCTTGAGATCGGCGTTGTGCAGGAGCCCGAAGTCACGGTTGTTGATCAGCTCGTGCTCCTTGCGCTCCTTCAGCGCCTCGACGGTCAGACGCAGCTGCTGCTCGGTCTGGTTCATCGGCTCGTTGAAGAGGTCGGCGACGCGGGTGTGGATCTGGAGCACCGTCTGGGCCACGCTCAGCTCGTACTCACGCGGCGAGGTCTCGTAATCCACGAAGGTGCCCGGCAGCACGGGCTCGCCCGTGTGGCCCGCGGCCAGCTCGATGGCGGCCTGGCCCGCCGTGTCCTGCTTGCGCTTCAGGAGGATCTTGAAGTTCTCGACGTGCTTCTGCAGCGACGGGGACAGGGCGACCACGGCCTCGAACGCGGACTGCTGCAGCACCAGCACCGTGCACGGGGTGACGGCCTTGACCGTGAACTGCCAGTAGTGCTGCGACTCCAGCAGCACCTGGTAGCTGTAGTGATCGCCATCCGCCAGCACCTCGAGCACGGTCTGATCGCCGTACTTGCCCGTGCCAATCTTGTTCACCTTGCCGCGGGCGATCAGGCAGATGGAATCCGCCTCCTTGCCCATCTCGGTGAGCACCTCACCGGCCTTGAGCTCCTTCTGCTCGAAGCGGTTCGCCAGGGCGCTCAGCACCTCGACATCGTCGAAGCCGCGCAGCAGCGGCAGCTCGCACAGCTCCTGCGGAATGACCTGCACCTTCGCGCCGGTGTTGGTGAAGGACACCCGGCCATCGCCCACGGCATAGCTCAGACGGCGGTTGACGCGGTACACGCCGCCGGAGACCTGCAGGAAGGGCAGCAGCTTCAGCAGCCAGCGGGAGGAGATCCCCTGCATCTGCGGAACGGACTTGGTCGTCGTCGCCAGCTGGCGCGCCGCGGCCGTCCCGAGGCTCAACTGCTGCTTCTCCGCATCATCAATCTTCAACACGATATTCGACATGACTTACCATTTCCTTCTAGGAAGAAGACCACTCGTCTCGTTGATAGCGATTCAGGGCCGGGGGCTCGCGAACAGCGACGCGATGCGCGCGGCCGAGGTGCCCAGCCCCGTGGGGCCCTTCAACAGCCGCCCGGGTGTCTGGGTATTGCGCAGCTCGAATTCCTTGTAACGGTCCACCGTGACATGCCACCGGAGCACGCCGCACATCCACTGCTGGAGCTTCTCGACGTACCTGCGCAGCTTCTCCCGGGCCCCCGAGTCCAGCTTGAAATCGTCCGCGAGGGCGGGCAGCTCGGTGGCGACGATGTGCTCGAACTGCTGCATCCGGGCGGTCATCAGGTTGTTGACGACCTCGACGGCCTGCGGCGCCTCGAGGTCGAGGAAGCGCTGGACAACCAGCACACCGTTGTTGAGCTCGCCCTCGAACTCAATCTCTTTCTGATAGGAGAAGATGTCGTTGGTCAGGCAGGCGTAGTCGGCGGCCGAGTTCTCGAGCGCACGCATCGGCCGGGTATGGAAGATCGCGGGAGGGATCTCATCACCCTGGGACAGCCGGGACAGGCTCATGGTGAGATCCGAGCCGAACGTCTTCCGGCGCATCTCCACATAGTCGACCGGGTCGGGGATCCGGTTCTGCATCTGGTTGGCGAGCTCCCACAACCAGCTCTCGGTCATGTCCATGATGGCGCGGCGGAACTGACGCCGGGCGTTCGCGGACAGGGGACCCGCGGTGCGAGCCCACAGGTCGGCCAGGCCACGCTCCACCGGGTTGGTGGGGACGGCGGCGGCCGTGCCGATGTCGTCGGGCATGAACGCCGTCAGCCGGGCGTTGAACACCTTCGCGCCCGCCATGTCACGGGTGTACCCGTAGAACGCGGGGAAGTAGTCGTCGGCGTAGGTTCCCCAGACGAGCCAGCCGGCGGTCAGGTCGAGCTCGGGGCCCGTCGCCGCCGGGTGGATCAACGCACCGCACAGGGCCACGTCGGCGACATCGAACTTGTGATCATCCCAGATGAAGACGCCCGGCAGGCCCGGCAGGGCGTCCAGCATCCCCATCCGGCGCGCCCATGCCTTGGAATTCCGCCGCGCGGCCTCCAGGTGGGGGCTCAACTGCGTGGAGTACGGCATGTAGAACTTCGGCAGCTTCACCGGGCCCACGGCCGTGCAGGGGACGTGGGAGAAGCTCTTGAACCGTCCCAGGCCCAGGGCACCGGGCGACCAGGGGATGCGCAAGGCCGAGGTCCCCAGGCCCGTGGGCAGCGGCAAGGTCACCTCCGCCCCGGAGCCGCCGGAGCGCTTGTTCATGTAGCGGCTCGACCGCATGTGCCACTCGTGGCCGCCCGACTGCCAGTCCTGAAGCCCCCGGATGTAGGTGAGGACGTTCGCCTGCTCGACCGGATTGAGGCCGAACTCCGCGAAGAGCAAGGGCAGCTCGGTCAGGACGGTGTTCTCGAACTGATGGAGCCGGGACGTCAGGATGTCGTTGGTCAGGTTGGCGGCGCGCTGCGTATCGACACCCAGGAAGCGCTCGATCACCAGGACGCCGTTGGAGAGCTCACCCTCCTCCAGGATCTCCCGCTCGTAGGAGAAGAGATCGTTGCGCAGGTGCACCGCGTCGGAGAACGTGTCCTTGAGGACCCGCATGGGCCGGGAGGCGGCGATCCGGTCCGGGACCTCCGCGAAGACGGCGTGCTCCACGAGGTCCGCCGACCAGGGGGCCCCGCCCACCTTGCGGCGCATCTCGATGTACTCGATCGGGTTGGAGACCCGGCGCTCGCTGATGTTGGACAGCTCCCACGTCGACTCCTCGAGCAGGTGCTTGGTGCTCTCGAAGAACCGGCGCCGCCACTCCACGGACTTGGAGGGCACCGTGCGGGCCCACAAGTCAGCCAGGCCCCGCTCCACCGGATTGGTGGGCTGCGGTGGCGTGACGGAGAGGTCCACCGGCATGAACGCGGGCAACCTGTCGAGATACTTCTTCGCACCCGCCCGATCCTGGGGGCGCTTGTAGATCTCCAGGAAGTGATCGTCGAAGTAGAAGACCCAGACGTACCAGTCGGTCACCAGGTCCAGCTCGGGGCCCGGAGCTTCGGGATGCGTGTACGCACAGAGCAGGGCGTAATCCATCGCATCGAACTTCGCCTCGTCCCAGATCTCGGGGCTGCTCCCGTCCTTCGGCTTGCCGATGATTCCCAGCTCACGGGCCCACGCCTTGGAGTGCGTCCGGGCTCCCTCGAGGTTGGGATTCAGGCGCGCCGGCCAGGGGACATAGAAGTCTGGCAGTTCAAAGGGTTGTTTTGCTTTCGCCTTGGCCATGCGGTGTGCCCAAGGCAACCCATGTGCCAACGTCCCCCGCGGCCCGCACGACTCCTAAACAGGCACAATCAGGCGGTTCGGGACCCGAGGCGGCCGCGCACGGGAAAGTGCGTGACATGTCAACGGAGCCCGCTGACATGTCAGGGAGGCCCGCTGACACGTCAGCGGCTCCAGGTGAGCGGAGGTACACTCCCCCCACCATGGCGACTCGAGCGAAAGCAGCGAAGAAGCAGGTGAAGGCGCCCACCCGGGCGAAGAAGGCTGCGGCGAAGAAGAGCCCGGCACGGATCCTCCTGCCCAGCGGGGTCACGGGCGAGGAGGACAAGAAGAAGGCCGCACCGAGGAAGAGCCCGGCGCGGCCTCGCAAGTCCGACAAGTAATCCGGACGTCAGGTGCGGAGCGTGGCGCCCGTGGCCTTGCGCCAGGCCCCGAGCAGGTGGTCGATGACCTCCTGAAGCCCCACCCCCTTGGTCACCTGGGTGAAGACGAAGGGCCCGTCCCCTCGCATCTTCCGGGCGTCGCGCTCCATCACCGACAGGTCCGCCCCCACGTGCGGGGCCAGGTCCGTCTTGTTGATGATGAGCAGATCGGACTGGGTGATGCCCGGCCCGCCCTTGCGCGGCACCTTGTCCCCGCCCGCCACGTCGATGACGTAGACGGTGTAGTCCGCCAGCTCCCGGCTGTACTGCGCCGCCAGGTTGTCTCCCCCGCTCTCGACGATGAGCAGCTCCGGCTTGAGCGCCTCCATCAGCTCCTCGAGCGCCAGCAGGTTGTGGCTGATGTCCTCGCGGATGGCCGCATGCGGGCAGCCTCCCGTCTCCACCGCCTTGATGCGCTCGGGCGAGAGCGCCTGGTTGCGCACCAGGAACTCCGCGTCCTCCTGCGTGAAGATGTCGTTGGTCACCACGCCCAGCCGGTAGCGCTCCCTCAGCGCCCGGCACAGCGCCAGCACCAGCGCCGTCTTCCCGCTGCCCACCGGGCCTCCGATGCCGATGGTGAAGGCCCGCGCGGAGAAGTCGCGCCGCTCGGGCTGCTCGCGCTCGTGGAAGTGGCCCGGGTGGTCCCAGTCCTCGTGCGTGTGGTCATGGTCGTCGTCATGGCCGTGGCCACGGTGGTCGTCGTGCATGGTTCACCTCAGGAAAGGAACAGCCGTGAGTAGAGCCGGTCGTGTGTGGCGCCGAGCAGGTCCATCAAGGGCGAGGTCTGTGCCAGCGACTCCACGCCCAGCCCGGCACAGGTCTCCAGCACCGTGTCCAACAGGGGCGCGCACCGGTTCTGGAGCTGGTGGGACTCGTGGGTGCCGGCGATCCCCATCCGCACCGCCGCGGACAGCGCCCCGCGCAGGGTGAGGGACAGCAGGAGCCGCTGCGCGTCGGGCAGCCCGATGTCCAGGACGTGCAGCACCGCGCCGAAGAGGGGCGCGTGGTGGTAGCGCACGCCGGCTTCCCGGGCCGCCAGCCGCAACGGTCCCACCTCCGCGGGGAAGATGCGCGCGCACGTGTCCAGGAAGGCCCGCCCCTGCGTGCGGCTCGCCCGGTTGGCCACGTGGTTGGTGAGGAAGGCGTCCGTGCGGGCGTCCAGCGCCTCCAGCGAGGAGGGCTCGCGCCAGGCCGCGCCCAGCAGCGGCAGCGCCCCATGCCCCGTCTGCCACAGCAGCTCGCGCACGAAGCGCTCCAGGCCCTCGCGCCCGCGCACCTCGCCCTGTTGCACCGCCGCCTCCAGGCCGCCCGAGTGCGCGAAGCCCCCCGTGGGGAAGCCCGAGTCGGCCAGCTGCAGCAACCTCCACGTGGAGCCCATGGCCGTCCCTCAGAAGAGCGAGTAGCGCTGCGCCAGCGGCAACCGGACGGCGGGCTCGCACGTCAGCAGCTCGCCATCCGCGCGCACCTCGTACGTCTCCGGATCCACCGTGAGCACCGGCAGCGCGTCGTTGAGCCGCATGTCGCGCTTGCCGAGCCCCCGGCACCGCCGCACCCCGGAGATCTGCTTGGACAGGCCCAACTCCCGCACCATCCCATCCGCCAGCGCGCGTCCCGAGACGAAGGCGATGCTGGTGGCCCCCAGCGCCCGCCCCCGCGCGCCGAACATCGGCCGCATGTAGAAGGGCTGCGGCGTGGGAATGGAGGCCCCCGGGTCTCCCATCTGCGACCAGGCGATGAATCCGCCCTTCACCACCAACTCCGGACGGATGCCGAAGAAGGCCGGCCGCCACAGCACCAGGTCCGCCAGCATTCCTACCTGCACCGCACCTACCTCGTGGGACAGCCCGTGGGCGATGGCGGGGTTGATGGTGTACTTGGACACGTAGCGGCGGATGCGCAGGTTGTCGTTCTCCCCGCTCTCCTCGCGCAGGCGCCCGCGCTGCTCGCGCATCTTGTGCGCCGTCTGCCACGTGCGGGTGATGACCTCCCCCACCCGCCCCATCGCCTGGCTGTCCGAGGACATCATGCTGATGGCCCCCAGGTCGTGCAGGATGTCCTCCGCGGCGATGGTGCTTCCCCGGATGCGGCTCTCGGCGAAGGCCACGTCCTCGGGAATCTCCCGGTCCAGGTGGTGACACACCATGAGCATGTCCAGGTGCTCGTCCAGCGTGTTCACCGTGTACGGGCGCGTGGGGTTCGTCGAGCTGGGCAGCACGTTGGGCTGGCCGCACACCCGGATGATGTCCGGCGCATGCCCGCCGCCCGCGCCCTCGGAGTGGTACGTGTGGATGGTGCGGCCCTTGAACGCGGCGATCGAGTCATCCACGAAGCCGGACTCGTTCAGCGTGTCCGTGTGGATGGTGATCTGCACGTCCTCGCCCTCGGCCACCGACAGGCAGGTGTCGATGGTGGCGGGCGTGGTGCCCCAGTCCTCGTGCAGCTTCAGGCCGATGGCGCCCGCGGCGATCTGATCCAGCAGGCCCTCGGGGCGCGAGGTGTTGCCCTTGCCGGTGAGGCCGATGTTGAGCGGAATGTTGTCCGTGGCCTGCAACATGCGCCGGATGTTCCACGCGCCGGGCGTGCAGGTGGTGGCGTTGGTGCCCGTGGCGGGCCCCGTGCCGCCGCCTACCCAGGTGGTGATGCCGCTGGCGATCGCCTCGTCCGCCTGCTGCGGGCAGATGAAGTGGATGTGCGAGTCGATGCCGCCCGCGGTGACGATGAGCCCCTCGCCCGCGATGGCCTCGGTGGTGACGCCCACCACCATGCCCGGCGTCACCCCCGCCATCACGTCCGGGTTGCCCGCCTTGCCGATGCCGGTGATGCGACCCGCCTTGATGCCGATGTCCGCCTTGTAGATGCCCGTCCAGTCGACGATGAGCGCGTTGGTGATGACGCAGTCCAGCGCCTCCGCGTCCCCCACCCCGGACTTCTGGCCCATGCCGTCGCGCAGCACCTTGCCGCCGCCGAACTTGCACTCGTCGCCGTAGACGGTGAGGTCCTTCTCCACCTGCGCCACCAGCCCCGTGTCCCCCAGCCGCACCCGGTCCCCGGTGGTGGGGCCGAACATGTCCGCGTAGTGACGGCGATCCATCTTCCGGCTCATGCGCCCTCCTCGTGTCCGAAGCCCCGCGCGGCCACCTCGGCCAGGGCGCGTTCCTGGTTCTCCGGCGTCACCGGCCCAGAGCCCAGCGCGTTGCCGCCCCACACCACCCTCGCCCCGGCGATGGCCACCAGCGACACCGTCTTCTTCTCCCCGGGCTCGAAGCGCACCGCCGTCCCCGCGGGGATGTCCAGCCGCCTCCCGTACGCCTTCGCCCGATCGAACACGAGCGCCCGGTTCGTCTCGAAGAACGGATAGTGGCTGCCCACCTGCACGGGCCGATCTCCCCGGTTGGTGATCTCCAGCGTGATGGTGTCGCGGCCCTCGTTGAGCACCAGCTCGCCCGGCTGCACGAGCACCTCTCCCGGCCGCACCTCCTCCTGGGGCGCACGCTGGAAACGCTCCAGCGGCGGCACGGGAAGGAAGCTGCCATAGAGCGCCAGCGACAGGTCTCCGTGCTCGGCCTCGATGGGGTGGTGCACCGTCACCAGCTTCGAGCCGTCCGGGAAGGTGCCCTCCACCTGCACCTCCGCAATCATCTCGGGCACGCCCTCCATCACCTGCGCGCGCCCCAGCATCTTCCGTCCGAGGTCCATCAGCTCGGCCACGCTGCGGCCGTCGCGGATGAGCTCCAAGAGCTGGGTGGCGATGAGCGCCATGGACTCGGGGTAGTTGAGCCGCAGGCCCCGCGCCAGGCGCTTCTGGGCCAGGAAGCCCGCGCCGTGCAGCAGCAGCTTGTCGATCTCACGCGGTGACAGGTGCATGCGCCCCTCCGGGTGGGCCGCCCCGCACCAGGGCAGGACGGCCAGAGGCCACCCTAGCGCCGCGCATCATGCACGGCCAGCACGGATTGGGGCTCATCCCCGGCGTGTCCAGGGGTCATCACCGAGCAGCGAGGGCAGGAAGGACAGCCACTCGCGGGTGGTGCGCAGCAGCGACTCGGCGGAGGAGGCCGCCACGCGGAGCACCAGTCCGTCGGGCCCGAGCGGGCTGGCGGAGCAGACGAGCCCGGAGCGAGGCTTCACCGGCAGGGCTCCCACGTGCGCGGCGAGCGCCTCTCGGGCGGAGTCCAGGGCGGGCCCCACGAGGAGCACGGTCCCCAGCGCGTCGAAGCGGCCGAGGCGTTCGGGCAGCGCCCCATGGGCCGGGTCGAGCAGCCAGCGCTCGTCGATGAGGGCCCTGCCCTCGCGGTGGACCCGGAGCGAGGACGCGTAGTGCGTGAAGGCCCAGCGCTCGCCGTTGGCGCTGCGGCCGGCGGTGAGGAGCTCCATCAGGACGAGCGAGGCCCCGGGGGCGAGCTGGATGTCCTGGCTCTGCGTGTACCGGGCCCCGGTGAAGCACATGGTGGGGTCCGGCACCCATGCGAGCAACGCGCCCGGCGCCACGCGTGCGGACAGCTCGCTCCGGCAGCCACGCGGCGAGCGGTAGACGCGGGTGGAACCCTGGCTCGACAGCAGCGCGGAGGCACCGTCGGCGACGTCCAGCTCCAGGGAGAGGTGATCCCCATCCACCAGCCCGCCTCCGAGCGAGCTGGTGTAGACCCAGGCGGCGTGCCCGTGATTGCGCGGCGTCAGCAGCCGCAAGGGGCTGTGCGCGAGCGCGGTGCGCACCACGGTCCGGTTCCCCACGCGCTCGAAGGCGAGCCTCGCCCTCCCCGCTCGATGCATGTGCTCGCTGGCAATCATGGGGGCACGAGACTGCCGCACTCGCCCCGTGATCTCCAATCCTTATCTCAATCCGTGAGAATGGACATACCTGGATTCATGATGAAACATGGAATACAGGGCCGCCTCCTCGGGCGGCCTGGGCGCGCAGCGGGGGCTGTCGCTGGACAACACATCGAAAAGAAAGAACGGTGGCGTGATGCGAATGAACCGTGGAGTGTCTGTTCTGTTGGGTGCGGTGCTGCTGGCGGGCTGTGGGGGCGAGGAGCGTCCCGCGGAGTGTCCCGAGCAGTGTGCCGAGACGGCGTCCGAGGGCGTGGTCGGCGAGAGCGTGCAGAGGGAGGCCCCCGCGGAGGACGGCGTGGTCACGGCCCTGGCCTACTGCGATGACGTGACCACCTGGAGCACGGGCTGGACCGACTTCGAGAACCAGGTGCTGACGCTGGTGAACCAGAAGCGCGCGGCGGGAGCCACGTGCGGCGGCGTGTACAGGCCTCCGGTGCCCGCGCTCACCCTGGACACGCGGCTGCGCTGCGCCGCGCGCAAGCACTCCAAGGACATGGCGGTGAACAACTTCTTCAGCCACACGGGCTCCAACGGCTCCACGCCGTTCCAGCGCATGACGTCGGCGGGCTACGTCTGGCGTGCCGCGGCGGAGAACATCGGCGCCGGGTACAGCACGCCGGCCGTGGCGGTGAATGGTTGGATGAACAGCACGGGGCACTGCGACAACATCATGAGCGCCAGCTACAAGCACCTGGGCGTGGGGTACTACTACCGGGCCTCCGGCAGCACCTACGCGCACTACTGGACGCAGGACTTCGGCGCCCAGTAGGCCTCACTCAGGCCTCGACGAGGACCCGCAGCGGCTCCGGGAACTGCCGCACCACGCAGTCTCCCGGGCCGCCGTCCTCCCAGGCGAGCATCGCGAACTCCGCCGGAGCGTCCAGCGCGATGATGGGGTGGTGCCACACGCCGCGGTGGTAGTTCACCCCCTGCCCGGGGCCGCACACGAACGCGGCGAGCCGCTCCACGTCCGGGCCACCCGAGGCCTCCGTGGGCGCGACGCACACCAGGAACCGCGCGCAGACCATGGGCAGGAAGGCCTGGCTCGAGTGCGGGTGGTGCTCCAGCAGCTTCACCGTGAAGGGCAGCGGTTGCGGCACCGAGCGGAACACCGCGAGGTTCGGCTTCGCCCCTCCGCGATCGCTCTCCAGCTTCGCCGACCAGTCGAACCGCACCGCCGTGCCCTGGTTCGCCGACGAGCCGCTCTTCAGCCCCGCGGAGACGACGTCTCCATACGGGGCGAAGGCGTCTGGCGTCAGCGGCTTCGCGCGGATGACCCGGGGCGTGCTCATGAGCCCCGGTACGTCGAGAAACCAAAGGGGTTGAGCAGCAGCGGCACGTGGTAGTGCTCCGACGGCGCGTGGACCCGGAAGTCTACCGACACCGAGGGGTAGAAGCTCTCGGTCTCGAGTTGCGCGAAGTACGGCGCGACCTCGAACGAGAGCCGGTACACGCCCGCCGCGGGAATCGTCTCCAGCAGCGGCTTCACGCGTCCGTCCGCGTTCGTCACCCCGCGCGCGAGCTCCTTCCAGCCCCCGTCCTGCTGTGCATGCAGCGTCACCGTGACGCCCTCGGCGGGGCGGCCACGGGAGGTATCCAGGATGTGCGTGCTGATGCCCATGTGCCTCTCCTTCAGCGTCCCGCCATCTGCTCGCGCAGCCACTTCTCCAGCCGCACGCGGGTGATCTTCGCCTGCTCCGCGGCGGCCGTCTCCACCTCATCCGTCTTGCCGCGCTGCACCCGCTGCTCGAGCAGCTCCAGCATCTCCGGCGCGCTCTTGCCCGTGGCGAAGACGATGAAGGTGAACCCGAACTTCTCGTAGTACTCGTCGTTCAGCTTCGCGAGCCGCTCCAGCGTCCCGGTGTCCGCCTGCGCCACCGAGCGCTGCTCTCCCCTGCTCCACTCCGCGGACTTCTCGCTCTGGGGCGCGGCCTTCTTCGTCTGGCCGATGCGCGGGTGCGCCGCGAAGGCCTCCAGGAAGTCCTTCACCCCCAGCGACCACCACACCGCGTCCGCCGCCGCGAACAGGGCACGCACGCTCTCGAACTGCCGCCGCGCGATCATCCCGTCCACCCACGCCGAGGAGCCGCAGCACGCCTGGAACACCGTCCGCGCCTCCTTCTCGTCGAGCGCGTTCAGCCGCTTCAGCACCGTGGCCTCGGCCTCGGTGTCGAGCGCGTACCCGAAGAGCCGCAGCCGGTTCACGCCGCCATGCGGGAAGATGTGCACGCGCACGTGCGTGACGGGCATGGGGTGGATGGGCTCGAGCTGGTGACGCCGGTGCTGGACGAGCGACGTCTTGTCCACCAGCACGCGCCAGCCGCTCGGCGAGGCGGAGGCGAGCAGCGACTGCAGGACGTCCGCGTCCATGCCCGTCGCGTCCACGGCCTCGATGAGCGCCGCCTGCGGCGCGTTGCCCTTGAAGAAGTGCGTGTCCAGCTCGATGCGCTCGAGGATGCCGCGCCGCGCGAGCTTCACCACCGCCCAGTCGCTGCCGGGCGTGCGCCGCCGCTTCGTCTCCCAGCCATCGCCCATGTTCACGCCGCGCCCGGGCAGCAGCATGTTCGCCGGCGGGCCGAAGAACTCGTCGCTCTTGGCCGCGATGGTCCCACCGTTCTCCACCGCCCCCAGGTCCACGCTGCCCGGGCGCCAGAAGGTGCGATCCTCGGCCAGCACGTCACCGTAGATGCGCAGGCGCGACACGCCTCCATCCGGGTAGATGCGCAGCCGCACGTGCGTCACGCGCGCGCTCGCCTTCTCCACCGTGAAGACGTTCGGGAAGTCCGGCTTCACCGCGCTCTGCTCGATGATCGGAAACCACTTCTCGTCCGCGAGCAGCTGCGCCGGGGTCGCGGTGAACGGCGCCTCCAGTCCCTCGAGCATGATCTGCTGGGGCGCGTTGCCCTTGAAGTGCGTGGTATCGACGAGCGCCCCGCGCACCCGGCCCGGCGCGCCCAGGCGGATGATGGCGAAGTCGTGGCCGGGCTCGCGCTTGCGCTGCGACTCCCAGCCGTCCATCCACTTGCCCTTGTCGGTGTACGCGCCCTCGCGCCACTCGGGAGGGCCCGGCTTGAGCAGGTTCTCCTTTTCGGCGAAGTAGTCGTCCGTCGCGTAGAGCACGAACGTGCCGAGCAGGTCGGACGAGAGATCCACGAGTCCCTTGAGCTCCGCCGGGACGGGTTGATGCGTTGCCACGGGTTACCTCCGAACCGCCAGGAAGCGGCCAACGGTGGCCGGGGGCTGGTTGGACGCAGCGTCATACGCCATCCGGCCTCCGACGAGGGTTTTCTTCACCTGCCCGAAGAGCCGCCGGCCCGCGTAGGGCGTCACGTGGTGACGGTGGCGGATGGCCTCGGGCTGCACCACGAAGGAGGCCGCGTCGTCCCAGAGCACGAGGTCCGCGTCGTACCCGGGGGCCAGCCGCCCCTTCCGGTCCGAGACGCCCGCGAGCCGCGCCGGGCCCTCGACGTTCCAGCGGAACATCTGCTCCACGGAGAAGCCCCGCTCCTTCGCCAGCGTCCAGAGCACCGACAGCCCGAGCTGCAGCGAGCTGATGCCGCCCCACGCCTGCATGAAGTCTCCGGCCTCCGGCTTCTTCAGCGCGGGCGTGCACGGCGAGTGGTCCGAGACCACCATGCCGATCGTCCCGTCCTCCAGCCCGCGCCAGAGCAGCTCGCGGTTCTCCGCCTCGCGGATGGGCGGTGCGCACTTGAAGCTCGTCGCCCCCGCCGCGATCTCCTCCGCCGTGAAGGCCAGGTAGTGCAGGCACGTCTCGGCGGTGATCTGCACGCCCTCCTGCTGCGCGGCGCGGAGCATCGGCAGCGCGGACGCGCTCGACAGGTGCACGATGTGCGCGCGCGCCCGGTGCTTGCGGCACAGGTCGATGATCATCGCGATCGCCTCGTCCTCCGCCGAGCGCGGCCGGGAGCCGAGATAGGTGCGGTAGTCGCGCGGATCCTTCCCGGCGAGCGCCCGCTCCGCGGCATCGAGCGGACCCGGCGCCTCCGCGTGGACGAGCAGGGTCAGCCCGAGGTCCCGGAGCCGGGGCAGCGCCACGTCGAGATCCGCGCGCGAGACATGCGGGAACTCGTCCACGCCGGACGGGCAGGTGAAGCACTTGCAGCCGGGCACGCCGAACTTCGCGAGCCCCTCGAGCGCGTCCACGTTCCCCGGAATCACCCCGCCCCAGAAGGCCACGTCGACGTGCAGCTTGCCCTCGAGCGCCGCGAGCTTCGCCTCGGCGGCCTCGCGCGTGGTGGTCGCGGGAATGCAGTTGAGCGGCATGTCCACCACGGTGGTGATGCCACCGGCCGCGGCGGCCGCCGTCGCCGTCTCGAAGCCCTCCCACTCGGTGCGTCCCGGCTCGTTGATGTGGACGTGGCTGTCCACCACGCCCGGCGTGACGAGCAGGTCGCCCGCCTCGAGCACGTTCGCCCCTGGAGGCACGGTGTCACCCGCCTCCACCTTGGAGATCCGCCCGTCCTGGATGTGGATCGCCGCGGGGCGGATCCCCTGCGGCGTGAGCACGCGACGGCCGCGCACGATGAACGGCTGCATGTGTTTCCCCTCCGGAGTCCCTACCTCAAGCGCCAAAGGCGCGAATGAGCTTCACCAGGCCATCGAGCGTCTTGGCGTCGTCCGCGAGCGCCGGGTTCGGCGGCATCACCGCGCTCTTGCCCACCGACGCACCGCCCTCGACGATGACCTTCTTGAGGGCCTCGTCGGTGACGCTCTGCTGCCAGGCCTTGTCATTGAAATTGCGCGGCTTCGGATTCAACGCCGCCGAGAGCGCGCCGTCACCGCCCCCCTTGGGACCGTGGCAGGTGCCGCACACCGAGGCGAAGTAGTTGAGCGACGACTCCGGAATGTCCGCCAGCGAGGTCCCCGCGGTGGTGGTGGCGGCGGCGGCCGGAGCGGGAGCGGCCACGGGCGGCGCGGTGAAGTCGGGCATCTTCGCGCCCTCGGGCACCTCGCCGCCCTGGGCGAACCACGCCCCCACCAGCGCGCGCTCGTCCTCCGTCATGCCCGTGAGGTTGCCGAGCGGCATCGTCTTGGTGGCCACCGCGCGCACGAAGACGCGGCTGGCATGGGAGCGGATGCCATCCGGCGTGTCGAGCACCACGCCCTGCGGCGGCGCGGCGAACATCGGGCTGGAGGGACGTGCCGCGTGGCAGGTGGTGCAGCGGGTCTGCATCACGGAGGCCACCTGCTCGAACTGGACCGGTGGCTTGCCCGCGAACTGCTCGAGCGCGGGATCCGGCGGCGGCCGCGTCAGGACGATCACCCCGATCAGCGCCAGGCCCGTGCCCGCCCAGGCCAGCGGCGGCGTCTGGGCGCGGAAGTTCATCACGTACTTCAGCCCCGCTCCCACGACGAACAGCAACCCCAGCACCAGCCACGGCCGCGAGCCCCCGTAGGTGCTCGGGAAGTGGTTGGAGAGCATCGTGAACAGCACGGGCAGCGTCAGGTAGTGGTTCTGGATGGACCGGCCCTTGGCGCGCAGGCCCAGCGTCGTGTCCACCGGCTTGCCCTCGCGGGTCATCGCGAGCATGTAGCGCTGCGCGGGGATGATCCGGAAGAACACGTTGGCCGCCATGATCGTGCCCAGCGTGGCGCCCACCTGGAGGAACGCGCCCCGGGCACTGAAGACGCGGGTGAACAGGTACGCCAGCCCGGTGATCAGCACGAGCCCCACCGCCGCGAACGCCCGGTTGTTCTTCGCCAGCGGCGTCTTCCAGAGCAGCTCATACAACCCGTACGCGAGCGGCAGCACTCCCAGGCTGATCGCCGTCGCCTGCCAGTCCGTGAGCGGGTAGACGCTCGGGTCGATGAGCAGCGACGCGCCGTTGAGGTGGTAGACGATGATGAGCAGCAGGAAGCCGCTGATCCACGTCGTGTAGCTCTCCCACTTGAACCAGTGGAGCGTGTCCGGCATCTCGCCCTTGGCGAGCGACTTGCGCTTCACCACTTCGTAGAAGCCGCCACTGTGGGTCATCCACAGCTCGCCCACCACGGCGCCCTCGCGGGGGCGGCTCGGCGCGGTGAGGTGGCTGTCGAGCCACATGAAGAGGAACGAGTCTCCTATCCACATGATCGCCGCGATCACGTGGACCCAGCGAACCAGGAGGTTCAGCCATTCATGGATGAAGGCGGACATGATGGGCGCGACTCTACCGCTTTTTCGAAGGCAACAGATCCCGATAGAAATCCGGCGGGGGCTGGGCGAAGAATCCGCGCCAGGGGCGACGGGCCGTGAGCCGTCGAAGGACATGATCCACTACGACCCGCATCACTGGTGGCGGCACCTCCTCAAACTCCGTGGCGGCATCCTCAAGGAGATCGTCGGACGGCTCGGCGTGTTCACCGCCTGGGCCGCGGCCGTGGTCTGGTTCCACCAGCATGTCTTCAAGGTGGACGTCCCCGCCACCGGGCACACGCTGGCCGGTACCGTGCTCAGCTTGTTGCTCGTGTTCCGCACCAACTCCTCCTACGACCGGTTCTGGGAGGGGCGGAAGCTCTGGGGGGGCGTCGTCAACGAGACGCGGAACCTCGTGCGCGTGGCGGCGCTGAACATCCCCTCGCTCGAGCTAGTGCGCCGCCTGACGGCGTGGACGGCGGTGTACCCGTACGCGCTGACCCGGGTCCTCCGGAGCGGTGGCGACGACCTCGGGCCCGCCGCGGCCGTGCTCCCCCGCGCGGAGATCAACCAGGTCCTCAACGCGCGCAACGCCGGCATCGCGGTGGCGATGCGCATCTCCGCCATCCTCGTCGAGGCCCGCCGCGGCGGGCTCATCTCCGACATCGTCCAGATGGAGATCGACCGCAACGTCCAGCTGCTCATCGACTACCAGGGCGGGTGTGAGCGCATCGTCCGGACGCCGATGCCGTTCGCGTACATGCTCCACCTGCGCCGGACGCTCTTCCTCTTCATCCTCGGCCTGCCCTTCGCCCTCGTGGAGCCCTTCGGCTGGGCCGCCGTACCCGTCATCCTGCTCATCGCCCACACGTTCCTGGGCATCGAGGAGATTGGCGTGGAGATCGAGGACCCCTTCGGCACCGAGGAGAACGATCTGCCGCTCGAGGACATCGCCGGGGGCATCGCGCGGATCCTCGATGACCTGGTGCCGTGGACCAACCAGGTCATCGAGAGCCCCGCGCTGAGCTACCCGGGGATTGCGGCACCGAAGGAGCCTCCCCCGGTGGCGTGAGCCGCGGAGCGCGGGCTCAGCGGCGCGCGCGGCGGCGCATCAACCCCAGCGCGCCCAGCAGGGCCAGGCTCCACGCCGAGAAGGCCGGGCCACTGACGGCCGAGCAGCTGATGCCCTCCATCTCCGCCTTGGCCTTCCCGTCGAGGCTCCACTGCACGGTGCTGGACTCCTCGCAGTCCGTGGCGCCGTCGTACTCGATGACGGCGGTGTGGCCGCCCGACTTGACGGTGGTGGTGCCGGAGGACGCCTCGGAGTCGCACACCGAGCCATCCACCACCTCGGCCTTCGTCTCCACCTCGACCACGCCCCGCGACTCGTAGCCGATGCGGCCCGAGCCGTTCCAGGTCTGCTTGCCCTCGCCGAAGCTGGAGTCCGCGCCGTCGATGGTCCCCTTGTACTCCCAGGCGCCGGAGGAGTTGGTGGTGTCACAGGAGTCCTCGTTCTGCTGCCCGGAGGACTCCAGGCGGAGGTCGAACGCGAACTCCTTCTTCGCCTTGGTGCCGGTCACCGAGCTGGTGCCATGGAAGACGACCTTGTTCTGGCCGGTCGTCCCCTCGCAGGTGAAGGGCTTCTGGTAGCCGAAGCCGTCATAGGTGTAGCGGAAGTTCCCGGTGTCCTCGCCCTCGCTCACCAGCTCCAGCGAGCCGAGCCACTCCACACCGTTCTTGTCGGTGCAGCCTCCGGTGACGCGCGTGGTGTTGCCGTCCTTCTGCTGGACCGGGCAGTTGGCATCCTGTCCGCTCGACCCCCCCACCACGGCCACGAGCGTGGCCGCCAGGTTCGCGACGGCGTAGACGTTGGGCGCACTGGACCTCTCCGCCCACTCCTTCACGTCGGTCTCGGACGTGAGGGAGGCCTGCTTGTACTTGTTGAGCGCCTCGGCCGCCGGGCCGCCACACCCCACCCACACCCCGGACATCGCCACTACCGCCAGCCAACGTGAACGCATGCAGTCCTCCCCCCTGGAGCTCATCCGGGGTCGCAATGAGAAGAGCCGCGACGCTAGCTGGGATGAGCGGAGCACCGGTAGGGGGCCCCAAAACGAAGGGCCCGGGCTCCTCTCGGAACCCAGGCCCTCGGTGGGGACGACCCTCACCCCGACCCTCTCCCAGAGGGAGAGGGAGGGCGGTGTACCTGAACTATTGCGCCGGAGCAGGAGCGGGCGCGGGAGCCGCGGCGGGCTGGGCCGCCGGGGCCGCGGGCTGGGCCGCCGGAGCCGGAGCCGCCGCCGTGCCACCGGACATCAGCCGCCGCACCGTCGCCAGCCGGCCGCGGAACTGCGGGATGTACTCGCTGGCCGGGTGCTGCGTCACGCCGTCATTCACCATCTGCACGGCCTTCTCCAGCTGGTTCGTCTCCTGGAGGGACTGCGCCAGCAGCAGCATCGCGTAGTCGCGGTTCTTCGCCTTGCGGTCGCTCTCGATGTAGCGCGTCAGCTGCGGCACCGCCTGCTCGTGCTTCTTCTCCATGTTGTAGGCCACGCCCAGGAAGAACGCCGTCTCCTGCAGCTGGTCCGCCGGCGGGTTCATCGCCACGAAGCGCGAGATCTCATCGATGGCCGTCTTCATGTCGTTACGGCGGAAGGCCGCCTTGCCGCGCTCGAACGCCGAGTCGCCGATCTCCCGGCGCAGCTGCGCCGCCTTGTCGGCGAGCGCCCGCTGCTCCAGCTGCGTCAGCTTGGAGGTGTCCAGCTTCACCAGCTCGTCCACGCCCTTGAGGCGCTCGTCACCCGGCAGGTTCGTCATCAGCCGGAAGACCTCGGTCGCCTGGCGCTGGGCCGTCTGCGTCGCCGTCAGCTCCGTGCGCTGCTTGTCCAGCTGCGTCGTCAGCTCGGCCACCGTCTTCTCCAGCCGCTCGCGCTCGGCCGTCGCGCCGGAGCTCTTCGCCGAGCTCACCATCACCGCGCCCGCCACGCACAGCGCCGCGAAGATCGCGTACGCCACGCCCGAGGAGATCCACTGCCGCTTCTGGAGATCCTCATGGCGCTTGCCGATCGCCTTCACTTCCGCGTGAAGGTTCTTCAGCAGGCTGTCCGTCTTGATCACGAGGTTGCGGGCCTCGATGACCTCCTTACGGATCTCACTCAGTTCCTTGTTCTGCTCCGGCTTCGTCTCAGCAGCCATGGACATCTTCCTGTTGGGCCCGGAAATGATCTCGGCCTCTTCGCGCATCGTAGGGGCTCCGTCGGGCGGGATTGGTGACTTTTCACACCCGCTTCGTGGTGGTCGGCCCCGGAAACAGACCCCGCGCCCCGAAGAATTTCCGGTGCATTCTTCGAAGGCAGGGGGCCAGGCGAGCGGCACGCCGCTAGTGCGGAGAGGAGAACGGACGGATGGGATCGGACGCGAAGAAGTACGTCACCCCCAGCGCGAACCAGTTGCCTCCCGCGTTGTAGGAGCCCAGCCCCTTGAACTCGGGCTTGTTGTTGAAGACGCTCTGGCCCCGGGCGAAGGCCAGGCGGTACTCGGCGGTCAGTCCCCATTGGGACGACAAGCGGAAGGTCGCTCCCACGTTCCCCGCCCAGGCCTGCGTGAACAGCTCCCGCGAGCCCACTCCCTCGGCCGTCGAGTAGGCCAGCGTGGGGCCCGTCTGGAAGCCGATGAAGGGCACCACGCCCTCGGGCGTGAGGATGTCCAGCAGCGTCTGGAAGCGCAGGCCCACCAGCGCGCCGTAGGTGACGTTGGTGAGGGTGGGCGCCCCCGTCAGCCGCAGCTGCTCGCCGGTGGCGTAGAGATCGATCCCCAGCTCGATGAACTCCGTGACGGCGTACGCGAAGGAGCCCGCCAGGAAGGGGCCGCCCGGCGACTCGGGGGCCCGCTGCACGCCCTGGTAGGCGGGCAGCGCGTAGAAGCTGTCGTAGAAGGTGCCGTTGGAGGAGAGCCGCCAGCCGGCCTGGACGGACATGCGGCCCACCCCGTTGAGCGGGGAGAGCTCCTCGTCCTGGGCGGAGGCGCTCCCAGTGGCGAGCAGGACGGCGAGCAGGAGGAGACGGCGCATCGGTCAGGAGTCCTTCAGGCGCAGCGCGACTTCGAGAAAGGTGGTGCGGCGCCGGGACAGGGCGGCGAGCAGGCACCGCACGACACACAACGAGCCGAACTCCCGCCGGACCAGGCCCAGGTTGGCCATCACGTCCCGCAGGGTGATCACGCCGCGCATGCGCTCCTCCTCGCGTCAGTCCGCCCCGGTGCTACAGGCAGGGCGCGCACCGTAGCAGTGACGCTTGGAGGGTCAAATTTTCGGGTTGGGAGGCCGCAGCGCGCGCCGCTCCAGCTCCAGCAGCGGCACCTCGAGCACCACCACCGTGCCGTGGATGCAGGAGGGGTGGAAGTCGGCCGCGTCCAGCTCGCCGAGCAGCGCGCGGAGCTTGCCGTCCGAGAGCTGGCCCTCGGCATGGCGCGCGGCATGGCAGGCCAGCACCCGGAGGCCCTCGGCCAGCGTGGTGGCGTCCAGCGCCGAGCCGGGCGGCGGCAGGGCGCGCGCCAGGGCCTCCAGCAGCGCCCGGGCATCCGCGCCCACCAACGAGGGCGGCACCGCCTTGAGCGCCAGCGTCGTCCCGCCGAAGGGCTCCACCTCCAGCCCCAGCCGCGCGAGCGCCTCGCGCCCCTCCACCAGCGCCTTGGCCACCGCCACCGGCAGCTCCACCGTGGCGCCGAAGAGCGTGGGCACCGGCGCTTCCTCCCGCTCCACCGCCCGCTGGAAGCCCATCAGCCGCGCCCGCTCCAGCGCCGCGTGGGCGTCCAGCACCACCAGCGTGCCACCCGGCCCCTCGCACACGTGGAAGCGCTCGCCCAGCACGCCCATGGGCCGCAGCGCGCCGAAGTAGCCCGGCGGTGGCGCTTCGTTGAGCTGCGGCTGGGCCTGCCCGAAGGCGGGCGCGCGCCCCGGCAGCAGCGCGGAGACGGGCGCGAAGGCGGAGCCCGAAGGCCCCGGCATAGAGGCGAAGGGCGACGGGGCACCCGGCCCGGCGGACCCCGGCGCGGACGCATCCTGCGTACCCGGCAGCGGCAGCGGCGCGCCCCAGGTGGCCTCCTGCGCGCGGGTGAGGAAGCGCTCCACCGCCATGGCGTAGTGCGCGGCCTGCCGCGGCTGCTCGGGCCCCCCACCCTCCCCTTTGTTGCCCAGCCAGGGCGCGGCCCGCAGCGCCCGGGAGATGGCCGCGTGCACCGTGTCTCCCACGCCCTTGCCGTCCGCGAAGCGCACCTCCTGCTTCTGCGGGTGCACGTTCACGTCCACCGCCCGCGGGTCCACGTCGATGAAGAGCACCACCACCGGCTGGCGCCCCGCCGCGAGGAACTCCTGGAAGGCACGCTGGATGGCGCTGTTGAGGCCCCGATCCCGGATGTAGCGGCGGTTGACGAAGGTGTAGATGCCGCGCGCGTTGGGCAGCGTGTACTCGGGCGAGGCGATGTGCCCCGTCACGCTCACCCCCAGCCGCCGCTCCTCCACCGGCACCAGGTGCGGGTGCACCCCCGGCCCCAGCGCCGCGGCGATGCGCTCGCGCGGGTCTCCCGGGCTCGCCGGGCTGGTGAAGAGCTGCTGGCCCCCGTGCTCCACGAAGAAGGCCACGTCCGGGTGCGCCAGCGCCAGCCGGATGACCGCCTCCTCCGCGTGCTGCAGCTCCGTGGACTCGCGCCGCATGAACTTGCGCCGCGCCGGCGTGTTGTAGAACAGGTCCTCCACCGAGATGACCGTGCCCACCCGCGGCGGCGCCTCCTCCACCAGCGCCTCGCTCCCGCCCTCCACCACCACCTTCGTGCCCACCTGCGCCCCCGGCTCGGCCGTGTGCAGGGTGAAGCGCGACACCGAGGCGATGGCCGGCAGCGCCTCGCCCCGGAAGCCCTTGGTGTTGATGGTGAACAGATCGTCCAGCTCGCGCAGCTTGCTGGTGGCGTGACGCTCCAGGCACAGCCGCGCGTCCTCCATCCCCATGCCGTGCCCATCGTCGGAGATGGTGATGCGCCCCAGGCCCCCCTTCTCCAGCGCCACGCGCACGGTGCGGGAGCCCGCGTCGATGGAATTCTCCACCAGCTCCTTCACGACGGAGGCGGGGCGCTCCACCACCTCGCCGGCGGCGATCTTGTTGATGAGGACGTCACTGAGGCGGGCGATACGTGCCATGGGAGGTCATATGATGCGCAGGACCCGGGAAGTTGGCCAGCAATCCTGACGCGTCGCGGCTGACAACGGTGGGCTTCTGAGCTATCACGCCCACTCCCGTATGGAAGGAACTCAGGCGAGCAAGGGGGGACTTCGCGTCGCGGTGACAGGCGCTGCCGGCGATCTCGGCCAGCTGCTGCTGCCACTGCTGGAGCAAGACCCCGATGTGGAGAGCATCCTGGTCCTGGACGTGGCCAAGCCCGCCGGAGACAAGGTGGATTTCCATCGCGTGGACCTCACGCGGCACGACGCCGAGGGCGAGCTGTCCGACGCCCTCGCCGAGCTGCCCGTGGACGTCTTCTACCACCTGGCCTTCCTGCACGGGCCGGTGCGCGATGGTTCCCTGGCACATGAGCTCGAGGTCATCGGCACGATGAACGTGCTGAGCGCGGTGGGGCGCGCCCGGGTGCCGCGGTTGATCGTCCCCTCGCTGACGGCGCTCTACGGCGCGCGGGGCCAGCACCCCGCCCTGCTGGGCGAGGACACGCCGCTGTCGGGCTGCCCCGGCAGCCGCTACGTCACCGACAAGGTCGAGGTGGAGAAGCAGGTGCGCAGCTTCCGCGAGCGCCGCCCGGAGACGCGTGTCATCGTCCTGCGCTTCGCGCCGCTGTTCGGCCCGCGCATGGACAACCCGGCCACCCGGATGCTCGCGTACCGCCTGGTGCCCACGCTGCTCGGGTTCGATCCGCTCTGGCAGGCCCTCCACGAGGAGGACGCCGCCCGGGCGCTGTACCAGGCCCTCAGCGCCAATGCCGAGGGCGAGTTCAACATCGTCGGGCGCGGGGTGCTGCCCCTCTCCGGGCTCATCCGCCAGGCGGGCGGTCAGCCGCTCCCCCTTCCCGGACCGCTCTACCGTGCGGCCCTGAAGACGATGACCTCACTGGGGGGGCCGGGATTCCCCACCGCCCTGCTCGACTACATGCATTACGGATGGGTCGCCGACGGTGAGCGCGCGGAAGAGGAGCTCGGCTTCATTCCCATGTTCCACGCCCGGGACGCCGTGGCGGCGATGCGGAGGAGTTGATCATGGCCAAGGGTGTGCTCGGGAACGATCCCTTCCAGCGGGGCGCCGCACAGCGTCCCCCGGAGGCCAAGACGGCCGCCGCCGCCCCGGAGCCAAAGAAGGGCCAGGAGAAGGCCCAGGCCGCGCCGCCCTCCAAGAAGTCCGCTCCGGCCAGGGCCGCGAAGAAGGCGCCCGCTCCCGCTCCGAAGGCGAAGCCCGTGGTCGCGTCCAAGCCGGCCCCCAAGCCCGCTCCGGAGAAGACCGCCGCGCCGAAGCCCGCCGAGGGGGCGCGTGGGAAGAAGGCCGCCCCTCCCAAGGGGAAGGCCGCCAAGGCCCCCGCCGCGCCCCAGGCCGTGACGCCCCCGCGGGAGGTGCGCATGCCTCCCGAGGCCGTCGCCGCGGCTGCGGTGGGCACTCCGGTCCAGGCCGAGGCGCGCGCTCCCGTCGAGGAGCCGCGTGAGCCCGACGCTTCCGCCGGCCCCGGGTTGACCGAGGTGGAAGCGGAGCTGTTGGAACGGGCGGCGGAGGCCGTCTCGGCCGTGGAGGCCCTGCGAGAGCTGGAGCAAGCCATCGGCGAGCCGCTGCCCACCGGGCCGGTCGCCGTGCCCGGCTTCGAGGACACGGTGGAGGTGATGGAGACGACGGTGGCCGTCGAGGTGATCGACGCGAGCCAGGACGAGTACGCCCCGGACAGTGAGGAAGAGGCCGCGGAGGAGGCGCGCATCGAGGTGCAGGTGGAGGCCGCGCTGGCTCCCGTCCAGCCCGCCGTGAGCAGCACCGCCGATGCCTTCTTCACCTCCGAGTCTCCGGGAGCCGAGCCGCACCGGCTGGGAGATCGCTTCGCGGGGCTGCTGTCGCTGGCGAAGGAGGCCGCCTTCCAGGCGCTGGCCAGCGAGCGGTTCGGCAAGACGATGGTCTCGGCGCAGGGCCTGCTGAGCGCGGCGCTCACGGGCATTGGCATGGGCGGTGGCACGGCCATCGACGAGTACGGCAAGGACGCGGCGCTCGGCGGCGTGATGCAGCCGGTGCTGGACTTCTTCTACGAGCGCTACTGGCGCGTGTCGGTGCAGGGAGCCAGTCACGTGCCCGCGGGGCCGGTGCTGCTGGTGGCCAACCACTCGGGAGCGTTGCCCTTCGATGGGCCGGTGCTCCAGCAGGCGCTGTCGCGGGAGCGGCCCGATCTGCAGGAGGCGCGGTGGCTGGCGGAGGACCAGGTCTTCCACGCGCCGATGCTCGGCACGCTGATGAACCGGCTGGGCGCGGTGCGGGCCTGCCCGGAGAACGCGCTGCGGTTGCTGGACGAATTGCGCCCGGTCATCGTCTTCCCCGAGGGGATTCAGGGCCTGAGCAAGCCCTTCGCGCAGCGCTACCAGCTCAAGCGCTTCGGCCGGGGCGGCTTCGTGAAGCTGGCACTGCGCACGGGCGCGCCCATCGTCCCGGTGGCCATCGTGGGCGCCGAGGAGACGGCACCGCTGTTCGGCAAGCTTCCGGCCGGCTTCCTGGGGCTCCCCTACCTGCCGCTGACGCCGCCGCCGCTGCCAGCCCGGTGGACCATCCGCTTCGGAGATCCGATCGGCATGGGGGACCTGCCGCCCGAGGCCGCCGAGGACATGTCCCAGGTGCAGCGACTCACTGAGCGCACCCGCGAGTCCATCCAGGGCATGCTCCAGGCGCTCCTCAAGGAGCGCCGCTCCGTCTTCGCGGGGTGAGTCAACTCCACCGCTTTATCGGGGCGGGATTGACTGGCCAGAACTCATTCCTTGTAAAGGACTGAAACAGGCTGGCCAGCCACAAGCGTCTTCAAATCCTCGCGATTCGAAACAACGAATGCAGCTCGCCCTGGGCCAGGGCGGCAAGCTGCTGTTTCCGGCACCGGACGGGACGCTGCGCCCGGGCGCCTTCGCTTCCGTGGGCCTCGGAGTGGACCATGACCGCTGAGACGGCGCGCACCCGGGCGGCCTTGCTGCTTTGCGGCGTCCTGCTGGCCACGGGCTGCGCCACGGTGACGTCTCCAGCGGGGCGCGGCGCATTCCTGGAGAACACCCCGCGTGGTGTGCACGGCCCCTCATTGGCAGGTGAGCTGCGTGGCGACTCCCCAGCCGCGCCCACGGGCCAGAGCGAGCCGGCGCGGCTGCTCCGTCGCCGGGGTGAGCGCGCTCGGGGCACGGAGGTGGCCATGGTGAGCCCGGCGGAGATGGCCGTGCGCGCGGTGGCCAGCGGTGCGGTGCGGGTGGACGCCTTCGAGGACCTGCTGCTGCTCTCGGGTCTGGACAACTTCAACGACCCGCCCCCGCGAGGCGCGCCCCTTACGCCCCAGGAGGCGGCCCGGGTGCTGACGGTGCTGATGAACAAGCCCGTAACGCTGGGCTCCTTCCCGCCACGCATGGCCGCCTGCCACCTGCTGCGCGAGGTGCTGGAGGGAGGGCAAGTCTCCCGCGAGGAGTTGCTGCGCCGGGTGGAGCGCTTCAGGAGGGTGGCGGTGCTGCGGCCGGACGGCTACCTGGCGTGGACGCTCAACGGACGCACGCAGCAGAAGGTGGGCCCGGTGGAGTGGAAGGAGGATGCCTTCCGCGCGGGCTTCTTCGAGTTGGGTCGCTTCTACACCGTCAAGCAGTGGTCCTTCCGGCAGGCGGACGCGCAACTGAGCCCCATCATGGAAGGTCCACCCCTGGCCGAGGCGTACGACGATGCCGACGTCATCGGCCGCTCGCTGGATGGAGCCGAGGAAGCCTTCGTCGACCTGTACCACGCCATGGGGCAGTTGCTCTCCCAGCCCTGGGACAGCCTCATGGCGCTGCCGAAGGTGCCCGCAGGAGTCATGGCCCTGCTCGCCTCCTCGCCCGAGTACCTCGAGCGGTTGCGGTACATGACACGGGGCGAGCAGGTGAAGGCGCTCTCCTGGCTGACGACGAACCTCATCCTCGCCGTTGGTACGGCCGGGGGCACCGCCAGCACGGTGACGCGGACATTTGAGGGGTTGGAGGCCACCCTGCCCGTACTGTCTCTCTCGGCCGAGGGCCTGCTGGCGGTGAGGACGGTGGTGGTGTCAGCAGGCACGGTGACGACCACGCTGGAACTGGGTGTGGGCTCCATTTCCATCCTCCACATGGCCAATCAAGGACAGGGAGCGAATGGTGCGCACCCAGCCAGTTCCGCGAGGTCACCTAACAGGGCGGAGCCTCGGCTCGAAGATGGCAACCCTCAGGAGGGCTGGCAACATATCGAAGCAAGGCACATCACCGGCACTCATCCGATTGGTGCGGGTGACCTCTTCGCGCCGGGAACGTCTCGCGCGCAACTCCTGGAAGCCGCGAAGGACGTCGTCAAGAATGGAAACCGCATCTCGGAGCCCGGCAGGCGCATCCAGGTCTTCCAAATGAAGGTGAAGCTCAACGGTCTGAAAGACCTGGTGCGAGTCATCGTTGATTCGGACGACGCCAACCGGGTCATTACGATGTTTCCAGTCAGGGGTGGATAGATGTTCCAGTTCCAATGCGAGTGGGCCGATGCACCAAGGAACTCCACACGCTCGGGCTTTGACCTGGGACACATGACATTCGCGAGCGAAAAAGTCAGATGCAGCTCACGGGGCAGGGCGCCGGATCAAGCCATGATGCTCGCCATCGCGATCGTGGAGCTTCTCGATGGATTGCGTCGGTTCCTGCTGGAGAGGCGAAGCGACTACACATTCGTTGGAGCCGACTCTTCGTTCTCCGTGCGCTTCCAGAAGAAGGGAAAACGTATCGCCATTCAATGTGGAGCAAGCCTTCTCGGCGAGGTGGAGGCCAAGACACTGTGCCAGGCTGTTCTCTCCGGCGCTGAGACGTTCTTTCAGCAGCCGGAGAACAAGCTCCCTCGGAACGATCCAGCGCTTGAAGATCTCACGTCTGCCCTAGAAGAGTTCGCTCGCGCCTTTCGATGAGGGCCATTCGCGCCCCCCCAGCCCAGGAGCCGAAAGGACCTGGGCGTCACGCGCACACGCGGTTGCGGCCCGCAGCCTTCGCCTCGTACAGCTTCGCGTCCGCCGCCCGCTTCAGGTCCTCCAGGTCCCGGTGGTCCGCCGCCAGCACCGCCACTCCCAGCGAGATCGTCACCGGAATCACGTTCTTGTCGAACTCGAAGCGCTGCTTCTCCACCAGCCGCCTCGCCTTGTCCGCCAGCTGCACCGCCCCCGGCGCGTCGATCTCCGGCAGCAGCATCCCGAACTCCTCCCCGCCGTACCTCGCGAACACGTCCTCCCGCCGGATCCTCGTCTTCAGCGCCGATGCCAGCTGCTTCAGCACGTAGTCCCCCGCCAGGTGCCCGTACCGATCGTTCACCTGCTTGAAGTGGTCCACGTCGAACATCACCAGCGCCAGGCTCCGCTCGTACCTCCGCGACCTCGAGACCTCCCGCTCCAGCGCCTCCTCGAAATAGCGCCGGTTGTAGATCTGCGTCAGCCCGTCCATCGTCGTCAGCCGGTAGATCTCATCGTGGTACGCCGCCTCGATGTTCCCTCCCGCGATGAACTTGAAGATCGTCCGCCCGATCTTCACCAGATCCCCGTTGTGCAGCGCCTTCTCGCGATGCACCGGCTCGTCGTTCACGAACGTCCCGTTCGTCGACTCCAGATCCTTGATGAACACCCCACGCTTCGTGTTCGCGATGCAGGCGTGGTTGCGGCTGATGGACTCCTGGTCCACCTGGATCTCCGCCATCGAGGAGCGTCCAATCAGCGTCTCCTCCTTGCAGAGGTCGTACTTCCGGCCCAGCTCCAGGCCGTAGATGACCACCAGCGCGGCGTCTTGATCGACCGGCCGCTCCGAGATCTTCGAGATGACTGTGACGACCGTGTCGTTCTGCGCCATACCCGACAAGACGGTAGCACCCGGAAAACCTTCGAAGCCAGCGCCGGGGTCCAACCCGGGGCCCGGGCACCCTCACCCCGGGGGGCTTGCCCCCCCTTTGAACGACGGGGGGATCCTCTCCCAAAGGGAGAGGGGAAGTTGCTCGGGTGGTTCTCAACAATCGAGACAGGGGCTCAGTTGATCGTCAGGGTGCGATGGCTCGTGACCGGTGGGCTCAGCTCCACTCCCGCCGTGTCCACCAGCGTCGCGTTGAGCTGCACATCCGTCCCCGTGCACGTCCCGGGCAATGTCAGTTCCACCTCCCCGCGGCCCTCCACCACGTAGCCATTCACCGGCGATGCCTCGCAGCCCGCGCCTCCCGAGAACGTCAACCGCACGTAGCCCTCGTCCAAGGGGCCGCTGCCCACCCGGAAGCGCAGGACGCGCACCTTCACCTTCGAGCCTCGCGTCACGCTCTGGCCGTCCTCCGCCGGCGCCATCCACGTCACCAGCGGACGCCCGTAGTCCAGCGACGACCAGGCCACCGCGAGCTCTCCCAGGTGCTCCAGGTCCACCCCATCCGCCTCCACCAGCCCGTGCAGGTTCATCGCCGCCCCCGCCGACGTCCCCGTCCGGCGCACCACCAGCGCCTGCATCCCCATGGGCGAGCGCGAGCCCACCGTGTCCCCGTAGTACGTCCGATCCTCCAAGCCCCCGGGCGGCAGCGGCAGCCGCACGCCCGTCGAGGCCCTCGCCACGTCCATCAGCACCACCCAGCGGCGCTCCGCCTGGTTCGTGAACACCGCGCGCAGCACCGTCGCCGAGGGCAGCTCCGGCGCTCCGATGAAACGCAACTGCCTGCCCTCCAGCCCTCCCCCCGCCACCGGGTTGTAGTTGTAGCGCGCCCCCTCGGGCACCGGCAGGAAGGGCCCGCCCACCACCACCGGCGTGCCTCCCTTCGGATCGAACGGCAGCTTCTGCAGCGTCCGGTGGATGAGCACGCTGGAGGCCGCTCCCGCCGTCGCATCGCCGCTCGCCGCCGAGGACGAGGCCGTGACCATCAGCTCGTACGGGCTGCCCTCGAGCCCATGGTGCGCGGGCGCCATCCGCACGCTCACCAGTCCCGGCCCCGGCAGGCCCGCCTGCGTGTCCGTGGTGTGGTCCGCCGGGTTCGTGTTCACCCCCATGCCCAGGCCCAGCGGCACCACGCCGCGCCCCGGCACCCGCACCGCGCCCAGCACCGCCGCGCTGTCCATGTAACCCCGGTAGCTCGGCAGCGACGGCACCCGCACCGCGAACTGGAAGCCCAGCCCCATGCGCTGCTCCGCCTGGAAATCGTGGTCCACCACCGTGAAGTGCGCCTGGTCCCGGAAGTCCGGCGCGCCCGTCTCCGTCTCCGGCGTCTCCTTCAGCCGGAACTCCACGTCACGCACCACCGAGGAGCTGAAGGTGCGCAGCAGCGGAATCGTCTGCGCCAGCAGCTGCCCCACGTCCACCGAGCCCGACACCAGCGGCAGCGCGCTCAGCGGAATGTCCCCGCCCAGCGCCCACGCCGTCCTCGTGCCACACGCCCCCGCGGCCATCGCCGCCTCCGCGCTCGCGAAGTCCCCCGGCGCGCCGCACACGCCCGCCAGCCCCTGTGCCGACACGTCCGTCGCCTCCAGCGTGCTGCCCGGCAGCACCACGTACGCCCCCGCCGGCAGCGTCGCCTCGCGCGCCTGGCCTCCCATCGTGAACGCCACCCTCCGCACCGGCCCCGCCAGCAGCGACGCCGACACCTCCGTCACCGCGTCCGGCGCCGACAGCCCCGCCAGCCCCGCGTGCATGTCCTGGCTCGTCGACATGTTCCGGAAGGTGCCCTTGTACCCGCCGTACCGGTCCGCCGGGTTGCGCCGCAGCGGCAACGCCAGATCCATCGGGCCTCCCGCCCCCTCGTGCGCCACCGTCAGGTAGGCGAACTCCTCGTGGAACACGGAGACGCTCCCCGCCTCCTTCGGCGCCACCAGCGTCACCACGCCGCTCGCATCCGTCGTGGCCGAGGCCGTCACCGCTCCCTGCCCATCCGCCACCACCACCACCGCCCCCGAGATGGGACGGCCCGTCAGCTCGTCCTTCACCACCGCGCGCAGCTGCCCCGGCACCACCGCCGCCCCCAGCACCGATACGCGCGCCGTGCACGTGGCCCCGCCCACCCGCGCCTGTACCGACTCCCGCGCCCCTTCCGTCACCGCCGACAGCACGAAGGCGGACTCCACCGCCGTGCCCGCGCCCTCCACCGCCACGCTCCCGTCCAGCGCCGTCCACGCCGCGCCCGAGGGCACCACCACCGCCCGGCCCGCCGCGTCCATCGCCAGCACCGAGAAGCGCGCCACCGTCCCCTCCCGCCCCACCACGAAGTCCGGCGTCACCCGGCACGCCGTCACCGTGCTCGCCTCCGGCGCCGCTCCACACCGGCCGTTGCGGCACACCTGCCCCGCCCCCGCGCACTCCGCGTCCGCCGAGCACTGCGCCACCACGCACCGGCTGTTGTCGCACCGGCAGCCCAGCGCGTTGCCATCGCACTCGGCGATCCGGTACTCGCCCCGCTTCGCCGCCGTGCAGTCCTCCTGCGTCCGGCAGGCCGCCAGGCAGCGCGACGTCACCGTGTCACAGAAGAAGAGCCCTGGATCCGGGCAGTCCTGATCCACCTGGCACGCACCCGTGGGCGGCGTGTCCACCGGCTCATCCGGCAGGGGCGCGGGGACGTCGCAGGCACTCCAGAGACTCAAGAACGACAAGAGGACGGCGCATAGCGCCAGACGAAGGGGGGGGTTCATCGGCGGCTCCAGTCAGGGGTCAGGGAAGCGGCTCCCCCTGGCCCTGTCAAGCGGGGGCTTCGCCTCCTCCCAAGCCAGTTCCATGCCGGGCCCGGATTCCGAGAGGTTGCACGCCTCGATACCCCCCAACCCGCGACACCGCCGCCCTGCATTCCTCCGTTGGCATTCCCCACGCCCCGGCCGATGATTGGCCCCATGGCCCGGCGCGATCCGCAGACCCTCGACCAGCTCCTCCCCCGCGTCCTCGCCCGCCTGGCCGAACAGTCCGGGAAGGGCCGGGCCCTCGTCCCGGTTTGGAACGCCACCGTGGGCCCCCATATCTCCAAGCACACCCGGCCCCACACCCTCGAAGGAGGCACCCTCGTGGTCACCGTGGCCAGCGCCGAGTGGGCACACACCCTGTCGCGCCAGGAAGCCTCCCTGCGCGAGCAGCTCAACACCCGGCTGGGCGCCGGCGCCGTCACCACCCTCGTCTTCCGCCTCGCCTAGCGATGCTCGCCCTCGCCCTCGGCGTCCTGCTGGCCGCCTCCTCCACGCCCACCGACATGGAGCAGCAGGCCCTGCGCTACGTCCACCAGGAGTTCGAGCGCGTGGGCCGGCGCCACCCCCAGGCAGACCTCGCCCTCACCCAGGCCGCGCGCAGGCTCGCCCGCGAGGCCCTCGAGCACGGCCCCTCCCGCGCCATGGAGCTGCACACCCGCACCGAGGCCGTCAGCGCCGCGGGCGGCGCGGACACCGAAGCCCACTACTACGCCAGCGTCTCCATGCGCGACCACGCCGTGGACCTCCTGCGCGATCGCAAGGATCTCAACCAGGAGCCCGCCTCCCACCTGGGCGTGGGCGTGGCGGTGGACGGCGAGCGCGCCGCCCTCATCGTGCTGCTCACCCAGCGCAAGGCCACCCTCCAGCGCTTCCCCCGCACCTTCGAGCGGGCCGGCACCGGCCAAAGCCTGTGCGGCCAGCTCGAGAACCCGCTGCGCTGGGCCGAGGTCTACGTCACCTTCCCCGGCGGCCGCGTGGACCGCATCCCGCTCACCCGCGAGTCGGGCCCCGCCTTCTGCACCCGGCTGCTCTTGCCCACCGAGGGCCGCTACACCGTGGAGCTCATCGGCCACGGCGAGCGCGGGCCCGAAATGGCCGCCCTCTTCTTCGTGGACGTGGGGGCCTCGCCCCAGCGCGGCGAGCGCGAGCGCATCATCGAGCCCACCACCGTGGAGGACGCCCGCTCGGCGCTGCTCTCGCGCATCAACGGCCTGCGCCGCGCCAATGGCCTGCCGCAGCTCGTGCTCGACGACACCCTCACCCGCGTGGCCCAGGCCTACAGCGAGCGCATGGCCCGCGAGGGCTTCTTCGGCCACGTGGCCCCGGACGGCTCGGACCTGCGCGGCCGCAAGGCCTCCACCGCCTTCCAGTACCGCACCGTCAGCGAGAACATCGGCAAGGCCTCCGGTCCGCTCGCCGCCCACTTCGGCATCGAGCTCAGCCCCGGCCACCGCAAGAACCTGCTCGGCCCCCTGTTCACCCATGCCGGCATCGGCGTCGCCTTCCAGCAGGTGGAGGGGCGCAACCAGGTCCTCCTCACCGAGCTCTTCTCCTCCACCGACTCCCTGGAGTCCGCCGCCGTGCCAAGGGAGCCGCGCGAGGAGGCCTATGAGGCCCTCGCCACCCACCGCGCCTCGCACGGCCTGCCGCCGCTCAAGCGCAACCCCGTGCTGGAGCAGATCGCCCTGGACCACGCCCGGCGCGCACTCGAGCTGGACCAGCCCGAGGTGCAGCTGCCCGGCTCCAAGGTGCACGACCGCGTCACCTCCACCCTGGACACGGCGAAGAGCACCACGGTGGGCATGTATGTGAAGGAGAGCCCCGCGCTGCTCCCGGATTCCAAGGGGCTGGGAAACCCCCAGAACACCCAGGTCGGCGTGGGCGTCGTCCGCGGAGACTCACGGACCTACGGCCAGGGGCAATACTGGATGGTGGTCATCTACGCCGCCACCCGCTGAGCGGGGCTCCCGGCCAGCCGCCGGGAGCCCATCCGCACGTGACGGCTTGCCGCCTCAGATGGCGCGGCGCTGCGTGGCGTACGCCTCGATGCCCATCTGCGGCGGAGCCACTTGCTGGTTCATCGGGCACTTCACGCAGGTGAAGGACTGCCAGCCACGGCGCACCGCCTCGTCGAGGCAGTTGTCGTAGTAGTTGCAGTTGAGGTTGCGGTGCGTCTCGACACCGGCCCGCTTCGGGCCAGCCTCGGGGTTGATGGTCTGCGGCAGATCAGTCGGACACGGCTTCAGCATGGAACGGAGCCCTCCCTCGTAAGGCTGTTTCCCCCCCGAACGCATGGGGCCAAAAGCGGCCCGGAACGCGCGGTCACCTCATCGGCAACCTTCTAGGTTGTGCGCCAGCAACGGCCGCCCACCCTAAGAAGCGCCCCCTTTTGACGCAACGGGTCAGGACCGTTTACGCCAACTAACGCTCATTTCACGGATTCCGGCAGCCAATGAATTGACAGCTGACGAACATCCCGTCCTGTCGTTGCGGTGGCCGATCTAGGGCTTGTCGGCCCGGCTGTCAAACCGCACCCTGAGCAAGCGCTTTTTGACGTGGTGAGTGAATGTAGGGTGGGAATGGGTGTGAGAGGCCTGCTGTTCACCTCCCCTCGCTGGCGAGGGAGGCACAAGGAGATGCACATGCGGCGGTGGACCGGAGCAGGACTCCTCACGGTGGTGCTGAGCGCGGGAGGGGCCTGGGCCCAGTCTCCCGAGACACTGGAGGCGGTCCGGCTGCACCGTGCCGAGGCGCGGACCCTGGCCCGGCAGGACCTCCAGAGTTGTATGAGCCGCAAGTGCCCGGACGCGGGCCGCATCGCCCTGCTGGCCGGGACGCTCGCGCTGGCCGAGGGAGACGTGGCGGAGGCGCGCACGCTGCTGACGGGCGCGACGGTGGCCGAGCCGCTCCAGCCCTATCTGGCCTACTACCAGGGGCAGGCGCACTTCTACGCGGGAGACGCGGCGGCGGCGGCGGAGGCCTTCGCGCGGGCGGTGGAGAAGGCCTCTCCGGCGCTGACGTCCCGGGCTCGGGCCCGGCTGGGCGAGTCGCTGCTGGCCGCGGGCAAGGCGAAGGAGGCCGCGCCCGCGCTGGAAACGGCCGCCACCGAGGAGCCCTCGGCGGAGCTGCTCTACCAGCGCGCGCAGGCGCGGCGGGCCACGGGCAATGCAGCCGGCGAGCGGGAGGACCTGAAGGCGGTGGCGCTGCGCTACCCCGCGCACCCGTACGCGGACGAGGCGCTGGCGAAGCTGGGGGCGCAGAAGCCGGCGCTGAAGCTGACGCTCGCCGAGCACCTGCAGCGGGCGCGCGGGCTGCTGGACGCCGGTGAGGCGAAGCGCACACTGGAGGAGCTGGAGAAGGCCGAGGCGGCGAAGCTGGCGCGCACGAAGCAGGACAAGGCGCAGGTGGCGCTGGTGCGCGCCCAGGCCTTCTACGCCACGGGCAAGCGCGAGGAGGCGGAGCAGGCGCTGGCCGTGGCGCGCCAGGGGCCGTCCGCGGTGGCCGCCGAGGCCGCCTACGTCACCGCGCGCCGCGCTCTCAAGAGCGATGAGAACGCCAAGGCCCGCGAGCTGATGGCCGCCGTGGAGAAGACGTGGCCCAAGGAGAACGTGGCCGACGAGGCCGGCTTCTACGTGGGCTGGTTGGATTTGCAGGGCGGGCGCTTCGAGGAGGCGGTGAAGTCCTTCACGGCGTTCGACCAGCGGCACGCGGGCTCGCGCAAGCGGGACGAGGCGATGTGGTACCGGGCGCTGGCGCACATCCGGCTGGAGCAGTACGGCAAGGCGCGCGAGGTGCTGAACACGCTGGCGGACACCTTCTCGCGCAGCAGCCTGGTGCCGCAGGCGCGCTACTGGGCGGCACGCAGCCAGGAGCTGGAGGGCGCCAAGGCGGACGTCACCGGGCCCGCGTACGAGGCCGTCATCACCACCGCGCCCAACTCGTACTACGCGCTGCTGGCCACGGAGCGGCTGCGCGAGCTGGGCCGCCAGCCGCCCCCGGCCTTCCCCGAGACGCCCAAGCAGCTGGAGTCGGGCGAGGTGCCGCCGGAGCTGAAGCTGGCGGTGGCGCTCACCGGGGCGGGACTCTTCAGTGACGCGGCCGAGGAGGTGCAGGCGCGCACCTCGCGCATCCGCAACCAGGAGCAGGCGCTGGCCTTCGCGCACGCGCTGCTGCGGCTGGGCGAGTACGGGCACGCGCATGCGGTGGCGGCGCGCCACCTGTGGGGCCGGGCCTTCGGAGCGCGGGTGCCCGAGGCGCTCGCGGCCTTCTACCCGCGCGCCTTCGCCAACGCGGTGGAGAGCGAGGCGACGCGCTACCAGGTGAGCCCGTTCCTCGTGTGGGCCATCATGCGCCGCGAGAGCGCCTTCCGCCCCGAGGTGGCCAGCGCCGCCGACGCGCGCGGGCTGATGCAGGTGATTCCGCCCACGGCGCGGGCCATCGCGAAGAAGCTCTCGGAGCCGGAGCCGGCGCCCGCGGAGCTGTTCTCGCCCTCGCTGAGCATCCGGTACGGGGCGTGGTACCTGGCGCAGTTGATGAAGCGCTTCTCGCACCCGGCGCTCGCGGCGGCGGCCTACAACGCGGGCCCGGACGCGGCGGTGAAGTGGGTGAAGGAGAAGGGCGCGCTGCCGTTGGACTTGTTCGTCGAGGAGATTCCGTTCCGCGAGACGCGCGGGTACGTGAAGCAGGTGCTGGCGGACCTGTACCTCTACCAGTCCTTCTACGGGAAGGAGGCCGCGACGCAGCGGCTGTCCCTCACCGTCCCCTCCCCCGCCACCGAGGGCGTCAGCTTCTGAGAAGGTGAGCAGTTGAATCCCCTCCCTGTCCCCTCGGGAGGTTGAACCCTCTCGAATCCAGCATGGAAGAAGCCCTTTATCTGTCTTCAGATAAGGGGGGCGTCCATCTCCTGACGGCTTCACGTGCGCATGTCCGCTTCCGATCTGGCGGGCGGATGGGCTGCACACCCCTCCCTTACCCCTGTATGCCATTGAGATAGCTTGCGCTGGCTGTCCTTGGATTCCAAGAGTGGGGGGCTTCCCATGTACCGAATGACGTTGTTGTCGCTTGCCGTCGCCATCAGCCTCGCCGGGTGCAACGTGCCGGATGAGGTGGAGCAGACTGCGCAGGGCACCCAGGAGGAGGCCCGGCCCGAGGCGGGCCCCCAGGAGGGCGAGGTCTCGGCCCAGGCCGGAACCTGTCACGCGGGGCCGAGGGCCGGCCAGTTCTGCCAATCGGACTTGAACTGCGGCAAGTACTGCAGCACGGGCCCCAGGTATGGCCAGTGGTGCAGCTCGGACGCGACTTGTGGCCCGTTGTGCGCGGGTGGCAGCCGGTATGGCTATTCCTGCTTCTCCAACTGGGATTGCCCTGGCTCCTACTGCCTGATCTCGACGTGCATCCAGGCGTACTGCTTGTAGCCGGGCCGCGATGAGGCCTGGAACGGAGCCGCTCTGCTTCGTGAGCGGCTCCGTGTCCGTCACTCACAGCGTGACGTTCACCTGGTACTCGCCGTCACCGCCGGACTTCGCCGTCCCGGTGATGGTGGTGCTGCCCGCCTTGCGCCGCACCTTGCCGGTCCCATCGTCCTCGATCTGCCCGGACATGCTCAGGTTCAGAGTGACCTCGCCCTCGAGCTCCCCGTCCATCTGGAAGGTGCCCACGAGCGTTCCCGTGAAGGTGCCGTTGGGGATGTTGCGCAGCGAGAGCACCAGCTCCGGCTGCATCGTCGTGTCGGTGACCGTCTGGTAGGTGATCTCCACCGGCTCCTCACCCTCGGCCGGGGTGATCTCTCCGTCGGAGTAGGTCGTCATCCCGACGCGCAGCCGCATGCCCTTGTTCGAGGACGAGCCCTGATCCACCTGCCCGGTGATGGTCAGCGTTCCCTCGGCGTCGCCATTGGCCGTCTGGGCTGGGATGTTCGCGCTCGAGGCGGCGTTGAAGCCGGCGAAGCCGAGCTGCAGGGACTTCTCGACGGACTTGTCGAGCCCGAGGTACGCGCGGCGGGCCTGCTCATCGGAGCTGACCTCATCGCTGCAGCCCGGCAGGCCCGCGGTGAGCAGGAGGGACACGGTGACAAGGGAAACGAAACGGAGGGAAGGGATGCGCATGGCCCCTGTCTATCAACACGAAGGGCCGCGACTCCACCCCACCCCCAGAGCCCCGCTGACATGTCAGTGGCGTGTCAGGAGCACCCCTGACACGTCACGTCGTCGCGGCGAAGGCCCGGCACGGAGCGGAATTCCATGCGGATGACCCCGATGGGCACGCGTTCCCGCTGGCACCGTGCTTGCTGCGGAGAGCCAGCAGGAGACGGTCGCATGCCGCGCCGTCTCACGAACCTGGAGACTCCAGCATGAAGCCGCTCATTGCCGCCTTCGCACTCGTCGCCGGTACCGCCTTCGCCGCCCACCCACCTCCCGACACGAAGACCGCCGCCCCGGCCCAGAAGGAGGCCGATCCCAAGAGCCACGAGAAGACGCCCGATGCCATGAAGAAAGCGGCGGAGCCGTCCGAGGCGAAGAGCCCCGCCATGGCCGAGCAGGGCGAAGAGGGCAAGGGCCAGGAGGCCGCCGGTAAGGGCAAGGGGAAGGGAAAGGGCAAAGGCAAGGGGAAGGGCAAAGGCAAGGGAGACATGGGCGAGGAGTAGGAACCCTCGGACGCGCCCCGCCCTCTCCCATCAGGGAGAGGGCCCCCCGGGCCGGAACCCGTGCACGCATCGAACGCCTCCTGCGCCGTCAGCGGCCGGCCACCCTACCGGAGCACCGGCTCCTCGAAGGAGATCCGCCCGTTCGCATCCACGCGGAAGACATAGCCTTCCTTCATCTCCTGCTTGCCGCTGTGTGTAGCCACGAGCACGCGCTCACCGTCCGTGCGCACGTGGACGATCCCGAACGACGTCTTGCAGTAGCCGTTCCGGAAGCTCTTGGGGTCTCCCCTGCTGGGGACCGGGCAGCCGGGGGAGCGCCGTGGCCTTGGGGGAGGACGGGGCTACAGCTCCACGGGGAGCGCGCGCAACTCCCGGTTGAGCGGAATCCGCAGCTCCCAGCCCGGCTGGGTGCCCGTCGCGGGCCGCACCTTCGGGAAGCGGCGCAGCAGCGTCTCGAAGAAGACCTGCGCCTCCAGCCGCGCCAGCGCCGCACCCAGGCAGTAGAACGAGCCGAAGCCGAACGCCACGTGCTTGCTCGGCTTGCGCGTGATGTCGAAGCGGTCCGGCTCGGCGAAGACGGCCGGGTCACGGTTCGCCGCGGCCAGCGCCAGGTACACCATCTGGTACGGCTCCATCGCCTGCCCGCCCAGCTCCACCGGCGCGACGGTGAGCCGCGTGATGAAGCCCACCACGTCGGCGAAGCGCAGCATCTCCTCCACCGCCTGGGGAATGAGCGAGGCGTCCTCGCGCAGCTTCGCGAGCTGCTCCGGGTGCTGGAACAGGAGATTCATTCCCTTGCTGATGAGCCGCGCGGTGGTCTCGTGGCCGGCGAACAGCAGCAGCACGCAGTTGGAGACGATCTCCTCCTCGCTCACGAGCCCCTCGGTCTGGGCCCGCGCGAAGACCTCGAGGATGCTGTCGGTCGGCGCGCTGCGATGCTTCGCGAGCACATCGCGCATGTAGCTCATCATCTCCATCACGCTCTTCTGGCTCTGCATCAGCTGCTGCACGTCGAAGGCGCTGAAGATGGGCGTCAGGTCTCTCGACCAGCGCTGGAGCATGTGCTCGTCGGAGAGGGGCACCCCGAGCATCTCGGCGATGACGCTCGAGGGAAGCGGAATCGCGAGCTCCTCCACCAGCTCGACGGTGCCCTTGGGCGCGGCGGCGTCGAGCAACGTGTCGGTGATGGATTGGATCCGCGGCCGGAGGTTCTCCACGGTCCGCGGGGTGAAGTAGCGCTTGAGCAGCGACTGGAAGCGGAGGTGACCCTCGTGCGTGGTGTGCCCCATCCACATGTTGACGGCGTCGCGCAGCGGCAGGAGCTGCTGGCGGGCCTCCGCGGGGAGGCGATCGAACTGCACCGTCATCGGTCCGGCGACCAGCCGGTTGTCCCTCAGCGCGTTGGAGATGTCGGCGTGGCGGGTGAGCACCCAGCCATGCAGCTGCGGGCTCCAATGGATGGGCTGCTCGGCACGGAGTCGATGGTAGAGCGGGTGCGCATCCTGCGCGGCCGCGGGGGTGAGGAGGTCGAACGCGAGGGGTTGGGGGCTCGTGGCCTGAGTCATGATCCTCTCCGGACGCGGCGGAACGGGAAGGCCGCGCATCCGGAGGATTATCATGGGACAAGGGGCACCGGTTCCAGGCCTCCCCCTGCCCCGCCCGCTCGGGGCTCCGTTGCAGGTGTAACAACGACCGCCCCCCTGCATTCATCAATCCCTGTCACGTAGCCCTCCGGTCCGAGGCAGGCACGAAGCGCCGCGTTGTCCGGGACCCGAGGCGCCCCCACCTTCTTGCCAGGAGGTGGCTCATGGTGCGTCGAATCGCGTTGTGTCTGGTCTCGCTCCTGCTCACCACACCCGTCTGGGCTCAGGACAAGCAGTCCCCGCCCACCTCGGGGGGTGGCTCGGGCATGGCCATGGACATGTCCAAGATGGGGCCCTGGACTCGCAAGCCCACCAACGAAGCGAAGACCAAGAAGGAGATCGAGGCCTTCTTCAAGGAAGAGGAAGCCCTCATGAAGAAGCGCGACTTCGAGGGGGGGCTCGCCCGGATCGACTTCCCGATCTTCATGGCGACCGATGACAGCAAGGGCGTCCCCAAGACCGAGACGTATGACCGTCAGCAGTACACGAACATGATGAAGCCCATGTACGAGCAGAGTCCCGCCGACATGAAGATGAACCACAAGCCCACCATCACCGTGCTGTCCGACTCGCTCGCCACGGTCACCGACGACTACACCCTCACCACGGGCGGCAAGACGTACACCGGCCGCAACTCTGGGCTCCTGGTGAAGCGTGATGGCCAGTGGAAGTGGAAGACGATGTACGAGGCGGGCTGGGGCGACATGCCGTCCACCGGCGTCGGTGGCTCCGGAACGGCTGGAGACACCGAGAAACAGAAGAAGTACTGAAGAACGCCGCCGCCGGGCCACCGCGGGAAGAGCGTGGCGGCCCGGCGAGCGTTGACACCGGCGGGTGGGCGCTCAGGCCCGCCGCGCCGCGCGCCGGCCTCGCCACGAGCCCCGGGCGAGCAGGAACAGCAGTCCCGCCCAGGCGAGCGAGGCCCCTTCCGCCGTCGAGGCGCAGCCTCCGCAACCGCCCGTCGGAGCCGACACGTCGGGCGGCTCGGTGGCCGGGGCCGGCGCCACGGTGATGCGGACGGTGACGGGCTCGGAGGCGCTCTGCCCATCGCTCACGCGGTAGGTGAAGGTGTCTTCCCCCGCGAACCCGGCCGAGGGCGTGTAGACCAGGGCCGGCGCGGTTCCCGAGAGCGTGCCATTCGCGGGAGCCCCCACCACCTCGAAGGAGAGCGTGTCGCCATCACCGTCGGTGCCCTCGAGCCGCACGGACACCGGCGCGCCATGGGCGGTGGTGAGGGACAGGGCCTTCGCCACGGGCGCGTCGTTCACCGGAGTGACGGTAATCGTGACGGCGGCCACGTTGGACTCCACCGTCCCATCCCCCACCTGGAAGAGGAGGAAGTCCGGGCCGTGGTAGCCCGCCGCGGGCGTGTACGTGAGGCTGGCCCCCGAGCCCGACAGCGTGCCGCGCGCCGGTCCCGACACCACCGTGTACGTCAGCGTGTCGCCGTCTACGTCCAAGGAGCCCAGCGTCACGGCCACGGGGGTGTTCTCGGCCGTCGTCACCGAGCCCAGCTGCGCCACGGGCGCGTCGTTCACCGGCGTGACGGTGATGGTGATCGTGGTCTCAGTGGAGTCCGCCGTCCCGTCGTTCGCCTTGAAGGTGAAGGAATCCATGCCGTGGTAGTCCGCCGCGGGCGTGTACGTGCGCGAGGTGCCCGTGCCCGACAGCGTGCCGTGCGCCGGTCCCGCCACCACCGTGTACGTGAGCTTGCTGCCCTCCACGTCCGTGGCCTCCAACGTCACGGCCACGGCCTTCTCCTCGGCCGTCGTCACCGAGTCCGCCAGCGCCACCGGGGCGTCATTCACGGCGCTCACGGTGAGGGAGACGGTGGCCACGTTGGAGTCCTCCGTCCCGTCATTCACCTTGAAGGTGAAGGAGTCCGGGCCGTGGTAGTCCGCCGCGGGCGTGTACGTGAGGCTGGCGCCCGAGCCCGACAGCGTGCCGTGCGACGGGCCCGACAGCACCGTGTACGCCAGCGTGTCGCCGTCCACATCCGTGGCACCCAGCGTCACGGCCACCGCCGTGTCCTCGGCCGTCGTCGCCGCGCCCACCAGCGCCACGGGCCTGTCGTTCACGGGCGTGACGGTGAGCGTGACGGTGGCCTCGTTGGAGTCCGCCGTCCCGTCGTTGGCCTTGAAGGTGAAGGAGTCCGGGCCGTGGTAGTCCGCCGCGGGCGTGTACGTGAGGCTGGCGCCCGAGCCCGACAGCGTGCCGTGCGCTGGGCCCGACACCACCGTGTACGCCGGCGTGTCACCGTCCACATCCGTGGCACCCAGCGTCACGGACACCGCCGTGTCCTCGGCCGTCGTCACCGAGCCCGCCAGCGCCACGGGCGCATCGTTCACCGGCGTGACGGTGAGCGTGATGGTGGCCACGTTGGAGTCCTCCGTCCCGTCGTTGGCCTTGAAGGTGAAGGAGTCCGAGCCGTGGTAGTCCGCCGCGGGCGTGTACGTGCGCGAGGTGCCCGTGCCCGACAACACGCCGTGCGCCGGGCCCGCCACCACCGTGTACGTGAGCGTGTCGTCCTCCACGTCCGTGGCACCCAGCGTCACGGCCACGGCCTTCTCCTCGGCCGTCGTCGCCGAGCCCGCCAGCGCCACGGGCGCATCGTTCACGGGCGTGACGGTGAGCGTGACGGTGGCCACGTTGGAGTCCTCCTTCCCGTCGTTGGCCTTGAAGGTGAAGGAGTCCGGGCCGTGGTAGTTCGCCGCGGGCGTATACGTGCGCGAGGCGCCCGTGCCCGACAACACGCCGTGCGCCGGGCCCGACACCACCGTGTACGTGAACGGGCCGCCCTCCTTGTCCGACACCAGCAGCGCCACGTCCACCGGCGTATCCTCCCGGGTCGTCGCCGAGCCCGGCTGCGCCACGGGCGCCGTGTTGTCGGAGATCCGGACCAGCCCGCCCCCCGAGATGCCATTCACCGTGGCGAAGAGCTGGTAGTGACCCGGAATGACCCCGGGCAAGGTGGTGGTCAACGACGTGTCCGAGAAGCCGCTCAGCGGCAGCCGCAGGAGCGTGTTGCCCTCCAGCGGCATGAGGCTCACCACGGGGAAGTTCGCGGGCGTGCTCCGGTTGCCGCCTCCGACACTGATGCCCTCCGAGATGCCGCGCAGCCGCGTACCCGTCACGCTGATGGTCTCCAGCGGGGCCACCGTGGTGGACACGCTCAGGCCGGGGCGCCAGGCGTCGTTCGTTCCCGACTCGTCGAACAGGTTGCTGCCGCTGGGAGTGGCCCAGTTGCCGCCCGCGAAGAGCACCTTGCCATTGGGCAGCAGCACCGCCGCGGCGTCCTGCCGGGTGAAGGGCATGGTGCCCGCGCTGCTCCACGTCCCCATCCCCGGGTCATACAGCTCCGCGACGGTCGCGCCCCCCCCGCCGCCGCTTCCGGCCAACAACACCCGGCCCGAGGGCAACAGCACCATCGAGCCCTGGTAGTGCGGGCTCGCCGTCGAGCCGGTGGCGCTCCACGTGCCCGTCACCGAGTCATACAGCTCCGCGGTGACGATGGTCCCGGGGCCACCCGCCGTCAGCACCTTGCCATTGGGCAGCAGCGCCAGCTGGTGCGACGAACGGCCCGTCACCATCGAGCCCGTGGCGCTCCACGTCTCCGTGGCCGGATCGTACAGCTCCGCCGTCGCCACCGGGCCCAGGCCACCCGCGACGAGCACCTTGCCCGTGGGCAGCATGATGGCCGCGTGATCGCTCCGGCTCACCGTCATGGTCCCCTTCGTGTAGCGCCAGGTGTCCGTCTCCGGGTCGTACAGCTCGGACTTGTTGCCCATGCCGCTGGACACGCCGCCCGCGAGGAGCACCTTGCCGTCGGGCAGCAGCGTCGCCGTAGCGGACCCATGGGGCTGGAGCGTCGGAGCCGCGGTCTTCCACGTTCCCGTAACGGGATCGTACACGTCCACGGCGCTCGTCCCGATGGTGTCGGACCAGCCGCCCACCACCAGGACCTTCCCCGAGCGCAGCACCGTGACCGTGCTGTCGTAGCGTTTCAACGACAGGGAGCCGGCCGCGGACCAGCTGTTGGTGTCCGGGTCATACAGCTCGGCCGTGATCAGGTAGCCCTCGGAGCCGTAGCCGCCCGGCATCAGCACCTTGCCCGTGGGCAGCAGCGTCGCCTTCGAGTACAGCCGCTTGATCGCCGGAGAAGGCGCGGCGCCCCAGGTGAACTCGCCCGGGTCATACAGCAGGCTGAGCACGTTGCCGTTCGCCGTGAGCAGCACCTTGCCCGTGGGCAGCATCACCGCCACGTGGTTGGTGAAACCCGTCGGAAGCACGGAGGCGGTGGTCCACAGGTTGGTGGACGGGTCATACAGCTCCGACGTCGTATCGGTGCCCGTGCCACCCGAGCCTCCCACCACCAGCACCTTGCCCGAGGGCAGCAGCGTCGCCGAGTGGAGCGAGCGCACCATCTTCAGCGTGGCGTTCGACGACAGGCCCGTGGACGGGTCGTACACCGTGGAGCTCGTGTCGCTCACCAGCAGCACCCTGCCCGTGGTCAGCAGGGTCGCCGTGTGGGACGAGCGGTACGGCAGCGTGCCCGGCTGCCGCCAGGTCTCCGTGGCCGGGTTGTAGATCATCACCGGGCTGGCGGAGGAGCTGTTCACGTAGCCGCCCGCGACGAGCACCTCGCCCGAGGGCAGCAGCGTGGCCGTGTGGCCGTACTGGCCCGAGGGCATGGAGGCGGTGGACGTCCAGGTGCCCGTGGCCGGATCGTACAGCGAGGCCGCGGTGATCCCGACGCCCGCGGTGCCGGAGAAGCCACCGGCCATCAGCACCTTGCCGTTGCGCAGCAGCGTCAGCGAGTGCAGGCGGCGGGGCCCGGGCAGCGCGCCCGTGGTGCTCCACGTGCCCTTCACCGGATCGTACAGCTCCGCGGTCGAGGCGCTGGCGGCGTAGTCGCCGCCGGTCACCAGCACCTTGCCGGTGGGCAGCATGAGCGTGACGGGGTTGTTGCGGATGCCGGCCATCGAGCCCGTCCCGCTCCAGGTGCCGGACACCGGATCGTACACCTCGCAGCTGGCGAAGGGGCCGAAGCCACCGCCGGCCGCCAGGACCTTGCCCGAGGGCAGCAGCGAGATGCCCGAGTAGTAGCGCTGGGTCGACAGGCTGCCCGTGGAGGAGAAGCCGGGGTCCACCACCACCGGACCGGCCAGGCCCTCCAGGTCCACCGTCATCTCCACGGACAGCGTCCCGCCCACCGCGTAGCGCACCGGTGCCCCGGCGACGGGCGAGGCCTCGGCCACCGCGCCCAGCAGGCGCACCTGCCCCTGCCGGCTCAGGCCCGCCGCATCCCGCGCCACCGAGTAGTGCAGACGCAGCACCGGCACCCCGTGCCCATCCACCAGCTCCAGGTACTCGCCCACGTCACGCGCGGCCGTCACCTCGGGCGGAAGCGTCAGCTCGTAGAGCGTGAGGTGCGCTCCCCCACCCTGGGGCAGCACGAGCAGCTCCTCCACGCGCGGGGTCTTCCACTCGCCGCTCTCCGCGGCCGCGCCGCCCGGGGCCATCCAGAAGTGCCCGTCTCCGTAGAAGGCCGCGCCCCGCGAGGAGCGCAGCGCCGTGTCTCCACTCCCCGTCTGCCGCACCGTGAAGGTGAGGCCCCGGGTGGTGAGCACCATGTCCCCGCTCAGGGAGGACGGCATGCGCACGTGCAGCAGCGCTTCCGCGGGCACCCGTGACAGGTCCACCGGCGTGCCGGTGAGGATCTCCGGGAAGTACGCCTGGGCGAGCGCGAGCTGGCTGGCCTCCCCCGGAGCGGCACGCAGTTGCGCGATGGCGGCGGAGGCAGCCACCTCACCGGAGCGCGGCGCCAGGCGCAGCTCCTGGGCGCGGCCCGCTTCCACCCATTGGGTGGCCGCCGAGGGAGGTGGCTCACCGCAGGACAGAAGGACGGCGAGAGAGGAGACGAGGAACCAGAAGTGTCGGGCCTTGAACATTCGGCCGGGAAGGTGCCACCAAGGTCTGACGCTGCTCAAGTCCCCCGGGAAACCACGTACCGGCGCGCACTCGCGGTGAGAAAACCGGCCTCTTATTGCACGGAGAAGAAGGCGGGCACGGATGGCACGGCACGGTGTGCCACCCGCGAGCGGAGGTGGCACGGCGAGGTGTGCCACGTGCGAGCGCCGCGAAGGCTCAGCCCCGTGAGCCCTGCGCGTAGGCCACGGCGAGCTGCCCGGCGAAGCGGGCGTTGTTGGTGAGCAGCGCGATGTTGGCGCGCAACGTCTTGCCGCTGGTGCGGCGGGCCATCTCGGAGAGCAGGAAGGGCGTCACGGCCTTGCCGCGGATGCCCTGCCGATCGGCCTCGGCCATCGCCTGGGCGATGTGCAGCTCCACCTCGGCGCGGGGCAGCGAGGTCTCCTCGGGAGGAGGCACCGTGAAGAGGACGCCCCCCTGCCCCAGCGTATCGAAGCGGGCCTGGAGGATGCGCGCCGCCGCGGCCGCGTCGTCCACCTGGTGCTCCAGCGGCAGCCCGGACGAGCGGCTGTAGAAGGACGGCAGCTCGCGGGTGCCCACGCCGATGACGGGCACGGCGGCGGTCTCCAGTGCCTCCAATGTTTTCGGCAGGTCCAACACGGACTTGGCGCCGGCGCACACGACGGCCACCGGGAAGCGCGCCAGGGCCCAGAGGTCCTGGGAGATGTCCATGTGCTCGGCGACGCCGCGGTGCACGCCGCCGATGCCTCCGGTGGAGAAGACGCGGATGCCCGCCGCGGCGGCCAGCTCGCAGGTGGCGCTCACGGTGGTGCCGCCGGTGGCGCCCTGGGCGATGGCCACGGGCAGGTCCCTCGAGGCCAGCTTGAACAGGCGCTCGCGGCCCTCGGCGAGCCGGCGCATCTGGGACTCCTCCAGGCCGATGAACACCTGCCCATCCACCACGGCGATGGGGGCGGGCACGGCACCGGCCCGGCGCACGGCCTCCTCGCAGGCGCGCGCCGCCCCGAGGTTGTCCGGGTAGGGCAGCCCCTGCGCCACCACGCTCGTCTCCAACGCCACCAGCGGCACGCCCTGCTCCTTCGCGCGCCGGACCTCTTCGGAGTAACGCAGTTCCATGGGGGCATATACGCCACGGGCCCGAGGGCAGGACAAGCACGGAGACACACCGCGCCCAGGGAGCGTTCGGCGCCGGTCAGGCATGGGGGTGCTCGTCCGACGGGTACGCCATGCGAATCCTCTCCATCGAGAAAACACCCGTCCACGAGTGGACGTACCTGTCCGCCGCCCCGCGCGGAGGGAGCGAGCTGAGGCACCTCCCGCTGCTCCCCGCCACGGTGGACACCCTTCCTCCCGGCCTGGGAGCGCTGATCGTCACGTCGGATCTCCAGGGGGTGGCCACCAGCGCCGAGCACGAGAGCGCCGCCACGTTGCTGGGCGAAGTGCTGGCCGAGGAGCTGGCGATCCTCGGGGACCTGGGGGAGCTGCCCCATCCGAACCACGTGGGAATCCTGCTCGCGGGAGACCTCTACTCGGACGCCTCGGGGGCGGTGCGGGGGGCGACGGGGGACGTGCGGAGCGTCTGGAACGCGTTCGCCGATCGGTTCCGCTGGGTGGCGGGCGTGGCGGGCAACCACGACACCTTCGGGACGCCCCGCGAGCGGGAGCGGCTGCTGCAGCGCCCGGGCCTGCACCTGCTCGATGGAGAGGTGCGCGAGCTGGACGGGCTCCGGGTGGGAGGGCTGAGCGGCATCATCGGCCAGGCGGGGAAGCTCTGGCGGCGCGAGGAGGAGGACTACCTCGCGGCCCTGCGGGAGGTGCTCGGCGGGGCTCCCGAGGTGCTGGTGCTGCACCAGGGGCCGGACGAGCCCTTGTCGGAGCGGAGGGGAAGTCCGGCCATCCGCGCGGAGGTGGAGGCTCGGGAAGGGCTGCTCGTCATCTGCGGCCACAGCCATTGGGAGGAGCCGCTTGGGGAGCTGCCGGGTGGGACGCAGGTGCTCAACGCGGACGGACGCGCCGTGCTGCTGCGGCGGGGCGGCTGAGCCCTGGAGTCCGGGTGCACGCGGGGAGCATTGCCAGCACGGTCCGCGGGCGGTATGCCGCGCCTCGCCTTGAGCACCACCACCGCCGTGCCCTCCCCGGCCGCCCCTCGCACGTTCTCCCTGTCGGATCTCGCCCTCGTGCTGGTCGTGCTCATTTGGGGCACCAACTACACGGTGGTGAAGGAGTCACTGAGCTACATCCCGCCGATGGCGTTCATGGCGCTGCGCTTCGGGCTGGCGGCGATGGCCATGGCGGTGGTGCTGCACACGCGCGAGGGCTGGAAGCCGCTGCCCCGGGCCACGCTGCTCAAGCTGGTGGTGCTCGGGCTGGTGGGCAACACGCTCTACCAGTTCTGCTTCGTGATGGGCGTGGCGCACACGACGGCGGCCAACAGCGGGATGCTCGCCTCGGGCACGCCGGTGGTGACGGCGCTGCTGGGGGCCGCGCTGGGGGTGGATAAGCTGCGGAAGCCGCTCGCGATGGGGCTGCTGCTCGCGGTGCCGGGCATGCTGCTCATCGTCAGCGCCCGGGGCCCCGAGCTGGACGCATCGACGCGCCAGGGGGACTTCCTCATCCTCGGGGCCTCGCTGTGCTGGGCCATCTACACGGTGGGCATCAAGACGATCGGCCCCGAGCTGTCCGCGCTTCGCATCACCGCGCTCACGATGATCATGGGGGCGCCCGGGGTGGTGCTGCTGGGCCTGCCCTCGGTGATGAAGCTGGAGTTCGGGAGCATCAGCGCGGGTGCATGGTTCGGCGTGGTGTACTCGGCGCTCATCCCGCTGGTGCTGGCGTACGTGGTGTGGAGCCGCAGCGTGCAGGCGGTGGGGAGCAGCCGGACGGCCATCTACAACAGCGGGACGCCCGTGGTGGCGGCGCTCACGGCGTGGCTGGTGCGAGGCGAGCGGCCCACGTGGATGCAGGCGGTGGGGGCGCTGCTGGTCATCTCCGGCGTGCTCTTGAGCCGGAGGCGCTGAGCGCCCCTGCCCTCACGCGCGCCGCCGAGCCACGGTGAGGCCGTAGTCCTCGATCTTCTTGTCCAGCGTGGGGCGGCTGATGCCGAGCATCTTCGCGGCGACGATCTTCTTCCCCCCGGCGGTGCGCAGGGCCTCGGCGATGGCATCGCGCTCCAGCCGGGCGACACGCTCCTGCAGGGTGAGCTGCGGAGGCGACGCACTGCCCGCTTGAATCTCCGGAGGCAGGCTCAGCGCGTGGAGCTGCACGCCGGCGTGCACCAGGGCGAGCCGTTCCGCGAGCAACTCCAGCTCGCGGACGTTGTGGGGCCACTCGTAGTCCATGAGGAGCTGGCGGGCCTCGGGGGCGAGCACGGGAGGCTCCATGCGGGCGGCCCGAGCGCCCCGGGTGGCGAACAGCTCGAAGAGCAGGGGGATGTCGGCGCGCCGCTCACGCAGCGGAGGAATGGCCAGCTCGAGCCCCGCGAGCTGCCGGACGAGCGAGGCATCCACCTCGCCCTTCACGACGAGCGCGTGCGGCGGGCCATTCGCGGTGACGATGAGGCGGAAGTCCACGGGCTCCTCGCCACCCTGGAGGGCCGGGGCCGTCTTGCGGGCGATCAACCGGGCGAGCCGCTCGGCGAGGGCGCGTGGGAGCAGCTCCATGTGGTGCAGCAGCAGGGTGCCGCCGTCGGCGCGCAGCAGCGCCGAGGCCACGGGAGGCACGCCTGGCCCGCTGGCGCGACCGAGGAGCACCTCCTGCAGGGAAGCGGCATCGCGGCAATCCACGCGCACGAGCGGCCCGAGGGCCCGGGGCGAGCGCGCGTGGATGTAGCTGGCACACAAGGACTTGCCGGTGCCGGGCTCGCCGGAGATGACGACGGGGGCGGCGCTGGCGGCGGCGCGGCGGGCCTGCTCCACCACCTTGCGGAAGGGGCGCGAGTTGCCGGCCATGTCCACGCGAGCCGGCTGGCTCCCCGCGCGCGAGCGCACGGCGGCATAGGCCTCGCCCCCGAGCCGCCCGAGCATGGCCGCGAGCCGCCCATCCGCCTCGGAGAAGTCCGGCTCCGAGCGCTCCACGTAGAGCACGCCGAAGGGCAGTCCACCCGAGGCCACCAGGGGCGAGCACAGGCTCCCCGCCGAGCGGCCCTGCTCGGAGCGCTCAAGGGTGGCACGGGCCATGTCGCGGGGCACCTCGACGGAGGGAGCGCCCACCACGGCCGCGGTGAGCAGGCCCTTGGTGTCGCCGAGGAGCGCCGCCGCCGCGTCCCCATTCAGGGCGTGGAGCGAGGCCTCGGCGATGCGCCGCAGCACCATGGCCTCGCTGGTGGCGCCCAGCAGCGCCGCGCCCGCCGAGTACAGGGCCGCCTCGGTGCCGACGTGGGGCAGCACCTCCTCGACGGGCAGGTGGCTGGCGCCCTCGGGGACGGTGGCCGCGAGCGAGGCGGCACCGGGCGGCTCGACGAGCATGGTCGTCTTGCCCACCTGGACGCGGTCGCCTGCGTGCAGCAGCACCTCGCCGGAGATGCGCTCGCCATTGACGGAGGTGCCGTTACGCGAGCCCAGGTCGGCCACGCGCACCTGCCCTTCCTGCACGAAGAAGCGGGCATGGCGGCGGGACAGCTGGTCATCCTCGGTGAGGGGAATCTCACACGAGGGGCTGCGGCCGATCGTCGCCTCGGTCTGGATCTCGTAGCGCAGGCCGGCCGAGGGACCGGAGAGGAGCAACAGGGCGGGCATGGCGGGCGGCGGCGGATGCTACCACCGCCCTTCTCACATCGGGCGTTCGGCGTTGAGCAGCGCGCGAACCTCGTCCTCTTCCAGGGTGCGGCCCTCGCGGCTGAGGGCGAGCGCGTTCACGTCAGCCTCGGCCACCTCCACATGGGCGCCCTTGCGCCACTCGGTGGTGTGGACGGCGCCGTCCACGAGGCGGCCGACGATGATGCCCTCCTCCCAGGAGAGCACCTCGGACCAGAGCTGCTCGGTGACGGTGCTGCCCTCCGGGTGGGTCTCGAAGGGGGCGCGCACGAGGAAGGTAAGCGGCTCCATGAGGCCGCGGCGCAGGAAGCGCGCCTTGAAGGCGGGCAGGTGGGCCTGGGCCTCCAGGCGCATGGCCTCCGTCTGCTCGGTGGGCTCCTGGGCGAAGCGCTCGCGGAAGGGGCGCAGCAGCTCCGCGGTGTTGTGCCGGCCCTGGGGCGACACCACGGTGAGGAAGAGGCCCTCATGGCCCTCGAAGGCTTCCAGGGGAACGCCGAGCAGGTTGGTGCGTGCCTCTTCCGAGGGCACCAGCATGAAGGTCTGCCCCTCGCTGGTCCCCATCTCCTTGCGCAGCGGGGGCTCCTGCCCGAAGGCCAGGTCGGTGCACAGCTCGTGGAGGAAGGCCTCGGCGGGGAGCAGGTCCTGCTCGCCCAGGTGGAAGATCTCCAAGTCCCTCGCGCCGAACTTCTCCATCCCGTGCGAGTGCACCCAGAGAGGGGTCTCGCCCTCGATGACCTCCACGGCGTGGAGGTTGACGTGGTCGCGGATGTCGAAGTCCAGCTCGGTGATCTCCGCCACGTCCTCGGACTCGTGGACCTTGGAGGAGGTGATGTCCACCAGCACGCCGTCCACGTGGGCCAGGACGATGCGGGCGCACATGAGGGCCACGAAGACGGGCACGGTGGGCTGGGTGGAGCTGGACTCGAAGGCGAAGCGGTAGAAGGCGCGGGCGCGGGTGAGCGACTCCAGCGAGGGCTCGCTGCCGGAGAACATGTCCGGGGTCCAGTCGACGGGAGCGGGCCGCTGCTCGAAGACGACCTCCACCCGGGACTCCTCGGCCTCGATGGTGAAGCCGTGGCCGTCGGCGGCGGGGGTGAAGCCCATCTCCTCGGACTCGAAGGCGGCGCGCAGCTCGTCGAGGGGGATCGGCGAGGCGCGCGAGATGGCGACGAGGTAGACCTCCATCACAGGTGCTTCTCGATCTGTCGGAAGAGGTCCACGCGGTCCACCAGGTTCGTCAGATAGTCCAGCTTATCCGTCGGGAGAACCAGGACGGGGGACATCTTGTAACCACTGAACCATTCCTCGTACAGGGCGTTGAGCCGGTTGAGGTAGGCGGTGGGGATGTCCTGCTCCATCTCCCGGCCGCGCAGGCGGATGCGCTGGCGCAGCGTCTTCACCGGACAGCGCAGGTAGATCATCAGATCCGGCGGGGTGAGCGTCTGGGCGAAGGTCTCGTAGAGGCTGCAGTACATCTGCCAGTCGCGCTTGTCGATGTAGCGCTGGCGGTGGAGGTTCTTGGCGAAGATCTCCGCGTCCTCGTAGAGGGTCCGGTCCTGGAGGGCGGTGCCGGGCGAGCGCTCGAGCTCTCGCTGGAGGCGGAACTTGGCGGTGAGGAAGAAGAGCTGGGAGCGGAAGGCCCAGGTCTTCATGTCCTTGTAGAAGTCAGCGAGGTAGGGGTTCTCCTCGTTGGGCTCGAAGAAGGGGGTGAGGCCGTACTTCCGGCAGAGGAAGGACGTGAGCTCCGTCTTCCCGGCACCGATGTTGCCCGCGATCGCGATGAACTTCTTCTTGGCCAAAGCACCGCGCTTGTACCCCCACCGGGCGGCGCACACCAGATCCAAGGTGGCCAGAAGAGCGAGGGGGCATGGTAGATACGGCCCCCCATGTCTCCCCTGCCCCCTACCCGTCCCGAGTCTGGCGCGGTCCAAGCGGCCGTCCTGTCCCGGGCGGCGGCGGGGGGCGCCATCCCACCGTCCCTGGGCGCGCGAGCGTGCGGGCGGCCGCTGGCACCTGGAAGAGGTGCGGGCGGCTCCGCTGTTCGGGCATTCTTGGCGGGACACCGGGCTGTACGCCGTGGTGGGCTCCCCCTAGGACGTTGACGAGGTCGCCAGGATGCTCCGCAATTTGTTGTGCATGGTGGTCGCGGTGGTCGCCACCGCCATCTTCTTCCCCGTGACGGTGGTGGTGGCGCTCATCACCCTCAACCCGGGCGCCACGGTCTGGGTGGCGCGCCGGCTCTGGTCGCCCATCCTCATCGCGACGGGAGGGGCCAGGCTGGTGGTGACGGGCCAGGAGAACGTGGACCCGAACCGGCCCACCATCTACGTGTCCAACCACCAGTCCACGCTGGACATCCCCATCCACTTCGTGACGGTGCCGGTGAACTTCCGGTACGTGGCCAAGCACCAGCTCAAGTACGTGCCGCTCATCGGCTGGTACCTGTGGTACGCGGGGCACATCTTCGTGAACCGGGGCCGGCGCGACAAGGCCATCGCCTCGCTGGACGCCGCGGCGCAGAAGATCCGCAGTGGCACGAGCGTGTTCCTCTACCCCGAGGGCACGCGCTCGGACGATGGCCGCGTGCTGCCCTTCAAGAAGGGCCCCTTCGCGCTGGCGCTCAAGTCCCGGGTGGCGGTGGTGCCCATCACCATCGAGGGCTCCGGCTCGGTGATGCCGAAGAACTCGTGGAACATCAAGCCGGGCCCCGTGTACGTGAAGATCGGCAAGCCCATCGACACCACGGGCTTCGCCGAGGATGACCGCGAGGGGCTGGCCCGGGCGGTGCGCGACGTCATCATCCAGCAGAGCCTCGAGCTGGGCGGCAAGGGAGGCGATCCCGAGAGGGTCACCGCCGCCGCCGGTGTCGAGGGTGACGCGCCCTCGCGCTCCCGCCGCAACGCCTCCTGAGGAGACCGTCCCCCCGTGCGCCTACCCTCCCCCGACTCCCGCTGTACTTCCCGCCGCCGGCTGCGCTCCTGGGCGGGCATGGCCGTGCTCGGACTGGGCCTGGTCACCGGCTGCCGGCATGGCGCCGCCACCGAGCGCCCCCTGGAACCGCGCGCGCAGGCGCGTGAGTACCTGGAGAAGAAACAGCCCGAGCGGGCCCTGCCGTTGCTGGAGGCCGAGGCCGCCCGGGCGCCGGAGGATCTGGAGCTGGCGCGGATGCTGACGGAGGCCCAGGTGAAGGCGGGCCGCACGGATGCGTGGATCGCCGAGCTGCAGCGCCGCAACGCGCAGGCGGAGCGAGCGGTGAACCACTACATGCTGGGGCTGGCGTACTTCTCGCGGGCGTCGGACGCGGGGGGCCCGGCGGTGGCCGCCTTCGAGCGGGCGCTGGAGCTGAAGCCGGACGAGCCCGAGCTGCACTACCGGCTGGGGCTGGCCCGGCTGGAGTCCGAGCAGTACGCGGCGGCGGTGGGCCCGCTGCGGCGGGCGGCCGAGCTGGCCCCGGAGCGCGCGGGCATCCGCCTGCCGCTGGCCAAGGCGCTGCACCGGACGGGGGACTCGGCGGGGGCGGTGGCGGCGCTGGGGGCGCTGGTGCGGATGAGCCCGAGCCGTGCCGAGGTGGCCACGGCGCGGGCGCTGATGGATCAGATCGCGGACCCGTTCGCGCGCTTCCCCAAGGCGGCCGAGCCCAAGCTGGAGGAGGGCCTGCGCTACCTGAGGGAGCTGGACGCGCCGCACCCGGCCATCGTGGCGTTCGAGGAGATTCTGCGGGACTACCCGGACCTGGCGGTGGTGCACGCGCTGATGGGGCTGGCGTGGCAGCGGCTGGACGACGCGGGCCGGGCGGTGGAGGAGTTCAAGCGGGCCATCGAGCTGGCGCCCGAGGACGGCAAGAACCACTTCTACCTGGGCGAGCTGTACCTGGGGCGGCAGCGGCCGGAGGCGGCGCGGACGCACCTGGAGAAGGCGGTGGAGCTCAACCCGCTGCAGGACGTGGCGTGGTTCCGGCTGGGGGACATTTACCTGGAGCAGCGGGACTTGAAGGCGGCGGGCGAGGCCTTCCGGGTGCTGACGTCCCTGTCGCCGGACGAGCAGGCGCCGAGGGGCAAGCTGGCGCTGGTGCGTCAGCTGGAGGGCGACTGGGCAGGCGCCGAGCGGGAGCTGCTGTACGTGGTGGAGAAGGATCCGGACAACCTGGAGTTCACCCTGCGCCTGGGGGTCCTGTTCGCCGAGCAGGCGAAGCAGTCCTCGCGGCCGGAGGAGCGCAGGGAGGCGGCCGGGAAGGCGGAGCGCTGGCTGCGCAAGGTGCTGGAGACCCAGCCGGAGAACGCGGTGGCCTCGCGGGCGCTGCAGCAGCTCAAGAGTCCCTAGGGGCCAGTAGCCAGCGGGAGCCCGGGCCCTCTACACTGGGGGCTCGATGAGTGAAGGTGCCAACCAGCCCCAGCAGCCGCCGCGCGGGACGCCGTCGTCGACGAACATGCCCCGCGTCTCGCAGACGAACAATCCGCGCGTGATGAGTGCCGCGCGTGCGGCGCCCCTGCCCAAGGAGCAGCAGCAGGGGCAATTGAGCCAGAAGCTGAAGGCCGAGTCCGCCAACGTGGCCCTCAACGCCCTCTCCATCGTGAAGGAGAAGGTGGAGGAGTTCCGCGAGCAGGACCGCTTCTTCAAGTACAAGGCCTTCATCGTGGCCGGCTGGGTGTTCCTGTCGATCAGCACGTTCGGCGTCACCTGCGCCCGGGGCACGAAGCAGATGGGAGACTTCGGCGCGAAGCTCGTGCCCATCCCCAACGGCCGCCCCGGGGTGACGCTCATGAACAAGAGCGAGGATGCGTGGGAAAAGGTTCGCATCATCGTCAAGGACAACCGGGGCGTGGAGTGGAATGCCTTCGTGCCGCGCGTGGAAGCGGCCCATGATGTCACCATCACGCCCAAGCAGCTGCTGAACGCGAACGGCCAAGCGGCACCCTCGGACATCACCATCGTCGGCGTCGAGATGCAGACCGCCGACGGTGATGCCGTGCTGCTCGAGAACGGCGTGAACCTCACCGACGACGCGCAGTAGCCGGACCCCCAAAAGCGCGAAAGCGCCCTTCCCCAGGGGGAAGGACGCTCTCGTGCACTACCCTGAGACGGCCGACTACTCCGCCTTGGTCTCCGTGGCCTCGCCGGCCTCGGTGTCCACGGGAGCGGCCTTGGCGGGACGATCCACCAGCTCCAGCAGGGCCATCTCGGCGCCGTCACCGCGACGGAATCCGAGGCGCACGATGCGGGTGTACCCGCCCGGGCGGCTGGCGTAACGGTCCTTGTACTCGCTGAACACCTTCTGGAGGATGACGCGGTTGCGAACCGTCCGCTCCGCGAGGCGCACGTTGGCCAGGCCACCGCGCTTGCCGAGGGTGATGATGCGCTCGGCGATCGCCCGGGCCTCCTTGGCCTTGGGCAGCGTGGTGCGGATGGCCTCGTGCTCGAGCAGCGAGGTGACCATGTTGTGGAGCATCGCGAGCCGGTGGCTCGTGGTGCGGTGGAGCTTCCTCTGGCCTACCTTGTGACGCATGGTGCTGACCTCGGGCCCTTTCGGGGCCCACCACTCCGGCCGTACGAGGTACCGGGTGGGAAGGATGGAACCGGCACGGGCTCCACCGTTGCTGTGTTGGGCCGGTGAGGGCCCCCTCCTCCCTCGGGGTATGCGGCCATGCCGCCCCGCGGGAGGAGGTAATGCGAGAGTCGACTAGGCCTTGGGAGCGCCGGGGGGCACCGCGCCACCCGCCGCCGCCGCAGCGGCAGCCGCCGCGGCCGCACCCGGAGCGGGCGCGGGCGGGGTCTTCGGAGGCCAGTTCTCCAGCTTCATGCCGAGCGACAGGCCCATCTCCGCGAGGATCTCCTTGATCTCCTTCAAGGACTTGCGGCCGAAGTTCTTGGTCTTGAGCATCTCGGCCTCGGTGCGCTGCACGAGATCACCGATGGTCTTGATGTTGGCCTGCTGCAGGCAGTTGGCCGAGCGCACGGAGAGTTCCAGCTCGTCCACCGAGCGGAAGAGGTTCTCGTTGAGCTTGGCCTCCTCCTTCGGGGCCTCGACCGCCACGGGCTCCTCGGTCTCGTCGAAGTTGACGAAGACGGTGAGCTGCTCCTTGATGATCTTGGCCGCGTAGGCGACGGCGTCCTGAGGGGTGACGGAGCCATCCGTCCACACCTCGAGGGCGAGCTTGTCGTAGTCGGTGACCTGGCCGACGCGGGCATTGGTGACCTGGTAGTTCACCTTGCGGATGGGCGAGAACAGCGAGTCGATGGGGATGGTGCCGATGGGCGAGCCCACCACCTTGTTGGCCATGGCCGGCACGTAGCCGCGGCCGCGGCGGCACGTCAGCTCCATGCGGACCTTGCCGCCCTCGGAGACGGTGCAGATGTGGTGACCCGGGTTGAGGATCTCCACGTCCTGGTCGGTGATGATGTCACCGGCCTTGATCTCCTTGGGGCCCTCGGCCTCGATGCGGATCGTCTTCGGCTCGTTCGTGTGCATCCGGAGGAGGACCTCCTTCAGGTTCAGCACGATGTCCGTGACGTCCTCGGCCACCTCGGAGATGGTGGTGAACTCGTGGTCCACACCCTCGATCTTCACCGTGGTGATGGCGGCACCCTGCAGGGACGACAGCAGGACGCGGCGCAGCGAGTTGCCCAGCGTGGTGCCGAAGCCGCGCTCGAGCGGCTCGGCGACGAACTTGGCGTAGGTGGGGGTCAGCGAGTCCTGATCGACCTCGAGCCGGCGGGGCTTGATGAGATCACGCCAGTTCTTCGCGAGGAAAGAGTCAGCCATGTTCTTCTGCTCCTGATGACGTGGCCACCACCGACTTACCCACCGGGGTGGCGGGAGGATGGGCACGTGGGGTTTTCTTGAATAACGGCCGGCCCCGGGACTGCACGAAGGGACCGGCAGAAGCACGACGCCCCGGCGGTGAGGCCAGGGCGCGTACGACAGCTCCAGCGGCAGGTTTCGCCCGGTGGGGGCGAGCCAGGCCGATTACTTCGAGTAGAGCTCGACGATGAGCTGCTCCTGGATCGGCATGGTCAGGTCCTCGCGGTTCGGCGCGGTGCGCACCGTGGCCTTGAAGCCCTTCTTGTCCAGGTCGATCCACTGCGGCACGCCACGGCGATCCACGGTCTCCAGCGCCTCGGAGATGCGGAGGATCTTCCGGCTCTTCTCGGCCACCTCGATGGTGGTGCCCGGCTTGACGGCGAAGGACGGGATGTTGACCCGCTTGCCGTTCACCGTGAAGTGGCCGTGACGCACCAGCTGGCGGGCCTCGGCGCGGGTGTCCGCGAAGCCCATGCGGAACACCACGTTGTCCAGGCGGAGCTCCAGCTGCTGCAGGAGGTTCTCACCGGTCTTGCCCTTGGCCGCGGAGGCGCGGTGGTAGTAGCCGCGGAACTGGCTCTCCAGCAGGCCGTACATGCGCTTGACCTTCTGCTTCTCGCGCAGCTGCACGCCGTAGCCGGAGAACTTCACGCGGCCCTGGCCGTGCTGACCGGGGGGATAGGGACGCCGCTCGATGGCACACTTGTCCGTGTAGCAGCGGTCACCCTTCAGGTACATCTTCAGGTTCTCGCGCCGGCAGATGCGGCAGGCGGAGGCGGTATAACGGGCCACGATGCTTCTCCGTGTAGAGGTGGTCTGGACCGCTCCCCACGAGGAGAGCGGCCCGGGATGGAACTAGACGCGGCGGCGCTTGGGCTGACGGCAGCCGTTGTGCGGGATGGGCGTCACGTCGCGGATGAGCGCGATCTTCAGGCCGGCGGCGGCGAGCGCGCGCAGGGCGGACTCACGGCCCGCGCCAGGCCCCTTCACCAGCACCGTCACGTTCTTCAGGCCGTGCTCCATGGCCTTGGCCGCGGCGTCACCGGCGGCCACCTGGGCGGCGAACGGCGTCGACTTGCGGCTGCCGCGGAAGCCGCGGGCGCCAGCGGAGGACCAGGAGATCACGTTCCCGGACACGTCCGTGATCGTGATGATGGTGTTGTTGAACGTGGACTGGATGTGGACCACGCCATTGAGGATGCTCTTCTTGCCCTTCTTGCCCTTCTTGCGCGCAGCGGCGGCGGTGTCGCCCGTCGCGGGGGCCGCAGCGGCCGGGGCCGCAGGCGCGTTGGTCTCTTCAGCCATGGAACTCGTTGCTCCTGGAAGTAGGTAATCGACGCCGGCTCCTCAGGGGGGCCGGCGCAGGTGGAAGAACTAGCGAGCGGCCGTCGCCGGCTTGGCGCGCACGATGCCGCGCTTCGGGCCCTTGCGGGTGCGCGCGTTGGTGTGCGTCCGCTGACCACGGACCGGCAGACCCTTGCGGTGACGCAGGCCCCGGTAGCAACCCAGGTCCATCAGCCGCTTGATGTTCATGGTCACCTCGCGACGGAGGTCACCCTCGACCTTGTAGGACGCCTCGAGGATCTCGCGGATCTTGCGCGTCTGCTCCTCGGTGAGGTCCTTGGTCCGGGTGGTGAGGTCGATCCCCGCGGCCGTGATGATGTCGTGGGCGGACTTGTTGCCGATCCCGTAGATGTACTGGAGCGAGATCACCGCGCGCTTGTTGGGCGGGAGGTCGATGCCGGCGATACGAGCCATCTTGAGTCGTTCCTTCTGGTGAGTTGGTCTGGAGCTCGGTCCCTGAGGGGCCTAGCCCTGGCGCTGCTTGTGCCGGGGGTTGGAGGCGCAGATGACGCGCACGATGCCCTTGCGGCGGACAACCTTGCACTTGTCGCAGATCTTCTTGACGGACGCCCGAACCTTCATGGCGGTACTTCCCTTCCTTCGCTTTAGAAAAGAAAAGCCTCGAGGGCCGGTCCGCCATTCCGCGGAACCGAGCCCTTGCTACTTCGCCCGGTAGGTGATCCGGCCCCGGGACAGATCGTACGGGGACAGCTCGACCTTCACCTTGTCGCCCGGGAGGATTCGGATGAAGTGCATCCGCATCTTGCCCGAGATGTGCGCGAGCACCTTGTGGCCGTTGTCCAGCACCACACGGAACATCGCGTTCGGGAGGGGCTCCATTACGGTCCCCTCGACTTCGATGGAATCATCCTTCGGCAATCAGATAACCCTCTCGCGGACCACCGGAACTCTGGAAGCGCGGCGGGATAACACTTTGGTCCAGAAGTGGCAAGCATCCTCGCGCAGTAAAACCGAATTTCTACGAACCCCCGTGTACTCCTTCGTATTCCGCACCCCTACCCGGCCCTCTGCCGGGTGAGGATTTCGGGCCCCCCTTCGGTGATGAGCACGGTGTGCTCGAAGTGAGCGGAAAGCTTGCTGTCGCGCGTTACGGCTGTCCACTGATCCTCGAGCACCATCACCTCATCCGTGCCCTGGTTCACCATGGGCTCGACCGCGAGGACCATTCCCGGACGAAGTTTCATGCCACTGCCGGGCTGTCCGTAGTTGGGCACATCGGGCGCCTCGTGGAGGCGGCGGCCGATGCCATGGCCACTGAAGAGCCGGACCACGGAGAAGCCGCGGGCCTCCACGTGGCTCTGGACCGCGTGGCCGATGTCCCCGAGCCGGTTGCCGGCCACCATGGCCTGGATGCCCTTGTGGAGGGCCTGGCGGGTGGCGTCCACCAGCGACTGGGCCTCGGCGCTCACCTTCCCCACCGGAACCGTCCGGGCCGAGTCCCCGAAGAAGCCCCGGTAGACGACCCCGAAGTCCAGCTTCATCAGGTCCCCCTCGCGCAGCTTGCGCCGCTTGGAGGGGATGCCGTGCACCACTTCGTCGTTGACAGAGGCACACAGGCAGGCGGGGAAGCCGTGGTAGCCCTTGAAGGCCGGCCGGGCGCCCTTCTGGTAGATGAGCTTCTCGGACAGGGCGTCCAGGTCCCAGGTGGTGACACCCGGCGCCACGGCCTTCTCGAGCTCGTCCAGGATCTCGCTCACGATGCGCCCGGCCTCACGCATGAGGGCGATCTCGTCCCGGCTCTTGATCTCGACCTGGCCCACGGCTGCCTCGTGCCTGCTTGAACCGCCGGAGGGCGGGTGCCCACTCCCCGGGCCCCACCCCTGCCCGCCCCGCCGCTCAGCGGGCGCTCAGGCCTTGCCCAGGGCCTTCTTGATGTCCGCGTACACGCCCTCGGGCGACCCCACCCCGTCGATCGTCTTGAGCAGGCCGCGCTGCGCGTAGAATTGCTCCAGGGCCGCGGTCTCCGCGTCGTACTTGTTCAGGCGCTTCTCGATGACCTCGGCCTTGTCGTCGTCGCGCTGCACGAGGCTGGCGCCGTCCTTGTCGCAGTAGCCCGCCCGCTTCGGGGGGTTCTGGTAGACGTGGTAGACGGAGCCGCAGGTGGGGCACGAGCGCCGCCCCGAGCCGCGCTCGATGAGCTTCTCGTGCGGCACCTTGAGGGACACCACGGCATCGAGCTTCTTGCCCAGCCTGGCGAGCATGCGCTCGAGCGCCTCGGCCTGGGGAGGCGTGCGCGGGAAGCCGTCCAGGACGAAGCCATGGGCACAGTCCGGCTCCTTGAGACGCTCCTCCACAATGCCGATGACGATCTCGTCCGGCACGTAGGCACCGGCGGCCATCAACGGCCCGGCCAACTTGCCCAGCTCCGTGCCCTCGCGGACGGCCTTGCGGAGGATGTCACCCGTGGAGATCTGCGGAATCTTGAATTCCGCGTACAGATTCTTCGCCTGGGTGCCCTTCCCTACGAACGGCGGGCCAAACAGGATGAGGTTCATTGTGTTCCTCTCAGCGCTTCAGGAAGGAGCGCGGGAGGGCCACGGAGAACCTCCTCCCACTGCGCTCACAACACCCCGGAACGACAAGGCGCCCCTCCCCGGGGTGAAGGGGGGAGGAGCGCCAGGGAAACGACTGACTCGGCTAGGCCGCCACGCGAACCCGGCCGCGGATGCGCGGGCCGCGAGGACCGGCGAAGCCCTCGTAGTTGCGGCTGATGAGGTGACCCTCGATCTGCTGCACCGTGTCCAGCGCCACGCCCACGACGATGAGCAGGGCCGTACCGCCGAAGGTGAAGCGCACGCCCAGCACGTTGCTGATGATGGACGGAATCACGCAGATGGCGGCCAGGTAGAGCGCGCCGCCGAAGGTGATGCGGTTGAGCACGCCCTCGATGAAGTCCGCCGTCTGCCGGCCCGGGCGGATGCCCGGGATGTAGCCGCCCTGCTTCTTGATGTTGTCCGCCACGTCATCCGGCCGGAAGGTCAGCGCCGTGTAGAAGAACGAGAAGAAGATGATGAGCAGCACGAAGATGCCGTTGTAGACCCAGGGGCTGCCCTCGATGCTGCGCTGCACGTTCTGCAGGAACGGGAACCAGGTGCCCAGCGTGGCCGGGAAGGACAGCAGCGCGCCGGCGAAGATCGGAGGAATCACGCCCGCGGTGTTGACCTTCATCGGGAAGTAGGTGGCCTGGCCCGCGAACATCCGCCGCCCGGCCATCCGCTTGGCGTACTGCACCGGAATCCGCCGCATGCCGCGCTCGACGTAGCAGACCACTCCCACCACCAGCACCATGAACACCAGCAGGGCGCCCACGGCCGCCACGCTGATGATCTCCTGGGAGATCATGTCCAGCAGCGTCTTGCCGCTGGGCAGCAGGCCCGCCACGATGCCCGCGAAGATGATGAGGGAGATGCCGTTGCCGATGCCGCGCTCGGTGATGCGCTCACCCAGCCACATGATGAACGCGGTACCCGCCGTCAGGGAGATGACGGTCATGAAGGTGAACCAGGCGTTGTCGTTGGGAACGACGATCTGGTTGAAGCCGCTCTGGCCCGCGTCGGAGCGGCCCAGCGAGGCCAGCCAGCGCGAGATGCCGATGCCCTGGATGACGGACAGGAGGATCGTGCCGTAGCGGGTGTACTGGTTGATCTTCTGACGGCCGCCAGCACCCTCCTTCTGGAGCCGCTCCAGGCTGGGCACGACCACGGCCAGCAGCTGGATGATGATGGAGGCGGACACGTACGGCATGATGCCCAGACCGAAGATGGACATCTGGTCCAGGGCGCCGCCGGAGAAGAGGTTGAAGAGCGAGAACAGGCCGCCCGACTGGCGCTGGGCGTCCATGAACGCGTTCATCGCCGCCCGGTCCACGCCAGGCGTATTGATGAAGATACCGATGCGGTACACCGCGAGCAGCCCCAGCGTATAGATGAGCCGGCTGCGCAGCTCCGCGATGCGGAAGACGTTGGCGAAGGCGTTCAGAGCCACGTGGGAACCATCCCCCAAAAAGGTTTCAGCGAGAACAACAGCGCCCCCGTCCGAATTCGGAAAGGGGCGCGGAATCCTACACGGATGGAGCGGCGCGCACCACTAGGAGTGTGATGCGCCCTCGCTTCACGACTTGGCCTTGGCCTTCTTGACACCCTTACCAGCGTGGGCCTTGGCGGCGGACTCGGGCTTGTGGGCCACGAGCGGCAGCTCCTCGACGGAACCGCCCGCCTTCTCGACGGCCTCGCGGGCCGTGGCCGAGAGCTTGTGCGCCCGGACGGTCAGCTTCTTGGTGAGCGTGCCGTTGCCGAGCACCTTCACGCCGTCATAACGGCCCTTCACCAGGCCGCGCGTCTTCAGCGCCGCCTCGTCCACCGTGGCGCCCGCGTCGAACGCCTCGAGGTCCGCCAGGTTCACCACCGCGTAGATGGTGCGGTTGGGGGAGATGAAGCCGAACTTCGGCAGCCGGCGCTGCAGGGGGCTCTGACCGCCCTCGAAGCCCTCGAACCGCATGTTGCCGGAGCGGGCCTTCTGGCCCTTGCCACCGCGGCCGGCCGTCTTGCCCAGACCGCTACCCTGGCCACGGCCCACGCGCTTCTTGCGGTGCCACGAGCCAGCCGGGCGCTTCAGGTTGTTGAGCGTAGTCATTGTCTGAACCCTCTCACTAGGCCTTGGAGGCCTGGCGGGCGCGCGCGGCGTCCCGGGCCCGGATGTGCCGGGGCTTGCGACGGGTGGTCTTCGGGGCGTCGCCCTGCACCGTCTCGGACGTCACCAGGTGACGCACCTTGTTCACCATGCCGCGATTCGCCGGCGTGTCCTGGAGGAGCCGCTCGTCGCCGAACTTCTTCAGCCCGAGGCTCCGGATGGTCGCGAGCTGGTCCTCGGACGAACCCGCGAAGCTCTTCGTCAACTTGACCTTGAGCGCCATGATTAACCCCTCGCCTCTTCGGACTTCTGGGGACCCACGTCCTTGCCGCGCAGGCGCGACACCTGCTCCGGCGAACGCAGCGTCTTCAGCCCGGCCACCGTGGCCTTGAGCACGTTGTGCGGATTGCGCGAGCCCTGGCTCTTGGTCAGGATGTTGCGGATACCCGCCGCCTCGAGGACCGCGCGCACCGCACCACCGGCGATGACGCCCGTACCCTCGCTGGCCGGCTTCAGGAGCACCCAGCCCGCGCCGAAGTGCCCGAGCACCTCGTGCGGAATGGTGTGGCCCTGCAGCGGAACGCGGAACAGGTTCTTCTTCGCGTTCTCGCCGCCCTTGCGGATGGCCTCGGGCACCTCGTTGGCCTTGCCCAGGCCGATGCCGACGTGGCCGGCACCGTCGCCCACCACCACCAGCGCGGCGAACGAGAACCGCCGGCCGCCCTTCACCACCTTGGCGACGCGGTTGATATTCACCACCCGGTCGGTGAGGTCGAGATCGTTTGGATTGATCGGAGTTGCCACTTGGGAACTTCCTTATTCGAAAGGTTTCTAGAACTTCAGCCCGCCCTCACGCGCGGCATCGGCCACGGCGGCGATACGGCCATGGTAGGGGAAGCCGTTGCGATCGAACACCACCGCGTCGACATTGGCCGCCTTGCACTTCTGGGCGATCAGGGCGCCCACGCGCTTGGCCTCGGCCTTCTTGTCGCCCTCGGCGTTGCCCTTGAGCTCCTTGGAGAGCGACGAGGCGAAGGCCAGGGTGCGGCCCGTGGTGTCGTCCACCACCTGGGCGTAGATGTGCTTGAGGCTCTTGTAGACCGACAGACGCGGGCGCTCGGTGGTTCCCGAGAGCTTCCGGCGGATGCGGTCCTTCCTCTTGAGGCGCGGATCGAGTTTCTTCGACATGGATGATTCCTTCTCCGTCCGGCGGTGATGGGGACTTCCACCGCCGGATGATTGCGCGGCCCCACAAGGAGCCGCGCGGTTGGGTGTTCACTCCGACTAGGCGGTGCCCGTCTTGCCTTCCTTGCGACGGATCTTCTCGGTCGAGTACTTGATGCCCTTGCCCTTGTACGGCTCGGGCGGGCGCAGCGCGCGGATCTTCACGGCGGCGGCCCCGAGGGCCTCCTTGTCCGCGGACCGGAGCGTCAGACCCAGGGTGGGCAGACCGTCCTCGGTGCGGGCGGCCTTGTCGACCTCGGCCGTCACGCCCTCGGGCAGGTTGAACACCACCGGGTGCGAGTAGCCCAGCGACATGTTGATCGTCTTGCCCTTGACCTCGGCGCGGAAACCGACGCCGCGGATGTCCAGGCGGCGCTCGAAGCCCGTCGACACGCCCTTGGCCGCGTTGGCCAGCAGCGTGCGCGTCAGGCCGTGCAGGCTACGGGCATCGCGCGACTCATCCTCGCGCTCCACCCGCACCTCGTTGCCGGCGACCGTCACCTTCACGCCCTTGGCGGGAAGCTGAACGACCATCTTGCCCTTGGGGCCTTCGAAACTGACCTGGCGGCCCGACACCGTGACCTTCGTCTTGTCCGCCAGCTTGACCGGAAGCTTTCCAATCCGACTCATGATTTCCTCAGTGCAGTCAGTCCAGGTCGCGGCGTGAGCCGCGGCACCCGGGGGGCTGGCTAGTAGACGGTGCAGAGCAGCTCGCCGCCGACCTTCTGCTTGCGAGCCTCGGAGTCCACCATCACGCCCTTGGAGGTGGACAGAATCGAAATGCCCAGGCCGCCGAGCACCTGAGGAATCTCACGCACGTTGACGTAGCGGCGCAGGCCGGGCTTGGACACGCGGCGGATGCCGGTGATGGCCGGAGCGCGATCCGGGCCGTACTTCAGCTGGACCGAGATCTCGTTCTGCGGGGCGCGCTCGTGAACGGTGTAGTCGCCGATGAAGCCCTCGGACTTGAGGACCTTGATAATCTCGAGCTTGAGATTCGAGTGGGGCATGACGACCTTGTCGTGACGCGCGCGCGAGCCGTTGCGCAGGCGGGTCAGCATGTCGCCAATGGGATCGTTGACAACCGACATGAAAGTACCTTCCGTGCGGAGCGGTTGTACCGCGTCCGCGCTCGCAACCGCCGCGCCTGCCGGGCCCATCCCGGGGGTTCGCCACAGTTGCCATGCATTGACTGCTTCGGCCCGCCCTTCTAGGGGCAGACCAGGCACCCGGACCCCTGCTCGGGGTCCGGAAGCCCGCGTCCGACTACCAGGACGACTTGGTGACGCCGGTGATCTCGCCGCGGAGCGCGCGGTGCCGGAAGCAGATACGGCACATGTTGAACTTCCGCAGGAACGCGCGGGGCCGGCCGCACAGCGGGCAGCGGTTGTACGCGCGGACGGAGAACTTCGGCTTGCGCTTCGCCTGGGCGATCTTCGAGAGCTTGGCCATGGATGCGAATCCTCGTTACTGGCGGAACGGCATGCCGAAGTGACGCATCAGCGCCAGCCCCTGCTCATCGTTCGCCGCAGTGGTGACGAAGCTGATGTTGAGCCCCTTCACCTTCTCGATCTGGTCGTAGTTGATTTCCGGGAAGATGATCTGCTCGCGCACGCCGAGCGTGTAGTTGCCCTTCCCGTCGAACGCCTTGGGGGACACGCCCTTGAAGTCACGCACGCGCGGCAGCGCCACGGTGATGAGGCGGTCCAGGAACTCGTACATGCGGTCGCCGCGCAGCGTGACGGCGCAGCCGATGGCCTGGCCCTGGCGCAGCTTGAAGTTCGCGATGGACTTGCGGGCGCGGGTCACCACGGGCTTCTGACCGGTGATGGCACCCAGCTGGTCCACGGCGGACTCGAGGATCTTGTTGTTGGCGAGCGCCTCGCCCAGACCCATGTTGACGACGATCTTCTCGAGGCGAGGAACCTCCATCGGGTTCTTGAGCGCCAGCTCCTTCATCAGCGCGGGCACGCCTTCCTTGCGGAAGCGCAGCTTGAGACGCGCCGGGCCGGCCTTCAGGCCCTCCTCGATGTTCGCCGCGAAGCCGGCCTTCTTGACTTCTTCCTTCTTGCGGCCCTTCTTTTCCTTCTTCGCCGCGTCCTTCTTCTCTTCAGCCATCGTCTTGTCCTCTGCTTCGGAGCGCCGCCGTGGACCCAGCGCGCCGATCAGTGCTGCGTGGAAACTGTTAACACCGGAGCCCCCACGGGTCCTTCGGGGCCCCGGGTATGCTCGCCCGCCCTCCCCTCACCCGAGGTAGGGCAAAGGGCGCGCATACATGCCCGAACCGGCACCCCTAGTCAATCAGGGCGTCGCAGTTCTTGCAGAACCGCTTCTTCTTGTCCCCATCAGCCCGGATACCCACGCGGGTCGGCTTGTCGCACTTGGCGCAAACCACCTGCACGTCCGAGATCTGGATGGTGCCCGGCTTCTCCACGATGCCGCCCTCGGGCTGCTGGGGCGTCTTGCGGAGGTGCCGCTTGACCAGGCGCAGTCCCTCGACGGTCACGCGCTGGGCCTCGCGGTCGATCTTCAGCACCTTGCCGCGCTTGGTCGCCGGGGTCTTCTCCGAGCGCTCGGCGCCGGCGATGACCTGGACGGTGTCTCCAACCTTGAGCTTCTCCATGGTTCCTCTTCCTCCTCGCGGACCGCCTGACGCCCTACTAGAGGACCTCGGGAGCGAGCGAGATGATCTTCATGAACTTGCGGGCGCGGAGCTCGCGGGCCACCGGCCCGAAGATGCGCGTCCCGATGGGCTCCATGTCCTTGTTGATGAGGACGGCGGAGTTGCCATCGAACTTGATGTAGCTGCCATCCGGACGGCCCACCTCGCGCGCGGTGCGCACGATGACCGCCTTGGCCACGTCACCCTTCTTCACCTTGGAGTTCGGCAGCGCCTCGCGCACCGACACGACGATCACATCGCCGATGGATGCATACTTGCGCTTCGAGCCACCGAGCACCTTGATGCAGAACACCTTCTTGGCGCCCGAGTTGTCGGCCACGTCGAGCACGCTCGTCATCTGAATCATCTGGAATCTCCTATCTCAGCTACGGCAGGCCCATCCGGTGAGGACGGGCACCGCGCGGCTCGAGCCACGGCCTCGCGCGCCTGTGGGCTGCGCGAGCTCGGACGGCTCAGACGTTCTTGCTCTTCTCCAACACCTCGACCACGCGCCAGCGCTTGTCCTTGGAAGCAGGACGGGTCTCGGCGATACGCACCCGGTCACCCTCGTTGATGGTGATCTTGGCCGGGTAGTCGTGGTCCTCGACGTGCGCCTTGTACTTCTCGCGCATGCTCATGATCTTCCCGTACTTCGGGTGAGACGCGCGGCGCGAGACGGTGACGACCACCGTCTTCTGCATCTTGTTGGAGGTCACGATCCCCACGCGGGTCTTGGGACGGCCGCGGGTGGAGGTCTTGGCAGAGGTGGATTGAGTCGCTTCAGCCATGAGAAAAGCTCCTAAGCCTTCTTCTCCGCCCGGGACTTATCCCCCAGGACGGTCAGGATGCGCGCCAGATCGCGCTTGTGCTGGGTGCGCTCGGACGGGTTGTCGAGCGAGCCGGTGGCCCGCTTGAGCTGGTCCTGGAACAGCGTCTCGCGCAGCTCGGCCGCGCGCCGCTTCAGGTCGTCCGCCGAGAGCTCCTTGAGTTCCTTCGCAGTCGCCATCTTCAAATCTCCTTCAAGCCAGCGGGCGGCCCCTCTACACCAGGTGGGCCGCCCGGAGGCAGAAAACTAGAGGGCCAGCTCGCTGCGGCTGACGATCTTCGTCAGCACCGGCAGCTTGGCCTGGGCCAGCTTCATGGCGGCCGTGGCAACCTCGGGCGTCATACCCTCCATCTCGTAGAGGATGCGGCCGGGCTTGACCACCGCCACGTAGTACTCCACACCACCCTTACCGGTACCCATACGGGTCTCGGCGGGCTTCTTGGTGATCGGCTTGTCCGGGAACACGCGGATCCAGATCTTGCCGCCACGCTTGATGTGGCGCGTCATCGCGATACGGGCCGCCTCGATCTGCCGCGAGGTGATCCACCCCGGCTGCAGGGACATCAGGCCGTACTCACCGTAGGTGAGATCGCTGCCACGGTGGGCCTGGCCGGGCATACGGCCCTTGTGCATCTTGCGGAATTTCGTACGAGCAGGCTGAAGCATCGTCGGTGTCCTTCAAGCCCGAGCGAGCCGCCTCTCTCGAGGCGGCTCCCGGGGAGAGTTAGCGGTTGGCAGCCGGCGCGGCCTGGTGGCCACCCTTGGTGGGCAGCACCTCGCCGCGGCAGATCCAGACCTTGCAACCGATCTTGCCGTAGGTGGTCTTGGCCTCGGCGAAACCGTAGTCGATGTCCGCGCGGAGGGTATGCAGGGGCACGCGGCCCTCGCGGTACCACTCGTAGCGAGCCATCTCCGCGCCGCCGAGACGGCCGGAGCAGGAGACCCGGATGCCCTTGGCGCCGAACTTCATCGCCGTCTGCAGCGCCTTCTTCATGGCGCGGCGGAAGGCGATACGGCGCTCGAGCTGGGTGGCGATGTTCTCCGCCACCAGCTGCGCGTCCGTCTCGGCCTTGCGGACCTCGACGATGTTGAGGAAGACCTCGTTCTTGGTGAACTGCTGGAGGTCCTTCTTCACCGTCTCGATGCCGGCACCGCGCTTGCCGATGACGATGCCCGGGCGCGCGGTGTGCACGTTGACCTTCACCTTGTTCGCCGCGCGCTCGATCTCCACCTTGGAGACACCCGCGTGGGCGAGCGACTTCTTCACGAACTCGCGGATGCGGATGTCTTCATGCAGCCACTGCGCGTAGTTCTTGTGCTCGAACCACTTGGAGTCCCAGGTCTTGATGACCCCGAGGCGGAACCCAATGGGATGGACTTTCTGGCCCAACGTGCTTCTCCTTCGAATCGGTTGCGTGGGGCGCCAGGGGGCGGCCTTACTTCTTGGCCGCCTCCTCCAGCACCACGTGAATGTGGCTGGTCTTCTTGTTGATGCGCGTGGCGCGGCCCATGGCGCGCGGCATATAGCGGCGCTGGGTCGGACCCTGATCCACCGAGATCGTCTTCACGATCAGCTTATCCACGTCGACCTGTCCCTTCGACAAGTCGGTCGCGTTGGCCACGGCGCTCTTGATGAGCTTGGCCACGGGGACCGCCGCGGCGCGGCTGGTGAAGCGCAGGATGTTCAGGGCCTGCCCCACCGGCTTGCCCCGGACGAGCGCCGCCACCGTGGAAACCTTACGGGGCGACATGCGCAGGAACCTCAGATGTGCCTTCGACTCCATGTCATCTCCTCTGGCGGACGCCGCCTGTCAGCGGGGCCGGCTACTTGCCCTTGGCGACCTTCTTCTCCGCCGAGTGACCGCCGAACGTACGCGTCGGGGCGAACTCGCCGAGCTTGTGGCCCACCATGTTCTCGGTAACGAAGACGGGGATGAACTTGCGGCCGTTGTGCACCGCGAAGGTGTGTCCCACGAACTCCGGCAGGATGGTGGAACGCCGGGACCACGTCTTCACAACACTCTTCTTGTTCGTCGTGATCATGTCCTCGATCTTCTTCACGAGGTAACCATCGACGAACGGACCCTTCTTGATCGAACGCGCCATTGTATGAACCCTCGACTACTGGCTGCGCGCGCCCGGACGGCGGACGCTCACGATGAACTTGTCAGTACGCTTGTTGGTGCGCGTGCTGAGACCCTTGGTCTTCTGGCCCCACGGCGACACCGGATGCGGATTACCCTGGCCGGACTTACCCTCACCACCACCGTGCGGGTGGTCAACGGGGTTCATGGCCAGACCGCGGACGGTGGGCCGGATGCCCAGCCAGCGGCTGCGGCCCGCCTTGCCGATGCGGATGATCTCGTGCTCCAGGTTACCGACCTGGCCCACGGTCGCGCGGCACTCGATGAGAACCATGCGCACGGCGCCCGAGGGCAGACGGACCTGGGCGTAGCGGCCCTCCTTGGCCATCAGCTGGCCGGAGGAACCCGCAGAGCGGATGATCTGGGCGCCACGGCCCGGCTTCAGCTCCACGTTGTGGATGATGGTACCGATCGGGATGTTGATCAGCGGGAGGCTGTTGCCCGGACGGATGTCCGCGCCCTCCCCCGCCATGACGGTGTCACCGACCTTGAGGTCGACCGGGGCGAGGATGTAGCGCTTCTCGCCATCCGCGTAGTGCAGGAGGGCGATGTTGGCGGAGCGGTTCGGGTCGTACTCGACCGCGGCGACCTTGGCCGGCACGCCGTCCTTGTCCCGACGCTTGAAGTCGATGACGCGGTAGCGGCGCTTGTGACCACCGCCCTGGTGGCGGCGGGTGATGTGGCCGTGGACGTTACGGCCGCCGGACTTCTTCAGGGACTCGGTGAGCTTCTTCTCCGGCTTGCCCTTGGTGATGTCCGCGAAGTCAGACGCGGTCATCAGACGGCGGGCGGCGGAGGTCGGCTTGTACTTCTTGATGCCCATGGTGGTTCCTCAACGACGGTCAGCGCAGTGCGCTAGACCGCGCCTCCCTCGAAGAGCTCGATCTTGTCCCCTTCCTTCAGGGTCACGACCGCCTTCTTGAAGTTCGGCCGCTTGCCAATCGAGCGACCCACGCGCTTGGTCTTGCCGCGCACGATGTTGGTCCGCACGCCCTCGACGTTCACCTTGAAGAGCTTCTCGACGGCGTTGGCCACGTCGTACTTGGTGGCCTTCTTGTCTACGATGAACGAGTACTGCCGGAACTTCTCGCGGGCCGCGTCCAGCTTCTCGGTGATGAGCGGTCCCTTGATGACGTCGTTGATGTTCACGAGAGCGCCCCCTCGATGGCCTTCGCGGCCGCGGAAGTGAGCACCAGGTGCTTGTGGCGGAGCACGGACTCGAGGTTCAGGCCCTCAGGGGGCAGAACGTCGAACTTCGCCAGGTTGCGCACGCTGCGGTGCAGGTTGGTGTTGGTCTTGGCGTCGATGACCAGCGCGCCGGACAGCTTCAGGCGCTTGGTCAGAGCCTCGAAGGCCTGCTTGCTCTTGGGAGCCGACAGGCTGAAGTCGCTCACGATGATGAGCGTCTTCTCACGGGCGCGCAGCGACAGAGCCGCCTTGAGCGCACCGCGACGGACCTTCTTGGGGGGACGGTAGAAGTAGTCCCGCGGCTTCGGGCCCATCGCCTTGCCGCCGCCCACCCAGTGGGAAGCGCGGATGGAACCCTGACGAGCGCGGCCGGTGCCCTTCTGCTTCCAGGGCTTCTTGCCACCGCCGCTCACCAGCGAGGTGTTCTTCACCGCCACCGTACCCCGGCGCCGGTTGATCTGCTGCATCTTCGCGACCTCGTAAAAGAGGTTCGCGTTCGGCTCGGCGCCGAAAATCTCGTCGGAGAGCTCGAGCTCCGACACCTTCTTCAAATCCAGATCGACTACGTCGAACTTCGCCATGGCTCTTTCCTCTGGGGAACGGAGTGGAACCGCGAGGGCTCAGCCCCGCTTCCTCAGGACTTGATCTCCACGTCAACGCCGGCCGAGAGATCCAGCTTCATCAGCGCGTCCAGCGTCTGCTGGGTCGGCTCGAGGATATCGAGCAGGCGCTTGTGAGTACGGATCTCGAACTGCTCGCGGCTCTTCTTGTCCACGTGCGGCGAGCGCAGAACCGTGAACTTGTTGATGCGCGTGGGCAGGGGGATCGGACCGGCCACCTTGGCGCCCGTGCGCCGAGCCGTCTCCACGATCTCGCCAGCGCTCTGATCCAGGAGCTTGGAGTCGTACGCCTTCAGCCGGATGCGGATCTTCTGTGTCGCCATTCGCAAAAACCTCTTTAAACGGCCTCTGCCTTCGGGAGGCGCTACGACCAACGTCCCCTGGATGTCACAGAGCCATTTCTTCGAACGAAGGGGCGCGGCTTGTACCACCGGCCCCTGGTGGATGCAACCTTATTCCCACCTCCCCGGACTTTTCTGAACAAAAGCCCGGGGAGACGGGCCAAACGGAACTACGCGATGATCTCGGCCACGACGCCGGCGCCCACGGTACGGCCACCCTCGCGAACAGCGAAGCGCAGCTCCTTCTCCATGGCCACAGGGGTGATGAGCTCCACCTCGATGGCGATGTTGTCGCCAGGCATCACCATCTCGACGTTGTCGGGCAGCTTCACCGTGCCCGTCACGTCCGTGGTGCGGAAGTAGAACTGCGGGCGGTAGCCCTTGAAGAACGGGGTGTGACGGCCACCCTCCTCCTTCGAGAGCACGTAGATCTGCGCCTTGAACTTGGTGTGCGGGGTGATGGAGCCCGGCTTGGCCAGCACCTGGCCACGCTCGAGGTCCTCACGCTTGAGGCCGCGCACCAGCGCGCCGATGTTGTCGCCCGCCCGGCCCTCGTCCAGCAGCTTGCGGAACATCTCCACGCCCGTGACGACCGTCTTCTGCGTCGCACGCAGACCCACCACTTCGATTTCCTCGCCCACCTTGATGATGCCGCGCTCCACGCGGCCGGTGGCCACCGTACCGCGGCCGGCGATGGAGAACACGTCCTCCACCGGCATCAGGAAGGGCTTGTCCGTGGCGCGCTGCGGGGTGGGGATGTAGCTGTCCACCGCCTCCATCAGCTTGAGGATGGACGGCTCGCCGATGTCCGAGGTGTCACCCTCGAGCGCCTTGAGGGCGCTGCCCGGGATGATGGGGATGCTGTCGCCCGGGAACTCGTACTTCTTGAGCAGGTCGCGGACTTCCATCTCCACGAGCTCACGCAGCTCGGGGTCGTCCAGCATGTCGACCTTGTTCAGGAAGACGACGATGTAGGGCACGCCGACCTGGCGGGCGAGCAGGATGTGCTCACGCGTCTGGGGCATCGGGCCGTCAGCGGCCGACACCACGAGGATGGCGCCGTCCATCTGCGCCGCGCCCGTGATCATGTTCTTCACGTAGTCGGCGTGGCCCGGGCAATCGACGTGCGCGTAGTGACGGTTCTTCGTCTTGTACTCCACGTGCGCCGTGGAGATGGTGATGCCGCGCTCGCGCTCCTCGGGCGCCTTGTCGATCTGATCGTACGCGAGGAAGGTCGCGCCGCCGGTCTTCGCCAGCACCTTGGTGATGGCCGCCGTGAGGGACGTCTTGCCGTGGTCAACGTGGCCGATGGTGCCGATGTTGACGTGCGGCAAGCTTCTGTCGAACTTTTCCTTACTCATTGCTGCTCCTCGCAGACCGGATTCCCGGCCGAATCGAGAAAAGGTGCTGCGTCGTGCTCCAAACCTGCAGAAACGTCAATCTAAATCGCCTGCCCCCCTCACGAGGGGCCGGGTGCATCAACGGTTCAGTACGTCCTTGGGTGCCGGCGCGTAGTGGCTGAACCGCATGGTGTAGGTGGCTCTTCCCTGACTGCGGCTGCGCAGGTCGGTCGAGTACCCGAACATCTTGGCCAGCGGCACCTGGGCGTTGATTGCCTGCACGCCTCCCGGCCGGGGCTCCATGCCCATGATCTTCCCGCGACGGCCATTCAGATCGCCGATGACGTCACCGGTGAAGTCGTCCGGGGTGACGATCTCGCAGTCCATGATGGGCTCGAGGAGCGTGGGGGCCGCGCTGCGCACGGCGTCGCGGAAGGCCATCGAGCCGGCGATCTTGAAGGCCATCTCGTTGGAGTCCACGTCGTGCATGGAGCCGTCGTAGGCCTCCACCTTCACGTCCAGCATGGGGTAGCCGGCAATGGGGCCGCTCTGCATGGCCTCCTGGACGCCCTGCTTCGCCGCCTCGACGAACTCGTTGGACACCACCCCGCCGACGATCTTGTTCTCGAAGGCGAAGCCGGCGCCCGGCTCGTTGGGGGCCACGCGCAGGTTGATGTGGCCGTACATTCCCTTGCCACCCGTCTGGCGGATGTACTTGCCCTCGGACTCCACCGGCTTGGTGATCGTCTCGCGGTAGGCCACCTGGGGCTTGCCCACGTTGGCGTCGACCTTGAACTCACGCAGGAGCCGGTCGACGATGATCTCCAGGTGCAGCTCGCCCATGCCGGCGATGATGGTCTGCCCCGTCTCCTCGTTCGTCTTCACGCGGAACGACGGGTCCTCCATCATCAGGCGGGTGAGGCTGGTGATGATCTTGTCCTGGTCGGCGGTGGACTTAGGCTCGATGGCCACGTCGATGACGGGCTCGGGGAACTCCATCCGCTCCAGGATGATGGGGTGCTTGTCGTCGCAGAGCGTGTCGCCCGTGGTGGCCAGCTTCAGGCCCACCACCGCGCAGATGTCACCGGCGTAGCACTCCTGGACCTCGTCCTTCTTGTCCGCGCGCATCTGCACCAGACGGCTGATGCGCTCGCGCTTGCCCTTCACCGAGTTCCACGCCGCCGTGCCCGCCTCCAGCTTGCCCGAGTAGATGCGGAGGAACGTCAGCGTCTGCGACTGGAACGCCGGGTCGTTCATGATCTTGAACGCCAGCGCGCTGAAGGGCGCCTTGTCGTCCGTCGGCCGCGTCTCGTCCTCGCCCTTGGGCGTCTTGCCGTGCACCGGGGGCACGTCCAGCGGGGTGGGCAGGTAGTCCACCACCGCGTCCAGCAGCGGCTGCACGCCCTTGTGCTTGAAGGCCGAGCCACAGAACACGGGGAAGATCTTCAGCCCCAGGCAGCCCTTGCGGATGGCGCCACGGATCTCCTCCTCAGTGAGCTCCTTGCCCTCGAGGAACTTCTCGGTGAGCGCGTCGTCCTGCTCCGCGGCCGTCTCGACGAGCTCGCTCCGGGCCACAGTGGCCTCCTCGAGGAACTCCTCGGGGATGTCCACCACGTCGTACCGGCTGCCCTGCTCCGAGTCGTGGAACACGAGCGCCTTCATCCGCACGAGATCGATGACGCCGCGGTGCTTGTCCTCGGCTCCCAGCGGCAGCTGCAGACGCACGGGGCGCGCGCCCAGCTTCTCGCGAATGGAGTTGACGGACATCGTGTAGTCCGCGCCCACCCGGTCCATCTTGTTGACGAAGCAGATGCGGGGGACCTTGTACTTGTCCGCCTGGCGCCAGACCGTCTCGGACTGGGGCTCCACGCCATTCACGCCGTCGAACACGGCGATGGCGCCGTCGAGCACACGCAGCGAGCGCTCCACCTCGATGGTGAAGTCCACGTGGCCCGGGGTGTCGATGATGTTGATGCGGTACTTCTGGTCGTTCCTGCTCCAGAACGCGGTGATGGCGGCGGAGGTGATGGTGATGCCGCGCTCGCGCTCCTGGGGCATCCAGTCCGTGGTCGTGGTGCCTTCATGCACCTCGCCCATCTTGTGGATGGCTCCCGTATAGAACAGGATCCGTTCCGTGGTCGTGGTCTTGCCGGCATCGATGTGCGCCATGATGCCGATGTTGCGATAGCGCTCGAGCGGATACTCGCGAGGCATTTCTCCGAACCTCTCCAGAACAGGATGGGCGGTTCCCCTGCCCTTCCAACCACGAAACCAACGAAACGGTTGTCAAAGACCGGAAACACCCGGACGCGGGGGTCCGCATCCGGGTGCCGGATACTACGTGAGACGCACGACTACCAGCGGTAGTGGGCGAAGGCCTTGTTGGCCTCGGCCATCTTGTGCGTGTCCTCGCGCTTCTTCACCGCGTTGCCACGGTTGTTGGCGGCGTCCATGATCTCGCCAGCCAGCTTCTCCATGGCCGTCTTCTCACCACGCGCCTTGGCGTAGGTGATGATCCAGCGCATGCCCAGCGCCACGCGGCGATCCTGACGGACCTCCACGGGCACCTGGTAGGTGGCGCCACCGACGCGGCGGCTCTTCACCTCGAGCACCGGCTTGACGTTGTCCAGGGCCTTCTTGAACGTCTTGAGGGGATCCTCCTTCGCACGCTCCTCGATGAGGGCGAAGGCGCCGTAGCACACCCGCTCGGCGATGGACTTCTTCCCCTTGCGCATCAGGTCGTTCACGAACTTCGTGACGAGGCGGTCCTGGAACTTCGGATCGGGAAGGATCTTGCGCTTGGCTACTACGCGACGACGAGGCATTGCTCTGTATCCCTTACGCCCCGCTCCCTTGCACCCGGGAGGCTAAATTGGGGCTTCGAACTGCGTTGGCGAATTCAGGAAGGCTCCCCAGGGTGCGGGGCAAGCATCCCAATCAAATGAAACGAAGGTGATCTCGAGCGGAAATCAGCTCGGGCGCTTGGCGCCGTACTTCGAACGGCTCTGCTTGCGGCCGGCCACGCCCACCGAGTCCAGCGTGCCGCGGACGATGTGGTAGCGAACGCCCGGGAGGTCCTTCACACGGCCACCGCGGATCATCACCACCGAGTGCTCCTGGAGGTTGTGACCCACGCCGGGGATGTACGAGGTGACCTCGATCCCGTTCGTCAGACGAACACGCGCCACCTTGCGGAGGGCCGAGTTCGGCTTCTTCGGAGTGGTGGTGTACACGCGGGTGCACACGCCACGCTTCTGGGGGCACTCCTTCAGAGCGGGGCTCTTACCCTTGATGTTCAACTTCTCGCGGCCCTTGCGGACCAGCTGGCTGATAGTCGGCACTGAACTCCTCTTCCTTCCCGATTGATCCGGGGGGGTGTCCCCGGGGGCGCATACAAACCTACAACTGCGCTTGAAAAAGGGTCGCGAGTATAGGGAGGGAGCACCCTGTGTCAAGCGACAGCTGGCCCACGGCTTGAACCGTGAACCCCACAGGACTCCATTCCTACACTCTGACAACGGGGCCGGTCCTCTACTCCCCCGGCTGCTAGAAGTCGAGCACCATCACGATCGCGTCCTCGGGCGGCTGGCCCTCGTCCACGTAGTAGTTCGGCCGGACCCCGACCGGGCGGAAGCCGAACGCCTTGTAGAGGTTGATGGCGGGCTCGTTGCTCTTGCGCACCTCCAACGTCGCCAGGCTGCACTTGCGCGCCCGCCCCTCGGCCAGGGTGGCTTCCATCAGGTGCCGCCCCACCCCGCGCCGCCGGTGCTCCGGCGCGGTCGCCACGTTCAGCACGTGCACCTCGTCGTGGACGATCCAGAAGATGGAGATGCCCAGCAGGCGCCGGCCCCCCTCCGACAGGGGCTCCTCCAATAGGTAGATGACGGACCAGTCGTGGCCGAGCTCGCGCTGCAGCAGCTCGAACGACCAGGGGTTGCGGAACGAGGCCTTCTCCAGCTCCATCACCGCTGGCAGGTCCTCCCGCGTCATCCTGCGGATGAGGAACGCAGACTCCTGCCTGAGCTTGTCGCTCGGACGGGACTCCTCACGCATCCGTCTCATGGCTCCCCCTCACGGGTCCGGGCGAAGGGCGCTACCCGCCGGATCCTCACGCTCTCTCGGACCAGCTTGAACTCGTCCTTGGCCAGCTGGTTGTAGCGATCCCGGAACAGCTTCTCCTTCAGCGTGTCCCGCACCGCCTCGAACGGGCCGCCCAGCGTCCCCTTGTGCTCCTCCCAGTACCGCCGCACCTCCGCGTCGCTCACCTGCGCGCGCAGGCGGATGCGGCTGTCCAGGATGCGCTCGGCCCGGACGCTCCGCTCCAGCACCGCCGTCAGCTGCTCCAGGTCCGCGTCGTGCCGGGCCAGGAAGGCCAGCAGCGCCGTCTCGTCCTCGAAGCGCTCGCGAAACGCCCTCAACCGCGCCTCCACCTCCGAGCGCTCCGCCTGGAAGGCCTGCAGGCGATCCGCGCCCGCCACCAGCAGCCGCTGGTTGATGGCCAGCTCCAACGCGCCCCGGAGCGTCTGCTCGTCGAGCAGGACTTCCGCCGCTCGCACGCCCCCTCGCTGTACCAGCGTCACCCGGGCCTCGAACTCCAGCTCGCTCAGGGTGAGCACCTGGGTGCCGATCACCGCCACCACCCGGTCGATGACCCGGCCCCCGGAGGCAGAGGGGGGCTCCGAAGCCGACTCGGAGGGGGACTCGGGAGCAGCCGACCAGGCGCCGGCCATGGGCACCAGCGCGAGCCAGCCCACCACCAGCCCCGTCATCATCCCCTGTGCGTACCGCGCTGCCATTCTCTCCCTCGCGCCTCCGGCCACTTTATACATCCTGACCTTGGCTCACACGCCTTGCTGGCGATCGCCACACGGCAGGTTACGTTGTCGCTGTTTCGGAGGGCGGTCACACCATGGCGGACGACTACTACCAGATTCTCGGCGTGTCCCGGACGGCGTCGGCCGACGAAATCAAGAAGGCCTTCCGCAAGCTCGCTCGCAAGTACCACCCGGACGTCAACCCGGGCGACAAGGCGGCCGAGGAGAAGTTCAAGCAGCTCAACGCGGCCTTCGAAGTGCTCTCGGACGAGCGCAAGCGCAAGCTGTACGACGAGTTCGGCGACGAGGCGGCCCAGTTCGGCTTCGACGAGAAGAAGGCCACCCAGTACCGGGCCTACAAGGCCGCCCAGGCGGCGGGCGGCGGCATGCCGTTCGGCGGCGGGGGCGGCGGCCCGGGCGTGGACTTCGACCTGGGCGACATCTTCGGCGACATCTTCGGCCGCGCGGGCGGCGGCGGCGGCGTGGACTTTGGCGAGGTGTTCGGCCGCGCCGGAGGAGGCCGGGCCGCCGGTCCCACCCCCGGCGAGGACATCACCGCCACCCTCACGCTCAGCTTCAACGAGGCCCTCACCGGCGTCGAGCGCAGCATCTCGCTCCAGCGCCCCGGCCGCTGCCAGCGCTGCCAGGGCGCGGGCCAGGTGGGGACTCCCTCCACGTGCTCCACCTGCGGAGGGACCGGAAAGGTGCGCCGCAGCGGCGTCCTGGGCATGAACACCAGCGGCACGTGCCCCACCTGCCGGGGGACCGGACGCGCCGCGCCCCCCTGCCCTTCCTGCCAGGGCTCGGGCGTGGTGGAGGAGACGGCCCGGCTCACCGTGAAGATCCCCGCCGGCGTCCACACGGGCTCCAAGGTGCGGCTGTCCGGCCAGGGCGCGGCGGGCTCGCGCGGCGGGCCTCCGGGAGACCTCTACATCGAGACGATCGTCGCCGAGCACCCCCTGGTGCGCCGCGAGGGCGATGACCTCTACATGGACCTCCCGGTGACCGTCTCCGAGGCCATGCTGGGCGCCGAGGTCCGCGTCCCCACCTTCCAGGGCGAGGTGACGGTGAAGGTCCCCGAGGGCTCCCAGTCCGGCCGCCGCATGCGCCTGCGCGGCCGGGGCGCCCCCTCCCTCAAGGGCGGACCCGCGGGAGACCTCTACCTCACACTCCAGGTGAAGGTGCCCGAGCACCCCTCCTCCGAGGCCCGCAAGGCCGCCGAGGAGCTCGCCCGCGCCTACCAGGGCGATGTCCGGGGCTCCCTGCAGCTCTAGGCCCCAATCGACGGCCGGTCACTGGCCATCCAACCTTCTTGCGTTAGCTTGCGCCGCGTCCTACACGGCGCCCAAGTACTCACATCACCCCTCGGAGCCTCTTCCTCATGGGCATCTTCGATTTCCTCGGCGGCTCCGGCCCCGAAAAAGCCCTCAAGCTCAAGTCCAAGGTGACCCAGAAGTACGGGGACCCCGCCACCCGCCAGAAGGCCCTCCAGCAGCTCGGGGAGATGAAGATTCCCGAGGCCGTCACCGTCCTGCTCCACCGGTACACCATCACCGTGGAGCCCCTCACCACGGACGCCGACGAGAAGGAGCACGTCTTCGAGCTCATCAAGAGCTTCGACAAGGACGCCGTGGCCCCCGTCACCGAGTTCCTGCGCAAGAACGAGCAGGCCACCTCGTGGGCCCTGCGCATCCTCGAGTCGCTGCTGCCCGAGTCCGAAGTCATCAGCATCGTCGTGGACACGCTCAGCTCGCTGAGCACCCAGTACATGCGCGACCCGGAGAAGAAGGTCGTCCTGCTCCACTACATCACCGGCAAGCAGGATCCGCGCATCCCCGCCGTCGTGCTGCCCCACCTCGACGACATGGCGGACGAGGTGAAGATCGCCGCCCTCAAGGCGCTCGGTCCCCAGAAGCATGAGCCGGCACGCGAGCCCATCCTCCGCCTCCTGACGTCCGGCGACACCGCGCGCCGCGTGCAGACGGCCGCCCTGGCCTCGCTCCAGGAGAGTGGTTTCGGCGTCCAGGGCTACCGCGAGAAGGTCGAGGCCGTGATGAACGAGCCCTACTACCTCGACGGCAACGGCCGGGTGCAGCGCCGCAGCTGAGTCCACCCCCCGTATGGCCCCTCCCCCACCGGGAGCGGGCCGCGGGGGAAGGCACCTCCAGAACCTGGCGGGTGGGGAGCCACTCACCCGTCCTGATGTCATCTATCCGACACGGCAATTGTCCTGCGGTCGTCCCCTGTTGCGGGAGGGCCCGGGGAAGGGTTCCCACCCCGGCTCCGGGTAGCGCAGGATCGGCCTGAGTGGAGATCGCGCCGCCCCCACACATGGACGGGGATGAGCGTGCCGCCCCCTAGGTTGCCGAGGTAGCTCCGTGCCGAAGAAGAAGGTTCCGCATCTGGCAGAGATCGTCACCCTCCGCCCCGAGGTGAAGAAGCCCCGGAAGACGGTGAAGCCCCAGCCTCCCGTGGACGGCGAGGCCGCCGAGCGCGCCCTGGTCGAGATGTCCCAGCACATCTCCTCCAGCGCCGGTCCTACCGAGGCCCTGCGCTCGCAACTGCAGATCATCCACGGCCTCATGCAGGCCAAGGCCTGCTACGTGGCGCGCTTCCAGCCCTCGCGCAACCAGCTCCACGTGGAGCACGTGCGCGGCCGCTACGACGATCGCATCACCGCCGCCACCCCCGAGCAGGGCCTGGTGGGCCGCGCCTTCGCCGAGAAGGCCATCCTCCGCGACGAGGAGACCCTCGCCGTGCCGCTCGACAGCCCCCAGGGCGTCAGCGGCGTGCTCGCCATCCTCGCGCCCCGCCGCGCCGTCTCCGACTCCATGCTGATGGCGCTCGCTGGCCAGCTCTCCGCCGCCTACGAGGTGGCCCGCCTGCGCGACGACAGCGCCCGGCGCAACAAGGACCTGCAGACGGCCATCGCCGGCCTCAAGGCCCTCGAGCAGAGCCGCGACGAGCTGCTCGGCAACGTCTCGCACGACCTGAAGAACCCCCTCACCACCCTCAAGGCCTACCTGGCCATGATGGGGCGCGAGAAGCTCGGGCCCATCTCCGACGCCCAGCGCCGCGCGGTGCAGGTGTGCGACCGCAGCGCGGACCGCATGCTGCGCATGGTGAATGATCTGCTGCTCATGTCCCGCCTCCAGGCCGGGAAGATGCAGCTCAACCAGCGCCCCTTCGGCCTCAAGTCCGTGGCCGAGGAGGTCCTCCGCACCCTCACCCCCATGGCCGATCAGGCCAAGGTGCAGCTCACCCTGCCCCCCTCCAGCGAGGTCTTCGTCCGCGGCGACCGCGAGCGCATCGCCGAGGCCATCCAGAACCTCGTGGAGAGCGGCATCCACCGCTGCGAGGCCGATGACACCGTGGAGCTGCGCGTCTCCGTCGAGGACGGGCTCGCCCTGCTCACCGTGAAGGACACCGGCCCGGGCATCGGCAACGAGGACCTGGAGCACGTCTTCGATCCCTTCTACCGCCCGGAAACCACCCGCGGTCAGGGGCGCAGCCTCGGCCTGCCGCTGGTGGCGAAGATCCTCGCGCTGCACGGCGGCCGCGTGGAGGCCTCCAGCACGCTGGGTGAAGGCACCACCTTCCAGCTGGTGCTGCCCATGTTCGCCGGCGCCGTCAGCACGCCCGACAGCGCCCAGGCCGGTCCCCGCGCCGGTGGCATCCTCCTCGTCGAGGACGACGCCGACTGCCGCGAGGTGCTCCAGCAGGTGCTCGAGCAGGAGGGCTACCGGGTGATGTCCACCTCGGGCGCCGCCGAGGCCCGCTCCATCCTCTCGCACATCCGCCCGGCCATGGTGCTGTTGGATCTGCGCCTGAGCGAGGAGGATGGGCGCTCCGTGCTGCGCTTCATCCGCGGCACCGAGTCCCTCGCGGACATCGCCGTCTACATCATCTCCGGCGCCAGCGAGGTCTCCAGCCTCGGCGCCGGCCAGGGCCTGGACCGCATCGACGGATTTTTCGAGAAGCCACTGCAACTGCCGCGGCTGCTCGACACCGTGGCCGCCGTGGTCCGCCCCAGCCGCCGCAATCCGGCGGTGACCTGAAAGGATTTCCGTTACGTCGCGTTGACAGAAGGTGCGCGGATTACGTCCGGTTTCGCTTAGTATCCGCGCGATCCAATGACTCCTTCCGTCTACTCCCGTTATCGGACTGCCTTCGTCGAGGCGCTCGCCCAGTCGCTGGGCGTGCCCGCGTCCGAGATCGACTCCCAGGTGAAGCCGGCCGACCCGGCTCACGGCGACTTCTCCTTCCCCACCTTCCCCCTGGCCAAGGCCCAGAAGAAGGCCCCGCCGGCCATCGCCGCGGCGCTCGCCCAGGGCGTGAAGGTGCCGGGCCTGGAGGTGGTGGCCGCCGGCCCCTACGTCAACGCGAAGTTCGCGCTCATGCCCTTCACCGCCGAGGTGCTCGACGCGGTGCGCGCGCAGGGCAAGCGCTACGGCGGCGGTGACGTGGGCGCCGGCAAGACGGTGGTCATCGACTACTCGTCGCCCAACATCGCCAAGCCCATCGCCTTCCATCACATCCGCTCGACGATGATCGGCCACGGCCTGGCCAACCTGCACCGGGCGCTCGGCTACAAGGTCGAGGGCATCAACTACCTGGGTGACTGGGGCAAGCAGTTCGGCCTGGTGGCCGTGGGCTTCCAGGAGTACGGCGACCCGGCCCGGCGCAAGGACATGGCCCACCTCGTCGAGGTGTACGTCAAGGCCAACAAGCGCGCGGAGGCGGAGCCCGCCTTCGACGAGCGCGCCCGTGACTTCTTCCGGCGCATGGAGGCCAATGACACCGAGGCGCTCGCGCTCTGGAAGGAGTTCCGCGAGACGTCCCTGCGCGACTTCGAGCGCATCTACGCCCGGCTCGGCGTGAAGTTCGAGCACATGGAGGGCGAGAGCTTCTACCAGGGCAAGATGGAGCCGGTGATCGACGAGATCGCCCGCAAGCCCGGCATCAAGCAGTCCGAGGGCGCCACCATCGTGGACCTGCCCTACGAGGAGAACGAGCCGCCGGTGCTCCTCAAGAAGAACGACGGCAGCACGCTGTACGCCACGCGAGACCTGGCGGCGGCCATCGACCGGCACGAGCGCTTCCACTTCGACAAGGCGCTCTACGTGGTGGCCACGGACCAGGCGCTGCACTTCCGGCAGCTCTTCCGGGTGCTCAAGGCCATGGGCCGCGAGTGGTCCGAGCGCATGGTGCACGTCAACTTCGGCCGCGTGCACGGCATGAGCACGCGCAAGGGCAACGTGGTGCTCCTCACCGACGTGCTCGACGAGGCCAGGGTCCGCGCCCGCGAGAAGGTCCAGGAGAACATCCAGGCCGGGAAGATGCAGACGGACGACCCCGAGGGGCTCGCCGAGCAGATCGGCATGGGCGCCATCTTCTTCGGCGACCTGAAGAACCGCCGGACCACGGACTACACCTTCGACTGGGACGACGTGCTCGCTTTCGAGGGGCACTCGGGCCCGTATCTCCAGTACGCCCACGCGCGCACCTGCAACGTGCTGCGCAAGGGGGGCGGGGTTCCGGCGTCGTATGACGCGGCGCTGCTCACCCTGCCCGAGGAGCAGGCCGTGCTGCGCGCCATCGCGCGGCTGCCGGTGGTGGTGCAGGAGGCGGCCGAGCAGCTCGAGCCGAGCTTCGTGGCACGGTGGCTGTTGGACCTGGCCGCGGAGTTCAGCCGCTACTACACGCTGGGCAATCAGGATCGCAGCAAGCGCGTGCTCGTGGACGACAACGAGCCCGTGAAGGCAGCGCGGCTCGCGCTGACGGATGCGACGCGGGCGGCCCTGGCGGCCGGCCTGACGCTGCTGGGTATCGCCACTCCCGAGAACATGTAACGAGGCTCGCGTGGATAAAGGGGGGCCGCACGTGGACACCGCATTGACCGAAGCTGTGAATCACAGTGAGGCGTTGAAGGAGGAGTTCGGGCCCATGTCCCGGGTGCTGGGCCAGCGCTACTTCGACGGGGTGCGCTTCCCCGCCGAGGCCGAGGACGAATTGCGCGCGCTCCACGCCAAGGGCTTCGTGGTGCACGTCATGCGCACCACGGCGTGGATCAACTTCCTCTACCTGGCCTGGGCCATGGTGCGCCGGGCCCTGCCCCCCGTGCGGGCGGTGGTGAACCTGCGGCCCTGGTTCACCCGCCCCTTCCGCAAGACGGCGCAGCGGGGCGACTTCGACGTGCGCTTCACCTACGCCCGCCGCCAGGCCGGCAGCGGCCTCATCTTCCTCAAGAAGACGGCCCTGCTGAGTGCCTCGGGCAAGGACATCGAGGAGAACCCCTTCCCCGCCCTGGTCGCCATGGCGCGCAAGAGCGACAAGACCATCTTCCTGGTCCCGGAGCTCTTCGTCTGGGAGAAGCGCACCTCGAGCATCAAGCCGAGCCTGTTGGATCACGTCTTCGGCAGCCCGGACGCACCCGGCTTCGTGCACTCGATGGTGGCCTTCTTCCGCAACTACCGCCGCGCGCAGTTCCGCGTCGGCGAGCCCATCGATCTCAAGCGCTTCATCGAGGAGAACCCGCAGGACTCGGACGAGCTCATCGCCCGCAAGGTGCGCAGCGCGCTCAACCACCACCTGGCCCGGGAGACGCGCGCCGTCTTCGGCCCGCCGGTGAAGCCGCACGAGCGCATCATCGAGGAGACGCTGCGCGACCGCACGCTGCGCAAGTCCCTGGACGCGGTGGCCGCCGAGAGCAACCGCAAGCCCGAGAGCGTGCTGCGCCAGGCCCGGCGCAACCTCCAGGCCATCGCCGGCAAGCCCAGCCCCACGACGCTCTCCTTCGTCGCCCCCGTGCTCGGCTGGGTGTTCAACCGCATCTACGACGGCATCGAGGTGGACGAGGCCGGGCTCAACCGCGCCCTCAAGGCCGCCAGCAACGCGCCACTCGTGCTGTGCCCCTCGCACAAGAGCCACGTGGACTACCTGGTGATGAGCTGGGTGCTGTGGAACCGCGGCTACGCCGTGCCCCTGGTCGCCGCGGGCGCCAACCTGTCCTTCTTCCCGCTCGGGCCCATCCTCCGCCGCTGCGGCGCCTTCTTCCTGCGCCGCTCCTTCAAGGACGACAAGGTGTATGCCGCGTCCTTCAAGGGCTACGTGAAGAAGCTCGTCCACGACGGCGTCCACCAGGAGTTCTTCCCCGAGGGCGGCCGCTCGCGCACCGGCAAGCTGCTCCAGCCCAAGCTGGGCATGTTCACCTGGCAGCTCGAGGCCGTGCTCGAGGGCGCTCGCAACGATCTCATTTTCGTGCCCGTGTCCATCGACTACGAGAAGGTCGTGGAGTCGGGCAGCTACTCGAAGGAGCTGGCCGGCGGCGAGAAGAAGCCCGAGGACATCAAGGCCCTGCTGAGCACGCCCAAGGTGCTGGCGGCGCGCTACGGCCGCATCCATCTCACCTTCGACGAGCCGCTGTCCCTGGTGGAGCTGATGAAGAGCCGCGGGCTCGATCCGGCCAAGCCCTTCACGGATGACCAGAAGAAGGGCTTGGTGCGCGCCCTGGGCAACCGGGTGATGTACGGCATCAGCAAGGTGTCCACGGTGACGCCGCACGCGCTGGTGAGTGCGGCGCTGCTCGCCCACCGCCGACGCGGCATCACGAGCCGCGAGATCACGGACCGCATCACCATCCTGCGCCGCATCGCCGCCGAGGATCAGGCTCCTCTGTCCACGATGCTCAAGGACTCGCCGAGCAATCCGGAGGCGATGGGCGCCATCCAGGACGCCATGCGCACCTTCTGCTCGGACGGCATGGTGCGCACCCAGAAGGCGCACGGCGAGGTCATCTACCAGGCCGAGGACAACCGCCGCGGCGAGATGTCCTTCTACAAGAACACGCTGATGAACCTGGTGGCGGCGCGCAGCCTCGTGGCCAACGCGCTGCTGGTGGGGGCCCCCGCGCCCTTCGACGAGGTGAAGTCCCGGGCGCTGTGGCTGTCGCGGCTCTTCAAGGTGGAGTTCATCTACCGGGTGGGTGCCAGCTTCGACACCATCTTCGCGGAGGTCGTCGAGCGGCTGGTGCGCATGGGCCTCGTGCTGCACCAGGGAGACACGCTGAGCGTGGCGCCGGAGCCCCATGCGCGGCCGGAGCTGGAGTTCCTCGCGGATCTGCTGCGCGACTACCTGGAGTCCTACCTGATCGCCGCGCAGACGCTGCCGGACGTGGCGGCGGGCACGGCGCAGGATCGCAAGTCCTTCGTGAAGCAGGCCATGGATCTGGGCCGGGCCGAGTACCACTCGGGGCGTATCACCGCGGCCGAGTCGCTCGCCAAGGTGACGCTGGAGAACGCGGTGGCCTACCTGGTGGAGCAGCGCTACCTGGTGGAGGAGGACAAGAAGCTCAAGCCAGGTCCGGCGGCTCCCGACGCGGCGGCGAGCAAGCAGTTCGCCGAGGAGATCCGCCGCTACCTGCGCCACCAGGGCTGAGGTCTCACGGCGCCGTCCGGAAGGGCACCCGCACCTCCTGCCCGAGCGGGTTCCCCTCCTGGTCCGTCAAGGACGTGCGCAGTACCAGCGTGTACGCAGTGCCCGGCACGAAGGCTCCCGCCTCCGTGCCCACCGTGACGGTGTAGGGTACATCTCCTCGCTCGATGTCCTCGTCCACGCCGGAGCCGGGCGGCACCGTCAGCTTCAGCGGCACCTCCACCCTGCCCTCGAAGACGGCGATGCCCGGGCGCAACGTGCGCACGTCCATCGACTCGGAGAAGAGGATCTCCAGCGTGCCGCTGGCGGGCAGCGTGCCTCCGGCGCTCGGCTCGGTGGACACCACGTCGGGCGGATCCGTGTCGCGCGCGGCAAGGAACGGATCTCCCGGCTCCAGGCACGCGGCACACCCCAGTAGCCCCACGAGCAGCAACCGGCGCATCAGCGGCACCCCTTCCCCGCGAGACTCTCCTCGGTGTGGCACTTGAGGCAAGCCCTATCGTTGGCCGCCGCCACCCGCTTGCACGCCGCGGCGAACCCATCCGGGTGCGGATTCACCTGCCGCCGCACCGAGCGCTCCGAGTGGCAGCTCATACATGACTCCTCGCGGTGGCAGGACACGCACTGCTGGATGTCACGCGAGGCCACCACGCCGTGGTGCTGGGGCCCCGGCGTCTCCACCCAGGCGGTGTAGTCCGGGTGCACCTTCACGTTGCGCGGGCGCAGCGAGCGGTCCGCGTCCATCCCCACGCCCGTGCGCTCGTGGCACGCGGCACAGAAGGACTGCATCCGGTGGCAGCTCGAGCAGCGCGCGCTGTCCATCCGCGCCTGCACCGGGTGCAGGGTGAGGTAATCGTTGGGATGCACCGACAGCGGCTTCCGCAGCGCGTCGTGGCACGACTGGCAATAGGACTCGGCGTGGCACGACATGCACGTCTGCCGATCCACCGACGCGCGGCTGCCGTGGTTGAACTCGTAGCGCGGCCCGTGGTCCAGCCCCAGCGGGTTGCCCTGCATCGGCCGCAACAGGCCCGACGGGAATGTGAGCTGCAACCGGCCCGAGGGCTCCGCCGGGTGGCAGCTGTTGCACTGCTTGGAGGCCACGTTGCCGTCATGGCACTCGAAGCAGGTGGCCATCTTCGGCAGCTGCTGCCGCGTGGCGAGCTTCACGTCCGTCATGGTCCCGTGGCACGCCGTGCACTCCACCTTCTTCTCCACGTGCACCTTGTGGCTGAAGCGCAGGTTCGCCGGCGGCACGTCCACCTTCGGCGGCGCCACGCGCACCGTGGCATCGAACCCCGGGTGGCACGTGTTGCAGCCCGACGGCGGGTCCGTCTTCTCACCCTTCCGCGCCGCCTCGAGATCGTGACAGGTCTCGCACTCCGCATGGCCCGGGAGGTTGCGCTCCTTCGCCGAGTCACTGGCCCGCACACCCTCGTGGCAGGAGACGCACTCGGCGCCCGCGGCCAGGTGCTGCGCGTGGTCGAACCGCAGGGGGATGTGCTGGGCCGGGTAGACGGCGAGGCTGCGCTCGCGCGCGGTGGCCGCCCACGTGAGGCCCGCCACCACCAGGGACAGGGCAACGAGCCCCAGCGCGATACGGTCGCGGCGCTCCATCTACAGGCTCGCCTTCAGGTCGAAGAGGAAGAACACCTTGGAGTCCCAGCGGGTGAACGGATTCACGTTCTGCTCGAGCACCAGGGACACGCGCGCGGCCCGGGACAGCGCCTGGCTGGCCCACAGCTGCGCGCCGAAGAAGTTGCCCGCCAGCAGCGGGTTGAAGCCGTCGTCGATGTGCGCCGCGGAGAGCCGACCGTCCAGGGTGAGACGCCCCTCGCCGAAGCCGTACCCGGCGGTGAGATCCGCCCAGAGCTGCGAGCCCCCGAAGCCCCACCGGTACGCCACGTCCAGTGCCGAGCGGAAGCGCCCCCGCCGCAGCGCCGCGCCCGCCAAGCCTCCCACGGTATGGGACGGAGGCCCTCCGGGCCCCTGCGCCGCCTCCGCCAGCGCGAGGCCGCTGTTGAGCTCCGTGTGGTACAGGCTCCCCACGCCCTGCACGTAGTAGCGCAGCGGGCCTCGCGGGAAGAAGTCCACGCGCACCCGCGCCTCGTCCCGGGGAGCGAAGGCGAACCAGTACCAGATGGAGTCCGCGGAGAAGACGGGCGAGAGCCGCAGTGCCTCGCCGCTCACCGCCAGCTGCTCCCCGTCCCACCGCACCTGCGCGCGGGCCTGGGCCAGCCGGCTCCCCAGCACATCGAAGTCAACCCCCGCCAGCGCGCTCACCCCGAGCCCCCGCCCGTACCGCGCCTCCAGCGTCGCGCGCTCGAGGTCCGTCTTCCCCTCCACCAGCGCCCGGCGATAGCCCAGCGAGGCGGACACCCCCTTCAGATCCTCGAGCAGCAGCTTCGCGCCGTACACCGGCGAGAGGGCCGTCAGCGACGGGTCCGCCCCGGGCACGCCCTGCTCCAGCCGCCGCGCGTCGCTCTCCCGCGTGCCCTCGGGCTGGTACACCGACGAGGCCAGGAACCCCGCCCCCTTCACCCACAGGCCGCCGTACACCTCGGCCCCGAGCCCCAGCGGGCTCACGTAGCGCACCCGCAGGCCATCGAAGGCCAGGATGTCCGAGGTGTCCACGTAGAGCTGCCGCCCCAGCCGCCCCTCGAAGCCGTTCCCCCCGTAGCGCACGAAGGCGTAGAGCAGGTCCGCGTCCTCCGAGCGCAACCCGTCGATCCTCGCCGCCTCGCCGCGCGGCAGGCCGAAGTCCGCGAAGACGCGCAGGCTGGACTCGAAGCCCACGTCCTGCCCGGTGACGAGCTCGTAGCCGTTGAGCCCGAGGTACTGGACGATCCTCCGGCGCGGCAGCAACACCGGCTCTCCGGGAGACGCATCCCTCCAGGCGCGGATCTGGTAGACCTGCGCCTCGGTGCGCGCCTCGAGCTGGAACGCGGACGCCGAAGCGGTCCCCGACACCAGCAGCGCCGTCAGCGGGCCCGCAACGGTCATCCTTCGCTGCGTTCGTCCCGGGAGGCGCGCCAAAGTGCGGGCATTATAGAAGTGCCTCGTTCCGGTGCGTCGTGTTTCGAGCACCTTCCTCGCTGTTGGAGAAAGCCGTTGGAAGAAGTCAGCCCCAGCCCTCCACCTACACCCCCGCCGCTCCTGCTCGATCCACGCACCGTGGCGGTGCTCGCCGCGGCGGCCGTGTTCGTGGCCTTCCTGGCCTCGGGGGTGCTCGTGCAGACCCTCAACGTGGCCTTCGGCATCTGGTTCACCCAGATCTTCGTCTTCCTCGGCCTGGGCTGGTTCGTGCTGCGCGCCACGGGGAGGGATCCGGTGCGCTACACCGGCCTCACCTTCCCGGGGCTGGCTCCGGTGGCCTTCGGGTTCGCCCTGGGCGTGGCCAACTTCTTCGCCATCGTCGCGCCCGTCCAGTACATCTCCCAGTCGCTGCTGCCCCAGTCCTGGCGGGAGATCTACGACGTCGCGGACATCTTCCGCGGCCAGTCCCGCGTGGAGCTGGCCCTCATCATGGCGAGCGTGACCATCGCGGCCCCCGTCTGCGAGGAGTTCTTCTTCCGGGGCGTCTTCTTCCAGGGGCTGAGGGCACACGGCGGACCCGCCCTGCGAGCCCTCTTCTTGTCCGCAGCCGTCTTCAGCGCGTTCCACCTGGACCCGGTGGGCCTCGCCGCCCGAGTGGAGCTGGGGGTGCTGTTCGGCTGGCTGTTGGTGCGCACCGGCTCGCTGTGGCCGGCCATCCTCGCGCATACGGCGAACAACCTCGTGTCCACGGTGCTGTTCTTCGTCGCGAAGCACTTCGAGTCCCCCGAGCAGCCCGCCTCCCAGGAGGATCCGCGGAGCCTCATGTTCATCGTGCTCATGGGCTGCGCGATGCTCTATGCGCTGCTGGCCGCCTCGCGCCGCTTCCCGTCCCTGCTGGGTCCTCCCCGTCCACCCGAGCTGCTCGAGGCCCCGGAGCCCCCGGTCTCGCTGGCGCCCGCCCCCCGGCTCCTGCGGCTGGCGCTCCCCTGGCTGGCCGCCGCGGCGCTGTCCCTGGGCGCCTACCGGGCCATGGATCCCATCGGCATCGAGCTGCGTCGGATCGACATGCACTACCCGCTGCCGGCGGTGTCCGAGGACGCACCGGACGCGCTGCATGCCGAGCGCGAGGCCCTGTTCGAGCTCCGGGTCCGCGCCCGCCGGGGGGAGATCCCGCTCGGGGAGTACGCTTACGAGCGGGCGAGACAATCCAAACAAAAGAGGACCGATGTCCGTTGACCGTGTATGCCCCCTCTCCCTCTGGGAGAGGGCGGGGGTGAGGGTCCACGCGTGAGAACCATCAACGCGACACGCTATGTCACGCCGCTGCGCGAGGGCGGCTCGGTGCCCGCGATCATCGAGGCGGAAGACTCGGGGATGTACGTCCTGAAGTTCCGGGGAGCGGGCCAGGGAATCAAGGCGCTCGTGGCCGAGATCATCTCGGGCGAGCTGGCGAGGGCACTGGGCCTGAGGATGCCGGAGCTGGTGCTGGTGCAGCTGGATCCGGCCCTGGGCCGCGCCGAGCCGGACGAGGAGATCCGAGATCTGATCAAGGCGAGCGCGGGCCTCAACCTGGGCATGGACTACCTGCCGGGCTCCATCACGTTCGATCCGACGGTGGGCCCGGCCCCGAAGGCAGCGGAGGCCTCGGCCATCGTCTGCTTCGACGCCTACGTGACGAACGTGGACCGCACGCCGAAGAACCCGAACATGCTCAGCTGGCACAAGGCGCTGTGGCTCATCGACCACGGCGCGTCCCTGTACTTCCACCACGCGTGGGACGACTACCTGGAGCGCAGCCAGAGCCGCTTCCCGGCGGTGAAGGATCACGTGCTGCTGCCCTGGGCGTCGGCCCTGCCCGAGGCGGAGGCGGCGCTGCGCCAGCGGGTGACGCCGGACGTCATCCAGCACGTCGTCGGGTGCGTGCCCGAGGCGTGGCTGGGCCCGGCGACGGAGCCCCGCTTCGTGACGGCGGCCGAGCACCGGGAGGCCTATGTCTCGTACCTGCTGAAGCGCCTGGAAGCGGCGCCGGCGTTCATCGAGGAGGCGCAACGTGCCCGCGCACAGCTCGTTTGACTACGCCATCATCCGCGTCGTGCCGCGCGTGGAGCGCGAGGAGTTCATCAACGCGGGGGTCATCCTCTACTGCCTCACCCACCGGTACCTGGACGCGCGGGTGGAGCTGGACGAGCGGCGGCTCCTGTCGCTCGCGCCGGATGCCGACGTGGAGCTGCTGCGGAGCCACCTGGAGTCGATTCCCCGCCTGTGCGCGGGAGGCAAGGCGGCGGGGCCGATCGGCCAGCTGCCGCAGAAGGAGCGCTTCCACTGGCTGGTGGCGCCGCGCAGCACGATGCTCCAGACGGGTCCGGTCCACGCCGGCCTGTGCGAGGAGCCGGCCAAGGCGCTCGAGCACCTGATGCAGCGGATGGTACGGCCCCCGCTCCCCTCTCCCCCCGGGAGCGGAACGGGGTGAGGCTACCCGCCCCCGTGCTCCCCTCTCGAGAACCAGAGAGGGGGCACTGGGGAAGCGGTCCCCGTCTTCAGATGAAGCGGTAGGAGGCCACGTTGAACACGGGGCCCACCATGGCGGCGGTCATCATGTCGCGGGCCACATCGCCCTCGACCTCCACGCGCTGACCGTCCTTCTTGATCTTCCGATCGCCGCCAGCGAGCTGGTAGGTGCGGCCGTCATCACCCTCCAGCACCCAGACGCCCGTCTCGATATCGCGGTACACCACGCGTCCGGTGATCTTCATGCCGCCGTCTCCTTGCGAAGCATGGCGCGGGCGATGATGAGGCAGATGAAGGTGTTGATCACCAGCCAGGGCAGCGCGAGGAAGTGGAAGGGCATCCACGCCAGGGCGGGCGCCTTGGACCAGGCGGCGTAGGCGAGGAAGCCCGCGAAGCCCAGCGCGAGCCCGCCGATGGCCCCCCGGAGCCCCTTGAACTTGATGGCCAGGAAGGACATCAGCAGCGGGATGAGCGAGCTGTAGAAGAGCGGGTTGGCCACCTTGCCCCGGCCGAAGATGATGCGCTGCCAGTCGGGGATGGGCAGGTAGGCCGCATCCACCACGTCGCCCGCCACGCCGGAGGCACCGCCGAACCACGAGCGCGCGAAGAACACGCCCACGGTGGCCAGCACCAGCGGCACGAGGAAGCTCGGGCGGACGAGGACGTTGAGGTAGCCGGGACGCTCGCGCCCGCGAATCGTCAGCAGCACCAGCGCCAGCAGGGCCAGGGCCCACCACATGGACGGCCAGCGCGAGGCCCCACCCCCGAGCGCGTCCAGCGAGGCCTGGGCATTCAGCAGCCCGTGCCCGTACTCCTCGGTCCAGGCCTGGTCGCCCATGCGCTTCGCGCCCGCGTAGAGCGCCTTCTCCACCTCGTCCGGCCCGCTGGCGCCCTCGGCGTACAGCAGCGCGGCCACGGCGGCCACGTGCGGCGTCGCCATGCTCGTGCCCTGGTAGGCGGCGTACACGGAGCGCGACGGATCCCTCGGATCAATGGTGTTCTGCAGGATGCCGCCCGCGTCGCCCTGGCGCTTGTCACCACCCGGGGCCGCGATGTCCAGCTCCTTGCCATAGGACGAGTACGGGGCGCGCGTGCCACCGGGGCCCACCGCCGCCACCGCCACCGCGCCCGGGTAGGCCGCGGGGAACTCCACGCGCGGGCGCCCGGCGTTGCCCGCCGCGGCCACCACGGTGACCCCCTTCTTGCGCGCGTACTCCACCGCGTCCGCCATCACCTTCGAGTAGCCACCGCCACCCAGGGACATGTTGATGACGTTGGCACCGTTGTCCGCCGCGAAGCGGATGGCCTCGGCGATGTCCGCCGACGTGCCCGAGCCAAAGTGGTTCAGCACCTTCACCGGCATCAGCGTCGCCTCGAAGGCCACGCCGGCCACGCCCTGCCCGTTGTTGGTCGCCTGGGCAATGGTGCCCGCCACGTGCGTGCCGTGCCCGTGGTCATCATTGGCGTGCTCGTCGTCGTTGACGAAGTCGTAGCCCTTCTTGAACTTCGCCCCCTTGAGGTCCGGCACCTGCTTGAAGTCGTCGTGATCCTCGTAGGCAATGCCCGTATCCAGCACCGCCACCACCACGCCCTTGCCCCGGCTGTCCTTCCAGGCACTCGGCATCTGGATCATCCGGAGGTTCCACTGCTTGGGGTAGTCCGGATCGTTCGGCGTATAGCCGTCCTTGCTGTTGTCCTCAAGCGAGGAGTCCAGGTCCAACACGGCCTCCTCGCCGGGCGGGACCGAGTAGACGCGCAGCGGCTCGGCGGACTCGACGGCCGGGTGCTGGCGGATGCGCTCGAGCGCCGCGTCCACGTCCTCCACGCCTCGGGCGATCGTCACGCCCGTGTGCTCGCCCTCCACTGAGTTGAACTCGACGTCGACGCCCCAGTCGGCCTCCCAGGCATCGAACTCGGCCTCGGTGGTGCCGTCCTTGAAGTCCACGACGATGCCGCCGGGCTCCTCCTCGGCCAGGATGCGCCGCGAGGTGTCCACCGCCGGGGCCTGCTTCGCCTCCGTCTCCCCGGACTCCGAGGGAGACGTGCAGGCCGCCGTCGCCAGGGCCAGCATCGCACTTGCCAGGATCCAACGCTTCATGAGCGCTCCTTGATGCAGACCCCTACGAACGAACGGCGGAACGATTGGGTCTCTTGAGTCTGTTCGATGCCCCTCCCGGCGGACAAGCTCCCCTCCGGGATGAGGAACCTTCGTTAATTCAACGGGTTACGCGCTACCAGTCATTTGCCCGACAGCATCTTCAGCCAGGTGCGTACGGCTTTTCCCACCATGGGCAGGGCGTGATGGAAATGGGCACCGGCGCCTTCCACCACCGCCAGCTCTCCCCCCGCCGCCGCCACCGCCTCGGCCAGCTCCGCCCGGGACAGGGTCGAGTCCAGCTCGCCCACCACCACCAACAGCGCCCGGCCGAGCCCGGCCAGCTCCCTGGCCGTCACCGCCCGGGGGCTCACCAGGCACAGGCCCGCCACCTCGGGATGGCGCGCCCGGAGCTCGAGGGCGACCCGGGCACTGCCATGGAGCGCGGCCACCGCCGCCGCGGGCGAGCGGGCATTCTCCAGCACCACGCCCAGCGCGGCCCCGGCATCCTCGACCAGCGACTCGCCCGAGCCCCTCTCCCCCTGGCTGCCACCCACGCCCCGATAGTTGAAACGCAACGTCGGATGGCCGGCCGACGCCGCGGCGAAGGCCAGCTCGGCCCCGATGACATGGTCCATGCCACCGCCGTCCTCGGGCCGGGGCGGGAGGACGAGCAGCGGAGGGCGCTGATCGCCCCGGTGCGCCACACCCTCCATCACCTCGCGGCCCACGGGAATGAGCGTGGAGCGTTCGAGGAACTGACCTTTGAGGACCATAGACAGGGCTCAAGATAGCGCGGAGCGTGTCCGCGCGCTTCACTCCTGGAGCATTTCCTGCCGGGCGGTAAACGCCAGCCGGGCCTCGCAGGACAGCGCACTGCCTCCCGCGCACGCGTCGCAGCTCGCCTTGAGCTCCACCACACCCCGGGAGATGGTGTCCACGTCCTCGAAGATGATGCGCAGGGCCGTGGACTCGAGCACCTTGCCGTCGGCCGACACCTGCACGCGCTCGGCCGAGAACGAGTCCCCGCTGCCGGCGATGGCCCCCGAGAGCTGCACCGGCGGGGCGTCCCCCAGCCGCCAGCCCCCCTCGGGCGAGTCCAGCTCCAGGAAGGCGCGATCGGAGCTCCCGGCCTCCCAGACGGTCCAGGTGAAGTCCCGGTAGAGGTTGCGCTCCTCCACCCGCGGAGTGGGAGGCGTTCCGCCACGGTAGCAGGAGTTCGGCAGCGCCGAGAGGGGCGCGGGGTCCACCACCACGCGGTAGCGCCGGATCTCCTCGCCGCCCCCACAACCGGCGAGCACGGTGAGCATGGCCACGATTCCCAGGTCTCTCATGTCAGGTCGCTCCCGCCATCTCCGCCGCATGCTCCTGGCGGACCCACGCGTAATACCGATCCGTGTTCTCGGGGGTGTGGAAGAGCACGAGGAGCGCCAGCCCCTTGTCGTCGTAGAGCTTCGACAGCAGTCCCCAGAGTCGATGGCGGAGTTCCCGCCGCTCCTTGGAAGGCACGTCGAAGACATTCAGGCACCAGTCCCGGCCTGGAAAAGCACCTCTCGTAATCCGAGGATCCGTCCACCTCACCGGCCGATTCCCGACGAGCTCCCGCACCTGCCTGCGAATCTCCTCCCGCTCATTCACCATGTCGGCTCCTCCCCCAGCACATGCCGGACGATGACGGTGGCAGCCGCCAGCGCATCCCTCGCCTCCTCCACCGTCACCTCCTGCTCCAGATAATCTGCATCGACGCGCAACTCGATCAGCTCACCCAGCTCCTCACTCAACCGAGTGTCGAGCACCCCCGCCCTGCGTGCCGCGTAGGGCATAGGCTCATGCTGGAAGTAATATACACCCGGCCTGACTTCTGGAGTAGGGATACCCACTTCGTTCATCGCGTGCCAGCACGCATGGTAGGCCGCGTAATACGCCCGCGAGGCCGCCGCGTTGGGGCACGGATCCTCAACGTCCAGAAGCACACGCGCCGCCGACAGGTTCTCCCACGCCTTCCGCTCCATCGCCCTTCCCCTCCCCCTGCCTCCTTTCTACTTCCCACCTCTGACATGGGGCCGCCCGTCCCCACCCGAGCGGTCATCCCGGGAACCCGGTGCGCTCCCCTCCCCACCATTCCTCGCGACGCCGGGCGGGCTGCTGCTAACGTCCGCTCGGACGAACGACGCCTCCTCGAGAGGCGGAGGACCCATGACCCGCGACGAAGCGCAGCGACTGGTGCAGGCGTTCATGAAATCCCTCGGTCAGGCGAGCGAGGGCCTCAATCCGCAGGGGTTCGGTGGAGCGGCGATCGGCAACGCGCAGCTCTACTTCGAGTACCACGCGGACAAGCAGGTGCTGGAGACGAGCGCCCTCATCTACAAGTTCCGGGATCCGCCCAAGCCTGGCGTCCTCGAGGGCTTCCGCGCCGAGGAGAAGGCCGGCACGGACACCGGGGGTGGCGCGGTGGACTACGAGACCGAGAACAACAGCCTCTTCCTCAGCCGCACCTACGCCACGGTCCCCTCGGAGGCGGCTTTCCGGGACGACATGAAGCGCATCACCCAGGCGAGCCTCGTGTGGAGTGACGAGGTGATGGATCGCGTGGCCTCGCGCGTGTTCAAGCGCTGAGCCGCGAGCCCCGGCCTCCCCTCAGGGAGTGGCGCGTGCCGCTCCCGCCTGCTCCGCCGCGTGCTCCTCGCGGACCCAGGCGTAGTAGCGATCCGTGTTCTCGGGGGTATGGAACAGGGTGGTGAGCGCCAGCCGCTTCTCCCGATAGAGCGGCAGGTAGAACTCGTCGAACAGACGATCATGGAGCGCTCGCTGCTCGGAGAAGGGCACATCGAAGATCTCCAGGGCCCAATCACGCCCGGGGAAGTCCCCCTTCGTGGTCCGGTGGTCCGTCCACCGCACGGGTCTGCCCCCCACAGCCGCCATCACCCTCCGCCGGATTTCTTCCCGCTCGTTCACCATGTGGGCTCCTCCCCCAGAAGGCGCCGGACGAGGCTCGCGGCCATCTCCAGCGCATCCCTCACCAGTTCGACTGTCAGATCATCCACGACGTAATCTGCTTCCACTCTCAGTTGGGCCAACCATCTCAGTGCCTTGCTCGCCTGCCCATCGAGCACGCCTACCTCGATGGCATCTCCAGGCAGCGGCTCATGCAAGAAGTAATATACACCCGGCCTGACTTCTGGAGTAGGGACCCCCACTTCGTTCATCGCATGCCAGCACGCATGGTAGGCCGCGTAGTACGCCCGCGAGGCCGCTGCGTTGGGGCACGGATCCTCGATCTCCAGAAGCACACGCGCCGCCGCCAGGTTCTCCCACGCCTTCCGCTCCATCGCCCTTCCCCTCCACGCCTCCCTTCCCTATCACCCACCTCCGACATGGGGCCGCCCGCCCCCACCTCAGCAGTCATTCAGGGCTCTGGTTCGAACCGCGAATCCGTGGAGGCTGGGCTATAAAGCCGCTCCCGAACACGAGGAGGACGGATGGGATTCTTCCGGAAGAAATCGGCGGAAGTGGACGCGGCGAAGTCCCGGCGCAACCTGGGTCTGGCGATGGTGACGCTCGATCGCGCGAGGCCACTGCCCGAGGGTGCGCTGCTGGCCTTTTTGCAGGACCCCCCGTGGGAGCTTCCACGTGCGAAGGAGCTCCGCCAGGAGGGGGACACGCTGAGCTTCGAGCTGGACGGCGCGGCCGTCACCCTCTCGCTGATGCGTGCCCCCATTCCCTGGGGAGACCTGGAGGGACCGGCGCGCGGCGCCTGGCACTGGCCCGAGGCGACCGGGAAGCTGAAGGCCCATCAGGCGCACGTCATCGTCGCCGTGCTCGCTCCGGGGATGGATCGCATCTCGACGATGCTGCTGCTGACGCGGGTGGTGGCCGCGGTGGCCGCAACGACCGATGCCAGCGGGGTGTATTGGGGCGAGGGGCCGGTGGTGAACGCACCGGACGACTTCATCGAGGAGGCGAAACGGACCTCCCGCGAGCGGCTGCCCCTCTACCTGTGGCTGGCCTTCCAACTCTCGCGCAACCCGGACGGGACCTTCACGCTCGCCACCTCGGGCATGCGCTCGTTCGGCTTCATGGAGCTGGAGCTGGTGGCGATGCGCGAGAAACCCGCGACGCTCGTGGACCGGGCCTTCAACTTCGCCCACTACCTGCTCGATCATGGCCCCGTGCTGAAGGACGGGGACACCATCGGACTCTCGGCCCAGGAGCGCTTCCGCATCCGGCACGTGCCCTCCGCCGCCGACCCGACCCGCACGGTGTACCGGATCGAGCTGTGAGGCCAGACACAGCCGGAAACGCAGAGGATACGACCAGCCGACAATGAGGCAAGCCTTTGGGGCAGTCCGGACAAGGCTTGCCGGAAAACAACTCATTCCCATCCTTTCGGGAGTTCTTCTGGCTACTGCCCGAAAGGCTGTCATGAACGTATTGAAATCGCAGATTCTGAGTCTCGCGGTCCTTCTCTTCGCCGCGCCGTCTGCGCTGGCACAGAACGCCACTCCTGGCACCTCGCCCTCGACGGCACTCGAGAACTGCCGGGCCTTGCAGTCGGCGGGAGTCGCCTTGTCCGGTACCTACTGGATCCGGCCAGGAGGCGGCGCCCCCTTCACCGCCTACTGTGACATGGAGACGAATGGCGGAGGGTGGACGCTCGTCTACAACAGCATCCTGGGCATCAACACCACCGACTTCTGGAACATCTCGTACTGGGAGAGGTTCAATCGGCGCGGACGCCCCAGCCTCGAATCACTCTTCTACGACGGAAGCCTCTACCAGCACGGCACCGCCTACATGGATGTCATCGAGGATCTCCGGGGCAAGAGCGTCGTCGCGATGGTGGCGACGACGACTGGCATCGACAACTACTCGATGAAGTTCAATTCCCCCCAGTATGTCTCCGGATATTGGGGAATCTTTAGCGCGCAATTCGCGAGCGGCTGGGCGTCACCCGACTTCGACGGGGATGCGTATGTTGGATACAATTGCGCGACCAGCTACATGAACGTCACCCAGCACTATGGCAGTTGCTGGTACTACAACCTCGGCTCGGACGGGGACGCTCCTGGTGAGGACGGTAGGGTCGGTCCACACCTGAATTCCTCCGCCGCAGCCTACATGGGGCTGAGCATAGACGGAAGCGGCGGTTACTTCACCCGCGTCCGCCGCATCTCGCGCTTCGTGAAGTAGTAGGGCCCGCGCACGGGCCCCAGGCCGGCGGCTACACCGCCACCATCACGTAGAACTTCAGGTAGCGGCCCTCGGGGAACTGGAGCCGGATGGGATGGTCCGGGGGCTGGTAGCGCTCCTCCACCATCGCCAGGTCCACTCCCGCCTTGAAGGCCGCCTCCTTCACCGCGCCCATGAAGTCATCCGCGCCCACGCGCGCCGAGCACGACGCCGTCGCCAGCAGGCCTCCGGGCCTCAACAGCCCCAGCGCCTGACGGTTCAGCGACGCATACCCGTCGATCGCCGCCTGCACCGCCTTCTGGCTCTTCGCGAACGCCGGCGGGTCCAGGATGATCATGTCGAACGTCCTGCCCTCCTCCCGGAAGGACGCCAGCAGCTTGAACACGTCCGCCGCCAGGAAGTCGTGCTTCTCCGCCGGCAGCCCGTTGCGCGTGAAGTTCTCCCGCGCCAGCGCGATCGCATCCGGATCCAGGTCCACCGAGAACACGCTCTTGGCCCCGCCCAGCGCCGCGTTCACCGAGAACCCGCCGCTGAAGCAGAAGCAGTTGAGCACGTCCCTCCCCTTCGCCAGCCGCCGGATGAGGTACCGGTTCTCCCGCTGATCCAGGAAGAAGCCCGTCTTCTGCCCCCGCCACGCGTCCACCCCGAACTTCGCGCCCCGCTCGAGGATCTCCAGCACCTCCGGCGCCTTCTCCCCCCACAGCATCCGCCCCGTGCCCCGGCCCTCGTCCTCCTCCGCGTCGTCCCGGCCTACCTCGTCCCGGCCCAGAATCCCCTTGAGGTCCGGCACCGCCGCCTTCAGCGCCTCGACGATCAGCCCCCGGTAGGGCGTGAGCCCCGCCGAGTACAGCTTCATCACCGCGTACCGGCCATACAGGTCCACCACCACGCCCGGCAGCCCATCCCCCTCGCCGTGCAGCAGCCGGAAGCTGTCCGTGTCCGTCAGATCGATCAACGAGCGCCGCTCGGCCAGCGCCTGCTTCACCCGCTGCGCGAAGAAGGCCGCGTCGATGTTCTGCCGCGGGTTGCGCGTCAGCACGCGCACCGCGATGGCCGAGTGCGGATCGAAGTACCCGCGCGCCACGAACTTCCCGTTCTCCGCCAGGTCCACCACGCTGCCGGGAGGAATCTTCGGCACCTTGTCCAGCGCCTTGCGGAAGACCCACGGGTGTCCCGCGCGCAGGTGACGGCCCAGCCCCGGGGCCAGCTCCAGCTTCACGACGTTCACGCTCCGACTCCTCGGCGAGGGGCCCTGCGGGCCCGTTGGGCGACAATGGCACGGGCGAGCTCCTCGAAGCCCCGCCCCTCCTCCGCCCGGGTGATGAAGGCCGGCGGCGTCTCGATGCGATCCAGCACCCGCCGCACGTTGGCCACCCCGACACTCAAGGCGAACCCTTCAAACATCGGGGCATCATTGAAACTATCCCCGGCGTACACGAAGCGCCCATCCCCCGGCTCCAGCCGCAGACCCCAGGCGAGCTTCAGGAAACGGCGCACCGCCGACAGCTTGTCGAAGCGGCCCAGCCAGCAGTTGATGTGCACCGACGAGCGCACCGCCGTCACGCCCCGCGCCCGCAGCAGCGCCTCGAGGCGATCGGCGCCCTGCTCGCCCAGCCGCGCCTCCTCGTTGTAGTCCACCGCCAGGTCCACCTCGGTGTAGGCGCTGTCCATGGACAGGCGCGCCCCGGGCACCTGCCGCAGCACGGCCGCCACCTCCGCCTTCAGTCGGCGCCGGTTCGGCTCCCGGACGCGCGGGGACTCGGCGTACACCTTGCGCAGCTTGCCCCCGGGCCCCTTCAGGAAGAACAGGCCCCCGTTCTCGACGATCACCCCGTCCACCGGCAGCGTGCGGGCCCACGCCTCGCCCCAGCCCGCCGGGCGGCCCGTCACCAGCACCAGCTTGAGGCCCGCCTCCACCAGGCGCTCGAGCGCACGCACGGTCGTCGAGCGCAGCTGGTGCGAGCTGGTGAGGGTACCGTCGACATCCGTGAAGACCCCTTCCACCCGGGAGAGGTCCGCGTCGCGCAAGGGGCGAGGGGCAGCCATACGGGGAGCGCCACTACACCCTTCCCGGCCCTGGGGGAAGAGCGGGAAGCCCGCAAAGACGAAACCCCCGGGAGGCAGTGCCTCCCAGGGGCCGTTCATCTCACTCCAGATTCAGCGACTCAGGGCTTAGAACGTGCCCTTGAGCGAGACGCTGGAGTACGAGGAGTAGCCGTTCAGCATCACGTGCATGCGCTGGGTGGTGCTCTGCGCGGCGATGTTGCATGTCTCGTTGTTGCCGGAGAGGTACGGACGGCAGGTGTACGAGGACGTGGTCGGCTGCGAGCCGATCTTCACGTACATGTCCGCGTCACCCGTGCCACCGCTCATCACGAAGGACGAGGCGCGGCCGGCCGTCACGTCCAGGTAGTAGAACTTCTGCGAACCCGCGGCGCCCGAGATGCCGGTGGTGGCCACGCCGTTGGTCAGCGGGGTGGAGGCAACCACCATGCCCACGCCCACGGCCTGCCAGGCCTGGCTGACCGAGTTCTTCTCCGCGGCGCCCGTGCCGTAGATCAGCTCGGCGGCCTGCTCGGTGAGGCTCTTCGCCTGGGCGAAGGTGGTGGAGGCCGTGAAGAGGTCACGGTTGGCGCGGTAGAAGATCTGGCCGGCCTTCTGGATGCCGATGCCCGTCACGGCCGTGGTGGTCTTGCCGCGCGGGTGCGTGCCGCCCTGGGTCAGCAGCACGAAGGCCAGGTTGGCGATACCCGAGTTGGTGTGCACGCCGCCGTTGTCGGAGGTGCCCGTGTAGCGGGTCGGGTAGTAGTCGTAGTCGCCCGCGATCGCCGGGTCGTACATGTAGCGGAGCGCGTCACCCGGGGTGGCCGGGGTCCACACGTCGTCGCCGACCATCCACACCGCGTTGTCCACCACCCAGCCGCGCTTCCACGACTCGCAGTAGGCGCCGAAGATGTCGCTCCAGCCCTCGTTGAGCGCGCCGGACTCGTTGGAGTAGGTGAGGTTGGACTCGGAGGAGGTGACGGCGTGCGTCAGCTCGTGCACCGTCACGTCCAGCGACTTGCCCAGCGGCGCGGACTGCACGCCATCGCTGTCGCCGTACACCATCTGGGTGCCGTTCCAGTAGGCGTTGGTGTAGTTGGTGCTGTAGTGCACCGAGCTCTTCAGCTGCGCGCCCGCGGCGTTGTACGAGTCACGCGCGAAGTTCACGCTGTAGCAGTCGTACGTGGTGCCCAGGTGGGTGTAGTTGTCGTCCACGTGGGTGTCGCCGGTGGCGGCGCCGCCCTCGGAGCGCTTGAGCGTACCGGGCAGCGTGGAGCCGTTGTTGGCCGAGTACACCGCGCGGTTCTTCGCCGCGTGGATGTCCGTGGTGACCATCTCCACCGCGCCGGTCAGCGCGTTGACGAAGACGTGGTCACGGATGGGCAGCTCCAGGCCCTCGCCCGTCACCACCACCTCGTAGGCCAGCTTCAGGCGGTTGTCCTTCTCGGAGCGGACGTAGATGAGGCGGGCGTCGCCCTCGGTGGCGATGTGGCGGCCCACGGTGTTGTCCAGGGCGGCGGCCTTGGCGGCCTCGCCGGAGATGCGGGCCACGGCCGGGACGATCTCGCCGTCACGCGCCGAGGCGTTGGCCATGAAGATCTTGCCGCTCGCATCCTTGTGGATGAGGAGCTCGCCGCCGAACACCGGCAGGCCGTTCTTGGTCTGGCCGTAGCGGATGTGGGTGTTGCCCTGCTCGTCCACCGTGGTGCGCTTCATCACCAGGTCGGTGGCGTTGAGGCGGAAGGCGGCGGCGATACCCTGCAGGCCGTTCACGTTGTCCAGCGAGCCCTTGAGCAGGTAGGGAACGCCGTCCTCGTTGGCGCCCAGGACCTGAGCGGAGGGCAGCGCGGCGAGCGCGGCCTGCACGTCACCGAGCGAGTCGGCGGCCACGTCGGACTTCGGGGCGCCCTCGGGCACCTGCGAGTTGTCGACCTCGCAAGCGGCGAGGGGCAGCGTGAACAACGCAGCAGCAAGGAAGCGAGTGCGGATCACTGGGGGTTCCTCCTGTGCAACGGCGGGGGTGCCGTCGGACACAGGAGCCATGAGCAGGAACCGGGCCAACCCACGAATCGTGGAAATACCGGCCTTTAACAATCACCCCGCTCAGCCAGTGGAGTGTGGATGTCACGCCCAGCACGCTCCGGCCTGCATCGGGAGTTTACATTCCTTGAAGAATGTTTCCTGATTTCAGGGCTTTAGACCCCTCCCCCAATGGGCGTCCTGATTCAGGACAGAGGTGTCCTGATTGGAGACACCTCTCCCGTCTCATGTATGCCAGAGTGGGCCACGAAAAACAAAGCGCTGATAGCACAATACTTTGCCCTGAAATCTTTTGTCCTGCAAGCAAAAACCTAGGGCTCGAGGGGGCGTCACGTCCGGGCCCCACCCCACTCCACCTCTCGTGGGATGGACCGTCCGGGGGTGACGCCATGGCGAAGAAGGGTCTGCTGAGATCGAGGGACTTCAGCTCGCTGTCGATCAAGGACCTGCTGGAGGCGCGCGAGGCGTACCACGTCCACCTGGCGCACCTGGACTCGGTGGTGGCGACGGCCATCGGGCGCTACCGGATCCGCCGGGAGGATCCGGACGCGGAGAACCCGAACGCCGCTCCCGTGAAGAAGAGCCCCGCGCCCCGGACGCTCTCCAACACCGTCGTGCGGCACTGGTCCTGGCCGTGCGTGCTGGTCTTCGTGGATGAGTGGTGGACGCCCGAGCAGCTCGCCCACCATCCCGAGCAGCTCGTCCCACCCCTGCTCTACCTGCCGGACGGCCGGGTGGTGCCCACCTGCGTCATCCTCGCCGAGCGCCAGCAGCAGGCCCCGGCGCCGCTCCAGACACTCACCTTCACCTCGGGGCTCGTCGGCGGAGGCTACCCGGCCCTCACGGACGTGCAGGGACGCCAGCACCTGGGGACGTTCGGCTGCCTCGTCACGGATGGGGACTCCGTCCATGCCCTCACCAACCGGCACGTGGTGGGCGAGCCGGACCGCGAGGTCCATACCCTCGTCCAGGGCAAGCGCCACCGGGTGGGCCTCAGCCAGGCGCGCCAGGTGGGCAAGCTCCCCTTCTCCCAGGTGTACCCGGGCTGGCCCGGGAGCCGGACGTACTCCAACCTCGACGCGGGCCTGGTGCGGCTCGATGACGTGAGCGGGTGGACGGCCCAGGTGTTCGGCATGGGCGAGCTCGGTCCCCTGGTGGACCTCAACTGCGACACCCTCTCGTTGGATCTCATCGGCTGCTTCGTGCGCGCCTTCGGCGGCGCCTCGGGCACGCTCGAGGGGGAGATCCACGGGCTCTTCTACCGCTACCAGTCCCTGGGTGGCTTCGACTACGTGGCGGACCTGATGATCGGCCCGCGCCAGGGTGGAGGTCCCCTGCCCACCCTGCCCGGCGACTCGGGCACGCTCTGGTGCTTCGAGCCGAAACAGGCGGAGCTGCCCACCGGCGCCCGGGCCCGGCAATGGCGTCCCATCGCCCTCCAGTGGGGCGGGCACCGGCTGATGACTCCAGGTGGCCGGGAGACCTTCGCCTTCGCGCTCGCCACCAGCCTGAGCTCCATCTGCCGCACGCTGGAAGTGGAGCTCGTGCGCGACTGGGACATCGGGCTGAGCGAGTACTGGGGGAAGGTGGGCCACTACAAGGTGGGCATCACCGCCTGCGGGCTCGTGTCCAACCGGCGGCTCGCGCACCTGCTGACCGCCAACGCGGATCGTATCGCGGTGGGTGACGAGGCCATCGCCCAGGGCGACCTGCCCGGCGCCGACACCCAGCACTTCGTCGCGCTCGCGGACGTGGCGGACCTGGTGTGGCGCACCACGCGCAAGCGCGACGCGGCCAACCACTTCGCCGACATGGATCAGCCCGGCCAGGGCCGCTTCGAGGGCAAGACACTGCTCGAGCTGTGGCGGACGGATCCCTCCACCCGCTCGCCCGCCGTCTGGATTGAGTTCTACGAGAGCCTCGGCATCACGCAGAACTCCGGGCACGGCGCGCTGCCGTTCCGGGTGTGGCAGCTCTACGACGCCATGGTGGGCTTCCTCCGGGAGAAGAAGGTGGCCGAGTTCCTGTGCACCGCCGGCATCTTCGCCCACTACGTGGGAGATGCCTGCCAGCCCCTGCATGTCTCCTTCCTGCACCACGGCCGGCCGGGCCATGCCGAGGAGGAAGACGTCCACGCCGTCTACGAGACGAAGATGTTGGATCAGCGGGCGGCCGAGCTGATCGCCGGCGTGAACGCGCGCGTGAGGGGCAGGCACATCACGGACACGATCCGGGGCGGAGCCGCGGCGGCGGATGCCGTCGTGCAGCTCATGCAGGCCACGTTCGACACGCTCGCGCCCCTGGAGGTGATCGAGACCTACAACGCGACGGCCGGACGCGAGCGGATTCCGCACATGTGGGAAGTGCTCGGGGAGCGCACGTGCGATGTCATGGCGAGAGGCGCGCTCTGCCTCGCCACACTCTGGGAGAGCGCCTGGCGGGAGGGCGGCGGCACGAAGCTCCCGGCCCACCAGCTCGGTCCCGTGGAGACCCAGACGCTGCTGGAGCTCTACAGCGACCCGGCCTTCCTCCCGGTGAGCTGGCTGCGGGACATGGTGCTCGACCAGGAGGCCCCCGCCGCCACCAAGGCTCCCGAGCCACGCGGGACGGTCCGCCGCAAGCAGCCCGTGACCCGGGGAGGGACGCGCGGGGGCTCGGCCCGGAAGGTGGCCCGGCGGCCCTCGCGGCGGTCACCCGGGCGATGACCCGGGCGAGAACTCAGAGGATGTCCAGTCCGGCCAGCAGGGACTGGAGGGCCTCGACGTTGGCGCGCAGGTCGGCGCCGGAGAGCTGGGAGAGCTGCGTCTTGCGCGCCTTGCGCAGGAAGGCATCCAGCCGCGGCTCCCTCCCGTAGAGGGACTGGGCACTGGCGGCCGCCTCGGCCAGGGCGCGCGCGGCCCCCGGAGGGTCCGTGTTCAGCAGCCCCATGGAGCGCTCCAGCCGCACACCGCAACCCGCCCAGACCTCGCGATCATGGGCGATGAGGAGCTGCCGCTGGTTCACGTGGCTGAGCGAGCGCACGATGGTGTCCAGCTCCTCCACCACGGACAGCACCTCCGGCTTGCTGGGGTTGTCCTGGATGGCCAGCCGCCCCGCCCGGCCGCGCAGCTCGATGATGTGCCGCTTGTCCTGCGCGCGCAGGTGCTTGTACGCGGCGGTGCGCCCGAAGGCGTCCAGCTCCGTCTGCAGCTGCTGGGCGTTCCACTGCACGTCCTCGGGCTCGGCCTCGCGCACCTTGGTGAGCCGCGCCGAGACGATGCGCGACAGGTCCGCCACGATGGCCCGCACCATCACCGCCGCCTTCACCTCCGCCTCGTGCCCGGGCACCACCTGCTGCCGCGTCACCGGCCCGAAGGCGCTGGCGGACTCGAAGACGAGGTTGCCCATCTGCTCGCGGAAGCGCTCGCGCAGGCGCTGGATCTCCGCCAGCAGCGTCCACCGGTCCGAGACGACTCCGGGGTTGCGCATCGTCTCGCCCAGCTGGGTGATGCCCTGGGCCAGCTGCTGCATCCAGCCCAGCAACAGCTCGGAGGCGTCCTTGGCCCGCCGCGCCTCCACCGTGGCCGCCAGCGGCACCCCGGAGCCCGCCCCCGCCGCCGGCCGGGCCGCGAACTGCTCGCGCACCACGTTGAGCAGCACGTTGACGTCCATCACCGTGTCGCGGATGACGGGCGCCATCTCCTCCCAGAGCGACAGGTCCGGGCTGTCCTCCACGTGGGCGGTCTCGTACCTCAGCAGATCCAGGTCGCTCAGCCGGGTGATGGCCTGCCCCGCCGCGGCGTAGACCAGGCGCAGGCGCTCGGCGAAGGCGCGATCGGACAGCGACTGGAGGATCTCTTCCAGCTTGGGGGGCAGAGCGGGCGAAGGAGTATCGGCGGCCACGGCCTGCCCACTCTATCGGCTCCCGGGCGCCCCGTCGCCAACTTCGGCTCCTGGAGCGTGTGGATCCAGGCATTTCCCTTGCGAGGCGCCCTCGCCCTCCTCCTACACTGGCCGGATGGCGAAGCACCGCGTGTACCTCATTCCCGGCTTCTTCGGTTTCACCCACATGGGAGAGAAGCCAGCCGAGCGGATCGTCTACTTCGGGCATGTGCGCGACGTGCTGCTGGAAGGCTTCCAGAAGCGCGGCCACACCGCCGAGGTGGAGTCCGTGACGGGGCACCCCACGGCCAGCCTCGAGGTCCGGGCCCGGCTCATCCTGCGCACCATCGAGGAGACGGCCGCGAGCGATGACGCGGTCATCCACCTGATCGGCCACTCCACCGGAGGCGTGGACGCGCGAGGCCTGGTGTCCACCTGGATGCCCCGCAAGGCCCCCCACCTGCTGGAGCGGATGCGCTCGGTGGTGTCGGTGGCCACGCCGCACCACGGCGCGCCCATGGCCAGCTTCTTCCTGAGGGATCGCCGGGGCGAGATGCTGCTGCGGCTGCTCTGGCTCTTCACCGTCTTCGCCCTGCGGCGCGGTCCCCGCCCGATGATGTTCCTGGCCTTCCGCCTGTTCTACTCGCTCAGCCAGACGGGCCATCAGCTCGGCTTCCAGTCCACGCTGCTGGATCAGATCACCCGGCTGATGGCCCACCTCACGCCCACCGAGCAGGCCACGCTCGAGGACTTCCTCTCCCAGGTGGGCCAGGATCAATCGATCATCGGAGACCTCACCCCGGAGAAGATGGTGGGCTTCAACCGGGACACGCCGGACCGGCCGGGCGTGCGCTACGGCTCGGTCATCACCGGGGCACCGCCGCCGAGCCTGCTGGGCATGCTCCGGGCCATCACCGGCAAGCACGACCCCGGCATGGGAGACCTGGTGTCGTTGCGGATGCTGGATCCCCAGCCCGAGGTCATCTACGGCGCCTACTCCTTCCTCTACAAGAAGAGCGATCCGGACGCGCGGGACATGGTCACCCCGGACCCCTCCCCCACCCACGACCGGCTGCTGCGGGATGTGATCGGCGAGGACTACCGTCACCGCAGCGATGGCGTCGTGCCCACGCGCACCCAGCTCTGGGGCGAGCTCATCACCGCGGTCGTCGCCGACCACCTGGACGTGCTGGGCCACTTCGACGAGCCGCCCGACAACGTGGGCTGGCTCAAGTCCGGCTCGCACTTCCGGGGACCCCAGTTCCAGGGCCTGTGGGACCGGGTGCTCGACTTCATGGTGGACGGGAGCCAGGCGCGCCCATGATCCAGGTCGTCGTCATGAACGGAGGCAAGGCCCTCTTCGGCGGAGAGGACCTGCTCGAGCTGCCCGGCCCGAAGTGGATCGACGTCCTCCATCCGACCGATGAGGAGATGAAGCGGCTCGGGGAGCGCTTCGGGCTGCACAAGCTGGCCATCGAGGACGCCCTGCACGTGGACCAGCGGCCCAAGCTGGAGGAGTACCCGAACCACCAGTTCATCGTGCTCCAGGGCTTCACCTCCCAGGCGGACAACGTGTGCGAGCTGACGCTGCACGAGCACCACTTCTTCCTGGGACCGGACTGGCTCATCAGCGTCCACGAGCTGCCCTTCGATGGGCTGGAGCAGGTGCGGCAGCGGGTGCGGGACGAGCCGCAGGCGACGATCGAGCGCGGGGTGGACTTCATGCTGTACCTGCTGGCGGACGCGCTGGTGGACCGCAACTTCCCCGTCCTGGACCACTTCAACGACGAGCTGGAGGACCTGGAGACGGCGGTCTTCGAGAACCCCCAGCCGCAGCAGCTGCAGCGCATCTTCGAGCTGAAGCGCGCGCTGGTGACGCTGAGGCGGGTGCTGTCGCCGCAGCGGGACGTCATGGGCTTCCTGGCCCGCCGGGGCATCCCCAACATCCAGGAGCGCGCGGCGCTGTACTTCCGCGACGTGTATGACCACCTGGTGCGGCTGTACGAGCAGATCGACGCGGGCCGCGACATGGTGGGCAACGTGATGGACGGCTACCTGTCCATGATGGCCAACCGGACGAGTGAGATCAGCAAGCAGCTCACCATCATCGCGACCGTCTTCCTGCCCCTGTCGTTCATCACGGGCTTCTTCGGGCAGAACTTCGACGTCCTGGGACGCAGGGAGTTCTTCTGGGTGATGCTGGTGTCGGTGTTCGGGCTGCCGCTCGCCCTGGTGTTCTGGTTCAAGCGCAACCGGTGGATCTGAAGTCCCTGGAGGACCCCATGCTCAGCATCACCGTCGACGGCATTCCCCTGCACTACCGGGACGAGGGCCACGGGCTGCCCGTGCTGCTGTTCCACGCGTTCCCGCTGAATGGGGAGGCGTATGACAAGCAATTGAAGGCGCTGTCGGGGCGCTACCGCTTCATCATCCCGGACATCCGGGGCTTCGGGCGGAGCGGGCTCGGCGAGGGCCCCACCGAGATGGCACGCATCGCCCAGGACGCGCTGGCGCTGCTGGACGCGCTGAAGGTGGACTCGGCGGTGGTGGGCGGGGTGTCCATGGGCGGGTACGCCAGCATGGCGCTGCTGCGCGAGGACGCGGGGCGCGTGCGGGGACTGGTGCTGGTGGACACGCAGGCCACGGCGGATGACGAGGCGGGACGCGCGCGGCGCGAGGCCTCGGCCCAGGAGGCCCTGCGGGAGGGCCCCGAGGCCGTGGTGCGAGCGCTGCTGCCGAAGGTGGTGGTGGAGCCGGACTCGGCGGTGGGGCGCGAGGTGGCGGCGATGATGCGGACGGCCACGCCCGCGGGCCTCGCGGCGGCACAGCGCGGCATGGCGCTGCGGCCGGACAGCAAGGACATCCTCGCGCGCTACGCCGGGCCCGCCCTGGTGGTGGTGGGCGAGAAGGATCCGGTGACACCGCTGGAGAAGGCCAGGCAGATGGCGGACCTCATCACCGGGGCCCGGCTGGAGGTCATTCCAGACGCGGCCCATCTGCCCAACCAGGAGCAGCCGGAGAAGTTCAACGCCGTGCTCGACAGCTTCCTGTCGGGGCTAGGGATGTAGCAAAGCCCCTGGCGCCATCAGGCGAGCCGGGGTTTTCTTTTTCCCCTTCACCGGCTCCTCTTGCTTCGAAGGCCTGGAGCGAGGTCCAACCGGATATGCGAATCATTCTTCTGCTTTGCGTTCTTGTTTCTGGCTGCGCGACATCGACGTATTTCAAGCAGAATCCGCCAAACGAAAAGGAAGCTCTCGTCTATTTCATTCGAAAGCGCGCGGAACCCACCGCATGGCAGATCTATGTATTCGTCGACGGCCAGCAAGCAGCTTCGCTCGCCAACGCCTCTTACACCCGCTTCAGCGTCCCAGCCGGTAGACGCTCCATTCGCCTGGAATGGGCATCTTTCATGGCGGGGGGGGCGGACATCAAGAATACCGACTTCGATTTCAGAGGAAATGACTCACGCTACTTCTTGATCGAGGGCTCGACTTCCGTGGGCGCTTACAACTACAGCCAGACAACCCGACTCTCCGAGATTTCTCCAGTGCATGGAGAAATGTTGGTGCGTGAACTCGACAATCAATAGGGGTCTACCGCGAATCACACGAAGTGACAGCGGGAGAGCAGCCAGGCCAGTGGAAATCAGTTCCTTCAGGGAAGGTCCCGGCCGCGCTCGGGAGCAACTGGTCCTACTGTCGGACCAGTCAGCACGCCGCGCGGCCGGAAGGTGCCCTCCGCGTTGCTGCAAGAGCACCCCTGAACGGACTTCCTTCGTCTGGCTTAGGGGCGCTCGAGGGGCGTCAGCGGCAGGGCCCACAGCTCCCGGCCTTCTGCTCCGTCATGGACGAAGAAGAGCCGTCCGTTCACCTCCTCGAAGGCGGCCAGGGGATGGCCGGTGGTGGGGTTCCTCTCGCTGAGCGACAGCAGGGAGTGCACGAGGCCCGTACCCTCCACCGTCCCATCGCTCCGCCACACCTGCCAGCGGTCGCTCGAGGGGTCATGGAGGGTGAGGTAGAGCTGGCCTTGCACGCCCTCCAGGTGTCCGACGACCAGGGGCCGGCTCTTCGCGCCGGGCAGGAGCTCCCGGAGCAGCTGGGTGCCCTCCACCGTCCCATCACTCTTCCACAGGTTGAAGCCATTGCCGGACAGCAGGAAGAGCGTCCCGTTCACCTGCGCGAGTGCACTCGGGCCGCCCACGTGCGCGAAGAGCTCCGGGAGCGGGGCGGTGCCGGCCGTCGTTCCGTCGCTCCGCCACAACTGGTGGAAATCCGCGTCGGTGGTGAGGAAGAAGAGCGCCCCGTTCACCGCCACCATCGACCGGACGGTGGCCCCGTCGGAGGGATACGTGCTCAAGACCTTCACGAGCACCGTGCCGGCCTCCGTGCCATCGCTTCGCCACAGCTCCGTGTGGAAACTGCCGCTACCGACGATGAAGAAGAGGGTCCCGTTCACGACCACCGGGTCGCTGAGCGAACCCCAGGCGGCGGAGTCGAGCCGCTTCACCAGCACCGTGCCGGAAGCCGTGCCGTCGCTCTTCCACAGCTGCGGGTAGAAGCTCGCGGCATCCTTCAAGCCGAAGAAGAGCGTGCCGCCGAAGTCCACCAGCGCGGAGAGGGAGGCGCTCTCGGTGGGGCTGGATTCGCGGACGGCCACGGTGCCAGGGGCCGTGCCGTCGCTCTTCCACAGATTGCTTCCGGCGGTGAAGAAGAGCGTCCCCTTCACGTTCGTCAGGGACGAGGGCCTGCTGCCTGGCGCGGCATGGGGGGGAGCCATGACGAACTCCGTGCCACTCTCCGTGCCGTCGCTCTTCCACAGCCCGAGGCCGCCCTGGCCATCGTCCGCGGTGTAGAAGAGCGTGTTCCCGACGGCCGTCAGCTCGTGCGGATCGGAGCCCTCGCCGCTCGTCACCATGTCCCGCACGAGCCGCGTGCCAGCCGCCGTCCCATCACTCGTCCAGGGCTCGATCCCATGGACGCCGTCATCAGCCCAGAAGAAGAGCGTCCCGTTCAGCTCCACCGGGAGGTACCGGAAAGGGATCAGGCCGCCCGTCACCCGCCGGGTGCCGTCGGCCGTGCCGTCGCTCTTCCAAAGCCCGAACTCATCGCCGCCGCCACAGTGGAGCGTGAAGAACGCCGTCCCCTTCACGGTCGCCAGCGGGCTCATGGCCGAGGAGGAGAAGTCAGGGCACACGTCCATGACGGGCACCGTGCCCTCCACCGTTCCATCGCTCCGCCACAGCGCCATGGCGCCGGTCTCGGGCTGCTTCCGGGTGAAGAGGGCTCCTCCGCTCACGGCCTGCGAGGACGAGACGGTGCCGTCGCGCACCAACTGCACCGTCCCGGCCCTCGTCCCATCACTCACCCACAGGCCATTGGCGTCGCCGCTGGCCGAGGTCCTGACGAAGAAGAAGCGCTCGCCCGAGAGCGCCAGGGAAGCCACGGGGCCTCCCGCGACAGTGTCGGTGCCCTCCACCGTCCCATCGCTCTTCATCAGGTACCAGTCGAGATAGTTCCGGACCCAGAAGAGAACCATCCCGTTCCAGGGCTCCAGCGAGATGGGCTGGAAGGGCTCGTTCGAGATGCGCTCGACGAGCACCGTGCCGGCCTCCGTGCCGTCGCTCTTCCACAGCTCCGTTTGACCCGAGGAGGGAGTGCCGAGGAAGAAGAGCGTGCCGTTCTCGGCCACCAGTTGGTTGGCGAAGGTGTACGTGGTGTCCGAGAGGCTCTTGACGGGGTGCGTGCCGGCCGCCGTGCCGTCGCTCACCCAGAGCGAGCGCTCGGTGAGAAGGAAGAGCCGGTCGCCCAGGGCCGCCATCGCCCGGACCCCGGGCACGAGGCCCACCGTGCCCACCTGCACGCCGTTGCTCTTCCACAAGGTCTCGTGGGTGCTGTCGTAGAAGAACAGCGTGCTGCCCACGGCCGTGAGGAAGTCGAGGTGGGACTGCTCAGCCTCGAAGCGCCGCACGAGCACCGTGCCCGCGTCCGTCCCATTGCTCTTCCACAGCTCCAAACGGTCGAAGTCGTCGAGGACGAAGAAGACCGTGTCCCCGGCGACCGCCACGTGGTCCGCCGTCAGGCCCCGCGCCTTGGGATTGATATCGCGCACCAGGTACGGCTTCTGGGCCTCGGGGGACTCAGGGGCCTGGGGGGCCGGGCATCCGGCGAATAGCCCTGTCAACAGGGCCAGCATCAGGGCCACGGGTCCAACAAATCCGCTCTGCCGCATGTGAACTCCCCCCCTTCGCGCCGCGTTCGCCGGCCCCCTCTACGGTCGCTGGAGGTCAGTGGACTCTGGCGGGTCGGGAGCCCTCGAGCAAGTCCGAACTCTTGCGGCCTCTACGTCCGCGTGAAGACGAAGTAGCTTCCAGACATGAACCTTTCCAGGTGTCTGGCCCTGTGCCTCACGCTCGCCGCGTTGCTGCCCGCGCCCGCTTGGGCGATGGACGGTGCGCTCTTTCAGCAGCTCAAAGCTCGCGTGGACGACGAGCAGCTCTCCGACACGAAGCTCACCCTCCTGAAGACCGCGGCCTCCACCAACACCTTCACCTGCGCGCAGGTGGCGCACCTGATCGAGCAGTTCTCCTTCGGCGAGGACAAGCTCGAGGCGCTCTCGGCGGTCAAGGACCGCATCGAGGATCCGGAGAACAAGCGCACGCTCGTCACCCTCTTCAGCTTCGATGACGAGAAGCAGAAGGCCAAGGCGCTCCTCGCCAACATCCAGAAAGCCGCGCCCGCGGCCACCAGCGCCGCGCCCGCGGCCACCGACAGCGCGTCCAACAGCGTCAGCGCGTCGACCCGGGGCCGCGGCACGGGCGAGATGACTCCGCTGCTGGTGAACCAGGTGGGCGCCTGGCCGGACACGGACGTCCGCGCGCTCGCCGCGGCGCTCCAGAAGGAGGACTTCACCGACGGCAAGATGAACGTGCTCCAGGCAGCCATCTCCAGCCGCCCCGAGGGCTTCACCTCCGCGCAGATCCAGCAGCTCGTCCCGAGCCTCACCTTCAGCGACGACATGGTGCAGGCGGTGAAGATGATGGACGCGCACCTGCTCGGCATGACGTCGCGTGAGGTGCGAGGGGTGCTGGGAACGTACGCCTTCAACGATGACAAGCTGAAGGTGCTGCGCGTGATCAAGGACGCCATCACCGACGCGGAGAACAAGTTCCTCATCCTCGACGAGTTCACCTTCGGGGCCCACAAGGAGGAGGCGCGCAGAATCCTGGAGACCATCAAGCCGCGCAGCCCGGTGTACGGCACCATCCGCAGCAAGCGCGCCATCTTCGTGGTGGACGTCTCCGGCAGCATGGAGGCACGTTTCACCACCAACCGGGGCGAGTCCCTCACCCGGCTCCAGTTCGTGCAGCGCGAGCTGCAGTCCGTGCTGAAGGAGCAGCTCGCGGCGGACGCGAAGTTCAACCTCGTCGTCTTCTCCACGCGTGTGCGGACGTGGAAGCCTCGCCTCGTCGCGGCCACGCCGCGGTCGGTGCAAGAGGCGGTGCAGTACGTGGGCGCGCTTCAGCAGGGGGGTGGCACCAACATCCACGGCGCTCTGGAGCAGGCCTTCGCCGACTCCGAGGTGGACACCGTCTACTTCCTCACCGACGGCATGCCGACGGACGGAAAGAAGAAGGCCCACGCGGAGATCCTCGAGGACGTGGCCGGCTGGAATGCCCAGCGGAAGGTGGTGGTGAACACCGTCGCCTTCCTGATGGGCAGCTTCAACAGTGACAACAAGCCCAGGTCGCGCGAGCTGATGCTGCAACTGGCCAAGGCCACCGGCGGCGTCTACCGCGCCATCGAGTAGGACGCGCTCCCAGAGCGGCTTCCTGACAGCAGCCGAGCATGTCGAGCGCTGGGCGGAGCGCATAGCGGGCGGCGTGAGCCCGGTGGGGTCAGTCCAGACACTGCCCGTCGAGTGGACGGTCTCCTGCCTCGTGCGCAATTTCTCGGGGTCTCCACGCACGAGGTGAATTCAGCCATGGCGCGTACCCTTCGTCTCAATGAGCTCGCAACGGATGTTTATCCAGCCTCGTGGTATGCCGTGGCTCCTGCCCGGAAACTTCCACGGGGTGGAATTATCGAGGCGGATGTCTGCGGGCGCACCCTGGTGCTCTTCCGGACCAAGCGCGGCGAGCTGGGGGCAATGGATCGCTATTGCCCGCACATGGGCGTCTCACTGGCCTGCGGCAAGGTGGAGGGGGAGCGAATCGTCTGCCCCTTCCACGCGTGGGAGTTCTCCACTTCCGGCGATTGCACGACCATCCCCTATCTGAAGGAGGGCGCGAGAATTCCGCCCACGGCGCGCATCCCCACCGTCCCAGTCCTGGAGCACCTCGGGTGGGTCTGGGTGTACCACGGGGACAAGCCCTCCCACGGGCTGCCGGACATGCCGGAGATGAGGGATCCTTCGTGGGGCGTCGTGCACCAGTCGCAGCTCTTCGAGACGCACGCGCTCCACACCTTGGAGAACGGCACGGACGCGGAGCACTTCCGCCACCTCCACCATGTGGACTACACGAAGTACGAGGTGGAGGTGTTCGCGCGCGAGCCACACCGGCTGGCCTTGCACCTGGACCAGCACCTGCGCGATGGGACGAAGCTGCGCACCACCATCAGTTACGTGGGCGCGTCCACCATCTTCGGCGCGCTGTATCAAAACGGGAAGCTCCAGGTGCGCTTCATCGCCGCGCCTCAGCCGCAGGGACCCAAGCGCACCCTCTTCCACCTCATCGTGGCCACCCCGAAGCTCCCCATGCCGCTGCGACCCGTGGACGGACTGTTGCGGCGCTACGTCACCCAGAGGCTCTTCAAGGGCTCCATGGATGACTACCTCCTGGCCTGGAAGGACATGAATCCCTCGCGGCGCCGGGTGTTGTTGGCCGAGGATCGTCTCCAGCAGGAGTTCCGCCGCTACTGGCTGTCCCACATCGAGGGCGTCAGCGGCGCCGCGACAGACGCCACGGAGAGGGTGTCGAAGAATTCGGACGGCCCCCTGGCACCGACGCTCTCCCGGGAAGACACGAGGACGCAGGTTCCCTGAAGAAAGTTCAGCGCTTTCCGTCCTGCGGAGCAGCCCGCTCTGGCATCGACAACGAGTCCGCCAGCCGGGACGGCCTACGCCACGGCTCCCTGCTGGGCAGCGAAGCCGAGGAGCCCCGGCCCGCCCCGTCGCCGGAAACGCGGCCGTCAGAAATTGGACGCGCCCGCGTCATGGGGGACGTTGTATACGCGCCCCATCGCTCCTTCCTCGAGGTCTTCATGTCGTCGCCCCCGCGGCCGTCCCGTCCGGCGCTGCTCGGCTTCCTCTCCGCCGCCGTGCTCGTGCTTGCGTGCAACCCGGGGGCCGCCGCACCGCCCGAGGCGCCCGGCGCCGTCCCCGTCACGGTGGTCACCCTGAAGTCGGAGTCGGTCCTGCTGACGCGCGAGCTGCCTGGCCGCACCAGCGCGTTCCTGGTGGCGGAGGTGCGCCCCCAGGTCAACGGCATCATCGAGCGCCGGCTCTTCACCGAGGGCGGCCTGGTCAAGGCGGGCCAGCCACTCTACCAGCTGAGTGACGCGGCCTACCGCGCGGACCACCTCAGCGCGCAGGCCGCGCTCGACCGCGCGAAGGCCTCCCTGAGCGTGGCGGAGCTGAACGCCAGGCGCTCCACGGAGCTCGCGGAGCAGGCGGTGGTCAGCCCGCAGGACCACGACCGGGCGGTGGTCGCCCTGCGGCAGGCCGAGGCGGACGTGAAGGCCGCGCAGGCCGCGCTGCAGCGCGCGAGCGTGACGCTCGACTACGCCCGCATCGTGTCGCCCATCTCCGGCCGGATCGGCCGCTCGTCCGTCACCCAGGGGGCGCTGGTGACCGCGAACCAGCCCCAGGCCCTCACCTCGGTGCAGCAGCTCGATCCCGTCTATGTGGACCTGACCCAGTCCAGCGGGGAGCTGCTGCGGCTGCGCAAGGAGGTGGCGGCGGGCAGGCTCGAGACCGCCGACGGCACGCCGGTGACCCTCCTGCTCGAGGACGGCAGCCGCTACGCACACGCCGGCAAGCTGACCTTCTCCGATGTCAGCGTGGACCCGAGCACCGGCACCTTCGGGCTGCGCGTGCTCGTGCCCAACCCCGACAACGTCCTGCTCCCGGGCATGTACGTGCGCGCGCAGATCGGCAACGGCGTGCGCGAGCAGGGGCTGCTCGTGCCCCAGCAGGGTGTGGCCCGCGACCCCAAGGGTCACGCCACCGCCCTGGTGGTGGGCAAGGACGGCAAGGTGGAGGCACGGGTGGTCAAGGTCAGCCAGACGGTGGGGGACCGGTGGCTGGTCGAGGAGGGCCTGACCGCGGGGGACCGGGTCATCGTCGAGGGCCTGCAGAAGGTCCAGCCCGGCGCCCAGGTAGAGGTGACGGAGGCCACTCCCGAGGCCGGGGCCGGGGCCCTGACCGTGCCCGCCTCGTCCCAGCACTGACCGGAGCCACCCATGGCACGCTTCTTCATCGACCGTCCCATCTTCGCCTGGGTCCTGGCGATCATCATCATGCTCGCGGGCGCGCTCTCCATCGCGCGGCTGCCCATCTCCCAGTACCCGGCCATCGCACCGCCCACGGTGAGCATCAGCGCCATCTACCCCGGAGCCTCCGCGAAGGCGGTGGAGGACTCGGTGACGCAGGTCATCGAGCAGAACATGAAGGGGCTGGACGGGCTGCTCTACATGTCCGCGACGAGCGAGTCGAACGGGTCCGCCACCATCATCCTGACGTTCCAGCACGGCACCGACCCGGACATCGCCCAGGTGCAGGTGCAGAACAAGCTGCAGCTCGCCACGCCCTCGCTGCCGCAGGTGGTGCAGCAGCAGGGCCTCAGCGTCAGCAAGGCGAGCTCGGGCTTCCTGATGGTGGTGGGCTTCGTCTCCGAGGACGGCAGCATGGGGGGCGACGACATCCAGGACTACGTCGCCGCGAACATGGTGGACCCCATTGCGCGTGTCCCCGGCGTCGGCAGTACCCAGGTGTTCGGCGCGAAGTACGCGATGCGCATCTGGCTGGACCCGAACAAGCTCGCCACCTACCGGCTCACGCCGGGGGACGTCACCTTCGCCATCCGCGCCCAGAACCAGCAGGTGGTGGTGGGCCAGCTGGGCGGCACGCCCGCCGTCCCGGGCCAGCAGCTCAATGCGGCCATCACCGCCCAGGATCGCCTCCAGACGCCGGAGCAGTTCCGCGACATCGTCCTGCGCAGCAACCCGGACGGCTCGGCGCTGCGGCTCGGTGACGTGGCGCGGGTGGAGCTCGGCTCGGAGGACTACAGCGTCATCAGCCGCTACAACGGCAAGCCCGCGACGGGCATCGCCGTGTCGCTCGCCACGGGGGCCAACGCGCTGAGCACCGCGCAGGGGGTGGTCGCGGCGCTCGAGGAGCTCGCGCCGTCGTTCCCCAAGGGCCTCAAGGCGGTGACCCCCTTCGACACCACGCCGTTCGTGCGCGTGGCCATCAAGGGCGTGGTCACGACGCTGCTCGAGGCCATCCTCCTCGTGTTCCTGGTGATGTACCTGTTCCTGCAGAACGTCCGCGCCACCCTCATCCCGACCATCGCGGTGCCGGTGGTGCTGCTGGGCACCTTCGGGGTGCTCTCCGCGCTGGGCTACTCGGTCAACATGCTGACCATGTTCGCCATGGTGCTCGCTATCGGCCTGCTCGTGGACGACGCCATCGTGGTGGTGGAGAACGTGGAGCGCCTGATGAGCGAGGAGGGGCTCTCGCCCGTCGAGGCCACGCGCAAGTCCATGGATCAGATCACCGGCGCGCTGGTCGGCATCGGCCTGGTGCTCTCGGCGGTGTTCGTGCCCATGGCGTTCCTCGGGGGAGTGACCGGCGTCATCTACCGGCAGTTCTCGGTGACCATCGTGGCGTCCATGGCGCTCTCGGTGCTGGTCGCGGTGGTGCTGACGCCGGCGCTGTGCGCGACCATGCTCAAGCCCATCGCCAAGGGACACCACGCGTCCGACACCGGGTTCTTCGGCTGGTTCAACCGCCAGTTCGACCGGGGCAACGCCCGCTACCAGGGGGCGGTGCGGGGCATCCTCTCGCGCAGCCGGCGCTTCATGCTCGCCTTCGCCGCCATGGTGGTGCTCATGGGGGTGCTGTTCGCGCGGCTGCCGACCTCCTTCCTGCCCTCGGAGGACCAGGGCTTCCTCTTCTCCATGGTGCAGACGCCGGTGGGCGCGACGCAGGAGCGCACCATGAAGGTCATCGAGCGGGTGGAGCGGCACTTCCTGGAGAACGAGAAGGCCACCGTGGGCTCGCTGTTCACCGTGCAGGGCTTCAGCTTCGGCGGCAGCGGGCAGAACAACGGCATCGCGTTCATCAACCTCAAGGACTGGTCCGAGCGGAAGTCCCCCGAGCTCGGCGTCAACGCGGTGGCCGGGCGGGCCATGGGGGCGCTGAGCCAGATCAAGGACGCGCTCGCCTTCGCGTTCCCGCCCCCGGCGATGCCCGAGCTCGGCACCTCGACGGGCTTCGTCTTCTACCTCAAGGACAACCTCGGCCTGGGCCACGAGGCGCTCACCGCGGCCCGCAACCAGTTCCTCGGCGCCGCGGCGCAGAGCCCGCTGCTCGCCAACGTGCGCCCCAACGGCCAGGACGACACGCCGCAGTTCCGCGTCGACGTGGACGTGGCGAAGGCCGGCGCGCTCGGGCTGTCCATGGCGGACATCAACGCCACCCTCTCCACGGCGTGGGGCGGCCAGTACATCGACGACTTCATCGACCGTGGCCGCGTCAAGCGCGTGTTCCTCCAGGCGGACGCGCCGTTCCGGATGGCCCCCGAGGACTTCCAGCGCTGGTCGGTGCGCAACCGGCAGGGGGAGATGGTGCCCTTCTCGAGCTTCGCGAGCACGCGGTGGGGGTTCGGCTCGCCCCGGCTCGAGCGCTACAACGGCGTGCCGGCGATGGAGATCATGGGCGAGGCGGCCCCGGGGGTGAGCTCCGGTGACGCCATGGCGGAAGTGGAGCGGCTGGTGGCGCGGCTCCCGCGGGGCGTGGCGCTCGAGTGGACGGGGCAGTCGTACCAGGAGCGCGCGGCGGGTGCCCAGACGCCGCTGCTCTACTCGCTCTCGCTGCTCATCGTGTTCCTCTGCCTGGCGGCCATGTACGAGAGCTGGACCATCCCGACGGCGGTGCTGATGGTGGCGCCGCTGGGCATCCTCGGCACGGTGCTGGCGAGCGCGATGCGGGGGATGGAGCGCGACATCTACTTCCAGGTGGCGCTGCTGACCACGGTGGGCCTGTCGAGCAAGAACGCCATCCTCATCGTCGAGTTCGCGAAGGAGAACTTCGAGAAGGGGATGGAGCTGACGGAGGCCACGCTGGCCGCGGTGCGGGCGCGCCTGAGGCCCATCTTGATGACCTCGCTGGCCTTCGGGCTCGGCGTGCTGCCGCTGGCGCTGGCCACCGGCGCGGGCTCGGGCGCACAGCGGGCCATCGGCACGGGGGTGCTCGGCGGCATGATGGTGGGCACGCTGCTCGGCATCTTCTTCGTGCCCCTGTTCTTCGTGGTGGTGCAGCGCGTGTTCGGCCGGCGCAGGGTCACCGAGCCGGCAGCCGCGCTCCCGGAGAGCCCCAGCGCGCCGGACCTGGCGGGGTGAGCCACCCGTAGGAGCCTCGGCCGGGCACGGCTGGCACACGTGGCCCAGGCACACGTGGCACGGGCCCGGCCTGTGCCGGCACGCCTGGCCGGGCACTCGCGCGTGCCGCCCGAGCCCCACCTCCACCGCCGGAGCGCATGGGCTCCAAGGGGGGCTTTCTAGAGGGAAAAGGCCCCTGATGGGCGCACCGCCATCGCCCGCTCCGGACACGCGCGTGGGGGCTGGCACGCGCTTTGGAATGGGTCTCCGCATCCACAGCAGATGCAGGCCCAACCCAACAAGGAGCCAAGAACATGTTCGCGAAATTCGCCAAGACCCTCTCGCTGTCCGCCCTGATGACGCTTCCCCTCATCGCGTGCGGCGGTGGCCTGGAAGAGCCCGCCGTGGACGAGAGCCTGAGCCAGCTCGGGGAGAGCCAGGCGGCCTTCACGGGTAACTGGAACTACTCCTGGGGTGACACCACGACCAGCTCGGTGGACATCGGGACGTCGGTGGGCCGGACGTGCTTCCTGACGGGCATCGGCGGCCACATGCGGCCGCTGGGCGCCTACCTCTACTCCGGCGGCACCTACCCGGCCCGGGCCGGCGTGCGCAAGGCGGCCAACGGCAACTACGAGCTCTACGTCCAGCCCGAGGCCGGCAAGCACCTCATCGCCTATGCGCGCTGCGTGAACAGCGCGGCCGGCCGCATCGAGGTCTCCTGGAGCACCGGTGAACAGGCGTACTACGGCGACAAGGTCATCGCCGCCGCGGCCAGCAACCGGCAGTGCTTCCTGAAGGACATCACGAACTTCGCCGTGCCGCTCAAGGACAGCTCGGGCGCGATCTACTCGTACTCGTGGGCGTTCGACGACAAGGCCAATCCGGACGAGGTGCGCGTCCTCAACGACGGCTCCTACTGGAAGCTCACCATCAAGGGCGGCGCCCACACGTATCCGGTGAACATCCACGCGTCGGCCGTCTGCCTCGACATCAACGAGTTCGACGGAGCCTGGACGTGGAAGGCGGCGGACCCGGGCACCGCGCAGATCAACCTCACCAGCGTGAGCGGCGCCACCTGCGGCCTCACCGGCATCAACGGCCACTTCGACGCGGCCCTGGGTGATTGGAGCGACGGCGTCTCCATCACCACCTCGGGCAGCCAGTTCGTGATGAACATGGAGAACGGCAAGCGCGGCTGGGCCGCCTGCATGAAGTGACCGGCCCCGCCGTTCCTCAGGTGCCCGCGATGTGCCCCTCCGGCGTCTCGAGCCGGAGCATCTCAGATGCAGCGCTGGCCGTCGCAGGCGTAGCCAGCGCGGCAATCCAGCGACGTGCGGCATTCACTGGGGCAGTAGCCGCGGTTCGGGTTGCAGCGGTATTCACCGCAATCGTAGGTCGCGCGATCCCACCACACCATGCCGTTGAGATCCTCGGTGCAGTGCTGGGTGAAGGGCACGCACTTGCCATTGTGACACATGTCGCCGCCCGTGCAGTTCGCGTCGCTCGTGCAGCTCGGATAGGAGCAGCTCCCCACGGAGCTGGCCGGCTGGGAGGGCGTAACCGACGCGTGGTGCGTCTCGCCGCTCATCCAGTAGATGGTGCCGCCGAAGACCATGGAGCAAAGGCCCGTCGTGACGTCGCACGCGGCTCCATTCGCGCAGTCCATGCTCGTCGTGCAGCTCCGCTTGCAGTGCCCGTCGCTCCCGCACGCGTAGTAGTTGCAGGCCACGCTGTCGCCGCCGCTGTTGTAGGAGATGCCGTTGACGCACCAGGAATTGAGGGGGTTGATGGTGCAAACGCCGTTGTTGCACCACTCCCCGGCGGAGCAGGCCGACTGGGGGCAGAGCCTGCGGCGGCACGTGGAGGCGAGCTCGACGGCCGTCGCCCCGGTCACCGACGCATTGGGGTAGTCGTTGCGCTCCCAGGCATTGAAGTAGGCGGGCTGGGTGGTGGGGCTGCTGGTGAACGTGCCATTGTCGGCGCCGGCCCAGTAACTGCGTACCGCTCCCGACCAGGTGCTGGTGCACATCGGGATGGGCCGCCCTCCGATGATGACGGTCTGCCAGAGGCGGCAGTACGACCCGAGGCTGGTGGCGTCGTTCGAGGCGAGGGTCCTGGCGAAGCAGATGCGGTTACCGGTCTGCGCGGCTCCGTCATGAAGCCACAAGCTCGCGCCCGCACACTCGGAGTCGGCGGAGATCGCCTGCTCCACCTGCCCAAGGTGCTCGCCGCCCGCGCCGAGCTGGCCGGTCATCGCGCTGCCGTTCGCGAGCGCCTCGCGCGCCGCGAGCACCCGGTCCGACTCCGCCTGCGTCATGGTGCGGGTCCGCACCACCTCCCGCCCCTCCGCGTCCACCGTGACGAGGGTCTCGGTGATCAACGTGCCGTCGGCCTCTCCCGCGGTCTCCCCACCCAGATCCTCCTCCGGCACACAACCGCCAGCAACGAGCGCTACAAGTCCGAACACCACGAGCATCTTATCCATGGATTCCCTCTTTCTCCCAGATGACACTGACATTGCCGGGCAAGAGAGAAAAAGACAACGCCTTCACTCAGATTTCGAAGCGGTACGAGCTCGGCTCGCCCGTGGAATTTTCGCGTCGCGCGTGCGTCCCGAGCTTCATGCTCTTCCCGCTCACACTCGTCGTGGCCGCCGCCAGCGCGGACCTGTCCACGCAACAGCTCCTGGAGTTGCAACGGGTTCGTGAGCGCGTCAGCCAGCATGTCCGCACGGTCTGCGGCGACGCGTCGTGCGTGCGCTGGGATGCGATGCACCGGGCGTGGCGTTTCGCGCGCAGCGGCACCCTGACGAGCGCCTTGCCCGGCGACGGCCGGCTCGATCCTTCCGGCAACGCATGGACCGACGCGAAGCTGGTCCACTTCTTCCCCGAGCTCGCCCCGGAGGAGCTGGCGCTGAACGCGATGTCCCGCCCGGTCTCCGCCCTTTGGATGGCGCTCGTCCGGTGGTTGGCCGAGGAGCCGCGGCGGCTGGAGGCGTACGGGCCGCGGATGTGGAGCGGGTTTCTCGCCACGCACCGCCAGCTGCCGCAGCTCGCGGCACGCTCGCCCTGGGGGCGGCCCTACGCTTTCGAGGATCTCGTGTACCTCGGCATGACCGCCGACGCGCTGCGGACGGCCGTGACGATCCTCCGCTGCGAGACGCCGGTGGCGAAGGCGATCGAAACCCAGAGGGCCGGAAAGGAAGTCACGGCCGACCTGTTCACGCGCTGGTCCAACTCCGGCACCCTCGCGAAGGAATGGCTCGTCGACGCCTGGGGCACGCCCCTCCGGCTGCACCGGCTTGGCCCCGGAAGCGGCGAGCTCCGGATGGGCGTCAGCCCCACCGCGACCCACCTCTCGGAGGCCGACACCTTGCGCGAGTGGCAGGCCATGTCCGCGGGTCCGGACCGGAAGCACGGCAGTGCGGATGACATCGGGTGCGGCCATGCGCTTCGGGTCGAAGGACCCGCCAGACTGACGCCGTATGGCCACCGGCCCACGCCCAGCGGCCCTTATGACCAGGCCATCGACGAAGCGCTGCGCCAGAGCGAGAGCCAGAACGAAGGTTGAACCCACTCAGACAACGCACGCGTCTCGTAGGTCCGGAGTGGGTGATCCCAGTCCTGATTCAGGAGCAAGACCGCTCGGAAAATGCCGTCGGGGGTGGACCCGGCAAGGACCACGGCACGCAGGGCGGACGTGGACCCGCTGTTGCCCGGCGGGCTACAGGCGAGGACCGGCTCCTCCACGGCCTGTAACCCGCCAGGCTACAGCACGGCGCACCACCCGGAATCCCGCCCGGTTGCCGCCAATGATTGACGTGCCAGAGAGGCCATTCCCTGTCATCTGTAGCTCCTGGAACAACAAAATAAACGGGATATACAGCCTTTCCCAATACGTCAATTCTTGATATGGATTGAGCCGGTCTCAAGAACCAGGGGTCACACATGAGGCAGGGCAAGAACATGACGAAGAGGCGCTTGGGGACACTGGCGGGAACCCTGCTGGTGGGATGGCTGACGAGCGGTTGCGGTGCGGAACCGGCGCAGGAGCAGCTGGCGGCCCAGGAGCAGCCACTCGCGGAGGCGCCGGCGGCTCAGCGTGCCCCCGTGCTGGAGAACCTGGAGTTCATCCCGTCCGAGATGCCCTCCGCCGCCACTCCCGGCCTGCTGCGCGCGAGGCTGGCCGAGGGTGAGAAGGCCACGCAAATCCTGCTCACGGGCGACGATGGCAAGGAGCTGGCCCTGAGCGATGACGGCCTCAATGGAGACGAGAAGGCCGGCGACGGCCTCTTCTCCGGCCCCGGCATCGTGAACCTCGACGAGCACCTCAAGACGCAGGAGCGCATCGCCACCTTCCAGAAGGAGTCCACCGAGCCGCTCACCGTCGCCACCTTCGCTGACCGCGAGCTGGTGAGGGAGACCGCGCTGGTGCCGCTGCCGTCGGACATCTTCGCGCCGGGCCGGCCCATTCCCATCTTTCCCTCGCCCATCTCCCGGGCCGTCGTTCCCAACAAGTCCCTCATCATCACCCACCCTTCCGTCGTGGGAGATCCCACCCGCACCTATGATCCGTGCACCAACACGGGCAACCCCAGCGGCGTGTGGACGTTCAAGCACCTGATGACGGAGATGGCCAACACCGCGGCCCCCGCGCCGGCCTTCACCGAGCGCTGGCTGCGGCAGTGGTTGACCACCCAGACCGTGAACGGGCGGCCCGTGCCGGCCCGCTCGGCCATGGCCACGCAGATCCTCAACGCCTGGCCGCGGCTGAGCACCGGTGAGCTGGACCTGAACCGCACCCCCTTCAAGCTGGTGGCCATCGTCAACCGGCTGGACCTGGGCCGGGGCAACGGCGGCCCGTACGGCACCAGCGGCGCGGGCGAGCTGCGCTTCGTCTTCTCGGTGATGAACTCGACGACGTGCGTGCGCCCCTACAACGGCTTCCTCGTCATCTTCGAGTACGGCGTGCCGCAGAACCAGTGCTTGCAGGTGAAGTCGTGGGCGCAGGCGTGGCTCGGCCTGTCCAACCCGCTGCTGGCCCTGGGCAGCGCCGCCTACAACACGCAGCTGCAGAACCTCACCCAGCAGGTGGTGATGCGCAACATGGCGCCGGGCAAGCCCAACGGCAGCGCCATCAACCAGGTGCGCACCAACGAGATCATGCTCACCACCCCCTGGTGGGAGATGCGTGAGTTCCGCCTCTTCTCCACGGCGGCCAACCCGCGCAACTTCACCACCTCCGCGGCGCCGGGCCACCTGAGCGAGCACATCACCGTGCGTACGCCCTTCGATCAGTTCAACAACACCACCACGCTCACCAGCTTCCTGACCACCAACAACACGGCCATCCTCAACGGCACCCACGACGTGCCCCTGGACTACGGCGCCACCCTCAACTTCCTGGGGGCCTTCCCGCAGATGCCCACGGCCAGCTTCATCTGGAACGCGCCCAGCCTGAGCACGGTGCCCAACGGCTTCAACGCGCGTCACAAGTTCTCGCTCAATACCTGCAACGGCTGCCACGCGGGCGAGACGCGCACCAACTTCACGCACGTGGGCGCCACCGGCGGCCTCTCGCCCTTCCTGGCCGCGGGCATGACCAACGTGAACAACCCCTACACCGTCACGGACCCGGTGAGCGGCCAGGTGCGCAGCTTCTTCGAGATGCGTGAGCGCGCCCAGCACCTGGACAGCGCGGCCAATCAGTCGTGCTTGATCCGCCGCTTCGACCTGCCGGTGGCCTTCGCCCACTGAGTCCGCGTCTGGCGAGCCGGCCCGTCCACCCGGGCCGGCTCCGCTAGACTGACGACGGCGCTCTCATCCAACGCGTTCACTCACTTCCCGGGGCCTGGCAGCAGTGCCTCCTGGGCCGTGGGTTCCCGCGATAGCTCCGACCAGAACACCTTCCACGAGACCGCGTCCGTCCACGCGGCCTCGGGTTGAGGAGCCCGAGCGGGCGCCACGTCCCACTGCAGGTGCAGCCCGCCTCCCCAGATGAACCCGCCCAGGGCCAGGTGGGCCGCCTGCTCTCCCAGGGAGACCTTGTTCCTGAACTCGTGGGCTCGCCACATGCGGAAGCGGCGGCCCTTCAGCCCGCGGACGGTGAAGTGGGTCAGCAGGGAGCGCTTCCCCTGCACCCCGGGAGGCATGTGGACGGAGAAGTCCGCGCGCCCCACCTCTCCCGCCTGGAGCTTCACCTGGAGCCGCCCGGGGGCCTTCAAGCGGATGCCGGACACCTCGTACTCCTGGAGGAGTTGGATGACGACCTCTCGCGGTCCGCTCCAGCAATTCTCGAGGTAGATCGTCACGGGGACGTTGCTCCCGGACGACACGACACGCGGAGTCGCCAGGGAGATGTGGATGCCCTCGAACTCGAACACCGGATGCAGGTCCCGCTGGGACATGAGCACGTGCGGAAACCTGCCCTCGTGCCGCGAGCTGATCCACAGCCCGGCCAGGAGCGCCACCACGATGGCCGCGCATACGTACATCGGGACGGAGTTCGACATCCCCGAGCCCAACCATGCCAGCCCGGCCATTCCCAGCGCGAAGAGGCTGAAGGTCGAGGCATGCTTGAGGAAGAGGTAGGTGTCCCGCCAGGCCGCGAAGCCCACCCAGGCGATCGCGGCCAGGATCAGCAGCAGCAGGACCCCCACGACATCCCATGAAGTGGCAGGCTCGAAGGCGACAGCGGCAAGGGGCAGGGCCACCAGCCCCGCGAAGAGGGCTCCCACGTTGAGCGCGGCGGCTTGTTCTCGGTACGCCATGGCGCGCAAGGCTACATCCTGCTCGAGCTCCCAGCACCCTCCCCCTACCCGCGGTGCGACCCCAGCCGGAGGCGTTCGCCGTCCTGGCGGGGGGAGGCCGTGACGGCTATAGGGGGGCGCCATGGAGAACCGCCCCACCCTGGTCTTCGCTGATGGTGCATGTTCCGGCAATCCCGGTCCGGGAGGCTGGGGCACCATCATCGTCACGCCCGATGGACAGGTGACGGAGCTCGGCGGCCACGAGCCGGACACCACCAACAACCGGATGGAGCTGACGGCCGTGGGCAAGGCGCTGCGCCACCTGGAGCGGACCCCGGGACCACTGCACATCCACACGGACTCCACCTATGTGATTCAAGGCATCACCCGCTGGGCGTTCGGGTGGAGCCGGCGCGGGTGGAAGACGGCCGAGGGTGGCGAGGTGGCCAATACCCTCTACTGGAAGCGGCTGATGGCACTGGTGGCCCAGCGCAAGGAGGCGTTCCCAGCCGAGGCCGGCGCCCTGGAGTGGAAGTACGTGCGCGGGCATGCGGGCGTGCCGGGCAACGAGCGGGTGGACGAGATCGCCGTCGCCTTCTCCAAGGGCCGGAGCGTGAAGCTCTACGTGGGCCCGCTGACGGGCTACGGGATCGCCATTCACGACGTGCCCGAGGACACCTCCCTGCCCGCGGAGAAGCCCCGTCAGGGAGAGGGCTCCGCCAAGGCCAAGGCGTACTCCTACCTGAGCGAGGTGGGCCGCACCGTGAAGCGCCACGCGACCTGGGCCGCGTGCGAGCGCAGGGTGAAGGGCGTGCCCGGGGCCCGCTTCAAGAAGACGCGCAGCGAGCAGGACGAAGCCAAGGTGCTGGAGGAGTGGGGCTTCAAGGTCCAGGACGTTCAATCCGAGGACTGAAGCCCTCCACCAGGCCGGGCCGCGGCGCGAGGACCTGTCCCTCACGTCCTCCGCGGAGCCCCCACGCTGAACACGAGGACCTCGCCATGAAGCATTCGATGCTGTCCGTGCTGGTGTCCGTCAGCCTGCTCGCCGCCGCGTGCGCCACGACGCGGGCCTCGATGGAGAGCGTGTCCGGAAAGAGCGCGCCCATGCCTCCGCCCGGGGACGTGCCCCGGCCCGAGCTCGTCCCGCAGCTCGGCCACGCCCGCGAAGTCACCGCCGCGGCCTGGAGTCCCCGGGGCGGGCTGCTGGCCTCGGGCGGCCTGGATGGCACCGTGCGGCTCTGGGACGCCTCCACGGGCGCCCTGCTGCGCACCCTCTCCGGCCACTACGGACAGGTGACGTCCCTCTCCTGGAGCCTGGAGGGCGGGAGGCTGGCCTCCAGGAGCCACGATGGGACGGTGCGGCTCTGGGACAGCTCCACCGGTGCCCCGCTGCATGTGCTCGAGGAGCCGGCCACCGACCTCAAGGGCATGGCCTGGAGCCCCACGGGCAAGCTCCTCGCCTCGGTGAGCGACAAGGGCACGGTGCGGCTCTGGGACGTCTCCACCGGCACCCCGCTGCGCACCCTGGAGGCCGTCGTCCTCATTCGAGCGATCTCCTGGAACCCCGAGGGCAAGGTGCTCACCGCGGCGTGCGAGGATGGCTCGCTGCGCTCCTGGGACGTCACCACGGGCGCCCTCCTGCGGACCAGCCCCGGCGATGGCGGGACGGCCTACCAGATGGCGTGGAGCCCCGACGGGAAGGTGCTCGCCGCGGCGGACAAGGAGCAGAACGTCCACCTCCGGGAGGCCGCGACCGGCACGCTCCTGCGGACCCTCTCCGGCCATCCGGGCCAGGTGACGTCCCTCGCCTGGAGCCCCGAGGGCCGGAGGCTCCAGGTGGGCACCGCGGACTTCGACGGCTACCCCATCCGCTACTCCGCCACCCTCTATGAGGCCACCACGGGCGCCGCGTTGCACACCCTCGCCGGGACCGAGTCACTGGCCGCCTGGAGCCCCGATGGCCAGCGCGTGGCCTCGACGGGCAAGAGCTTCTCCATCAATCTCTGGGACACGGCCACCGGCGGCCTCGTGCGCACGCTGCCCGGCCACCCCGTCACCGTCGGAGTCATCGCCTGGCGCCCCGATGGCCAGGTGTTCGCATCCGGAGGCGAGGGGGGCAGAGCCACGCTCTGGGATGCCACCACGGGAGCCCGGCTGCGCGAGCTGCCCACCCGCGACGAGCGCGAGGCGGTGCTGGCCATCGCATGGAGCCCGGATGGGAGCATGATCGCCACGGCGACCGACAGGGGGGTCGTCCAGCTCTGGCATGCCACCCGGGAAGAGCCGCTGCGCTCCTTCGACTCGGACGGCCGCCCCGTCGAGGCGATTGCCTGGAGCCCCGATGGCCGCCAACTGGCCACGCAACGCGGGCTCTCGGCCGTGGATGTCTGGAATCCCTCCACGGGGGCACGGCTGCGGACGATCCCCAAGTCGAGCACGGCTCCCGCCTGGAGCCCGGATGGCCGGGTGCTCGCCACGGGAAAGCTGCTGTGGGACGCCCAGGGCACCTTGCTGTACACGCTCGATGCCCTTCTGCCCTCGCGTCTGTCCTGGAGCCCCGACAGCCGGGTGCTGGCCTTGGACAATCAGCTCTGGGATGCCACCACCGGCACGCTGCTGCACACCCTGCGCGGGTCCTCCAATATACGGGCCCTCGCCTGGAGCCCGGATGGCCGGGTGCTCGCGGTCGAGAGCCACCAGGGCCAGATCAACCTCTGGGACGCCACGACGGGGACGCTCGCGGGCGCCCTCTCCGGGCACGATGACGTGCGACAACTCGCCTGGAACCGTGAGGGCCGCGTGCTGGCCTCACGGGCCTGGGATGGCACGGTGAAGCTCTGGGACCCTGGCACCCGCGCCCTGCTGCGGACCCTCTCGGGCCAGCTGGGCAGCCTCGTCACCCTGGCCTGGAGCCCGGATGGGACGAGGCTGCTCACCGGCAGCCGGGACGGGAGCACGGCCCTGTGGCGGGCGGATGGCACGCTGGAGCGGCTGATGATCTCCCAGCCTGGAGGCGCGTGGCTGGCCTGGCACCCGGCCTCGCTCGTCTACACCGGCTCTCCCGAAGGGGAAGGACTCGCGGCCCTGCGCCTCGACGCGAAGACAGGGCCCGTCTACCCGTTGAGCCATTACCGGGCGGAGCTGCGGCGGGACGCTCTCTCACAACCCGGCGCGCAGCCCCCGTCCCGCCTCGAGCCCAGGCCCGCGAAGCAGTGAGCTACGGCTGACAGGTGACGCGCGTGTCGTCCATGACGCACGTGCCGCACGTCTTCACCTGGACGAGCAACCCCATGCGGCACTCGAGCACGGCCTTGCCGTCGGCCGTGCACAACCCGCGGCCCTCGGCCGACGCCGCGCACGCATCCCCGGCGACGTTGCCCTTCATGTCGCAGTTGATGAGGTCCTCTGACTCGCTGCACCCCGAGGCGCCCCGGCACGGCAGCGTGCGCCATTCCTTGTCCCGGCACTCGAGGGCCTCCTTCTCGGAGGCACAGGTGTAGCCGCCTCCCGAGCACGAGTCGCCGGCCTTGACGCCACAGGCGGACAGCAGGAGGGAGCCGATCATCAACGGGAGGAGGACGCGGGAGTGGTTCATCACGGCGCCGGACGATTCCAGGCGCCGCGAGCCCGGTCAACCCGCGTCACTCCCGAGCGTCTCGCGGAAGTACCTCCGGAAGTTGCCCCCGAGAATGCGCTCCACGAGCGCCTCCGGGTGGCGGCGCAGCAGGGCCTCGGTGAGCTTGGGCAGATCCGTCACGTCGCGGATGCCCTTGGGCAGGGCCACCATGCCGTCGTAGTCCGAGCCGATGCCCACGCCCTCCTCTCCCATCACCCCCAGGGCGTGCTCGATGTGCCGCACGACGTCGTCGATGGCGTCACCGCCCAGGTACACGGGGGCGAGGATGATGCCCACCACCCCACCCCGCTCGGCGATCCGGCGCAGCACCTCGTCCGAGAGGTTGCGCCAGCCGCCGCCCGCACCGCGCACGCCCGTGTGCGAGGAGAAGATGCGTGCGGTGGGATGCGCCAGGATGTCCTCCAGGGTCTGCTCGGAGGCATGGGCCACGTCCACGCTCATGCCCACCCGCGCCATCTCCTCCAGCACCGAATGCCCCAGCGGGGACAGGGGCCGGTTGCCCATCAACGGGAAGGACGAGCCACCCGCCTCGTTGTTGGACAGGTGGGTGAGGCCCATGAAGCGCACGCCCCGCTCGTACAGCTGCGCCACGCGCTCCACCTGGCCCTCGATGGCGTGAGCGCCCTCGATGCCGAGCACGGCCGACAGCCGCCCCTGCGCGAGGTTCTCCTCCAGCGCCCGCCCCGTGATGGTGATGCGCACCTGCCCGTTGGAGCGGCGGCAGAACTCCGCCAGCCGGTCCACCTGCCACACCGCGCGCGTCCACTCGCTCTCCCGGGCCTCGCGGGGCCAGCCGCGCCAGACGGCGAAGGCCTCGAACCCCCCGATGAAGGGAAAGCCGCGGGTGACGATGGTGAAGCACTGCAGCTTCATCCCCACCTCGCGCAGGCGGGGGAAGTCCACGTGTCCCTCCGAGGAGCGCTCGCAGAGATCCCTGTTCCACATCAGCGAGTCCGCGTGCGAGTCCGCGATGCACCAGCGCTGGTGGAGCTCGAGCACGTCGCTCGTCTTGAGAGCCATGGCCGCAGTCTCGGGCTTCCCGTCTTCCGCCACAAGCACGCCGGAAAGACGGCGGCCCCCGCCCGGAGGCGGAGGCCGCGTCCCACCGTGTCATGCGTGACTACTTCTTCTTCTGGCCCGGGTGCTGGGCGCTCAGCTTCTCCACCTCGATGCTCTTGAGCATCATCTTGCCGTTCGGATCCAGCTGGTAGGAGGCGCGGACCTCGTCACCGGCCTTCAGATCCTTCAGGGCCACCGGCTTGTCGTCCTTCATCACCTGGATCTGCTGGTTGGCCTGGAAGCGCATCACCTGGTTGTTCTTGTCCGGGACGATGATCGCGATGGTGTTGGCCGAGGTGGACTGGATGGTGCCCTCCACCTCCTCGGTCTTCACGTTGGCCATGGTGTCGTTCTTGTTCACCGTGCCGCTGCCGCCCGTGGCCTGGTCGTTCTGCTCATCGAGCTGCTTGTGCTGGGCATCGGCCAGCTCGCGCTGCTCCTCCATCAGCTTCTTCTCGGCATCGGTCACATCCTCGCGGCCCTCCTGGCGAGTCTCGGCGACCTCCTTGTTGACGTCCTGGCGCTCCTGCGCCACGTCGCGCTGCGCCTCGGCCACGTCCCGCTGCTCCTCCTGGACCTTGTTACGGTCCTGGCAGCCCACCGTCAGACCGAGCCCCGCCACCGCCATCACCGCCATCATGAGCTTACGCATCGTGCCGCTCCTTTCGTTCCTCACCAGGGGAGGAAGCTCCCCGGCGTGTGGCAGAAAACTGGGGACCTGCATCGCGGGTGCACAGGGCTTGTCGGAGCGGAAAGTCGGCACAGGGGGAGCGGCCCGCAGGAGGAGGGCCCGGTGGGCCGCTTGCTTCCAGCGGGAAGAATTCGAGGTTTTCCCCTACAACCCGGGGCCGATGGAGCCGCCATCGGGGACCGCCGCCTCGCAGAAGGGCGCACCGCCCGAGGCCCAGCGGTCGATGAGGGCGCGCTCGGCCTCGGTGGGCTCGGGGTTCCCCGGAGGCGGCATGGTGCGGAAGACGACGGTGCGCGCGTGGATGCGCGGGGCCATCAGCTTCGCCCCCGCCACCCCGCCGTCGGCCTCGTACATGTCGAGCCGGAAGTCCGGGCGGCCACTGCCCGTCGTGGTGGCGCCGTGGCACGAGGACACGCAGTTGGCCGCGAGGATGGGCTGGATGTCCTGGCACCAGGTGGGCACGGGCCCCGCGTTGGGGTCGGTGGTGCCGGGCCCATCGAGCACCTCGCAGGTGCGCCCCGCGCCCGGACGCGCCGCGACGCAGGTGTAGGGCCGGGGGCAGTCGTACGCGGACTCGCAGGACTTGCCGGAGAAGTCGGGGGCCTCGATGGTGCAGCCGGTGGCCATGACGGCACAGAGGCCCAGGAGACTCTGAAGGAGGCTCTGGTGGATGCGCTTCATAGGAGAGCTACTGAGTACCACGCGGTAATGTTCCCGGCCCTCGCATGCGCCGGCTTCCTCCAGATCTCCTCTGTGTGAGCCTCATCCTCACCACCGCGCTGGTGGCGCTCCTGCCCGGCCTCGATCATCCGGGCATCCACGACTGGGATGAGGCCGTCCACCTCGCCGTCTCACGCGGACTGATGGACACGCCGCTGCGGCCCCACGTCTACGCCGAGCCCTTCCACCGCCCGGCCCTCGACGATTGGCTCAACGGCGGCCTCTGGCTCCACAAGCCGCCCGGCTCCATGTGGTTCGCGGCGCTCGGCATGAGCCTCGTGGGGGTGGGCACGGGCGTGGCCCGCTTCGGCTCCGTGCTCGGCATGATGGCCGCCGCGCTGGGCGTCTTCTTCCTCATGCGCGAGGCCGCCGGACGCTTCTGGTCCACGCTCGCCGCCTGCACCCTGCTCGCCCTGCCCTTCACCTACGAGCTCGTCCAGGGCTTCATGTTCGGCGACATGACCGACACCACGCTCGCGGGCTGCCTCGCGCTGGCCATGGTGCTGCTCGTCACGTCCATCCGGCGCGACTCGCTCCCGCTCGCGGCCCTCGCAGGCGCCGCCGTGGGGCTCGGCTGTCTGTGCAAGAGCATGCTCGCGCTGACCCCGGCGGGCGTGGCGGGCGTGCTCGCCGCAGGCCGGCTGCTCGGGCTCACTCCCGGCCCGAGGCCTCGCCAGCTCGCGCTCCTCCTCGTGTGCGCGGCCGCCGTGGCGCTCCCGTGGACGCTCTACGCACGGCACACGTACCCCGAGCTCTGGGCCAGTGAGGCGCACGTCACCCGGAGCCACCTGTTCGAGGACGAGGCGCGCGAGAACCCTTCCATCGTCATGTGGATCCGTCCGGTGGATGCGATCTTCAATGAGATCCACCTGCGCACCCTGGAGCCCTTCCCGGAGGTGCTGCCGCTGCTGGCCGGGCTCTGGCTCCTCTACCGTGCGCTGCGCACCCGCGAGCTCGAGACCACCGCGGTGGCGCTGTGGCTGTGGCCCACCTGGCTCGTCCTCTCGTTCGCGGCGGCGAAGGTCCCGGCTACCAGCTGGGGTGCGGTGACGGCGGTGTTCTGCGCGCTGGCCCTGCTCCTGCGCGACAGCTTCCGGCGCCCGGTGCTCGCGGCGGCCGTGGTGGGCGCGCTCTCCACCCCGTTCCTCCTCCCGAAGCTGGCCTTCCTCGCATCGCTCCGGACCCGGCTGCCGGAAGCGCTCGTCCAGACCCGGCACGCCCCCGGGCTGTTCGAGGGCCTCTGCCTCGCGCTCGCGCTGGCGCTCCTCGTGGGGCTGCTGATGCGCGTTCCCCGCGCGCGCCGGCCCCTCACGCTCGGCCTGGGGTTCGCGTGTGCCGCGCTCTCGCTCTACTTCCTCGCCCCGCGCACCGCGCTCGCGCACCTGGAGATGCGGGGAGCCAAACGCGACCTGGGCGAGCGCACGAACACCAAGGAAGCGGGGCTCGCCGCGGCGAAGGTGCTCCCGGACAAGGCGCTCGTCTGGCTGCGCCTGGAGGCGGACGCACCGGAGCAGTTCGAGCACCTGAACTTCATGTTCTGGAGCGGCCGCATGGCGCACAAGGGCGACCCCTGGCTGGAGTGGGGCCAGGCCGAGGGTTACCGGCACTACCTGGCCTCGCCCGCCGCCGAGCCCTTCGTGCCGCTGGAGGTACCGGCCGGCTCGGCGCTGCGCCTGTACGATCTCTCCAGGCCCGCGCCCCCGCCGGAGCTGCCGCCGGGAGTGCAGCGCCTGGAGGTGCCCACCGGCAACGCCGTGGTGAAGGGCGTGGCATTCGTCCGCACCGGCTACGCGCGAGACCGGTGGGCCTTCTTCGTCTCACCGCGCGGCGAGCCGGAGCCGCTGCGCGTCACGTTCCACCTCGGGGGCGGGCGGCGCCAGGAGGTCACCCTCTCACCCGAGGCCGCGCTGCGCCCCCGGACGGCCTTGAAGGACGCGGCGTGGTTCATCATCCCCGCGCTGGGCCCGCGCGCGGCCCAGGTGGAGGCCATCGAGCTGCCCGGGGCGCCTCCCATCCCGCTCGCACGCGGCTGAGGGGCCTCGGACAGTGCGCGGCGCTACGAGGCGCTCAGCGGGGCGAACCGCGTGCGGCCCGCGCTCAGCAGATAGAGCGCCACGAGCAACCCGATCCCCCCCACCGCCGCCACGTAATGGGCGGGTGCCAGGGGCGCCTCCTTCATCATCAGCGTGACGGCCAGGGGCGTCAGGCCGCCGAAGATGGCGTAGGCCACGTTGTACGAGAACGAGAGCCCCGAGAAGCGCACCGCCGCGGGGAAGGAGCGCACCATGATCGTGGGCACCACGCCCACCACGCCGACACAGAACCCCGCCAGCGCGTACAGCGGGACGAGGTGCTCCGGAGCCGCGCCCACGCCGCGATAGAGCATGTACGTCGTCACCGGCAGGGCGAGGCTCCCGATTCCCAGGATCCATCCAGCGCCGAAGCGATCCGCGAGCAGGCCGTAGACGACGCAGCCCACGGTGAGGCTCAGCGTGGCCACGCTGTTGGCCTCCAGCGCCCGGGCCGGGGGGATGCCGTAGAGCTTCTGCACCAGCGTCGGCGTCATGAGGATCACCACCACGATGCCGGCGGTGAGCACCCAGGTGAGCAGCATCGACACCGCCACCGACACGCCGTGGCCGCGCAGCACGGCCTTGAGCGGCAGCTCCTGCACCAGGGCCTTGCGCTGGCGCATCTCCTCGAACACCGGCGTCTCCGCCAGCCAGCGGCGCAGGAACACGGCGAAGAAGCCGAACACGCCTCCCACCAGGAAGGGCAGCCGCCAGGCGAAGGCCTGCACCTGCTCGGGGGTGTAGAGCTTGTTGACCGCCGTGGCCACCAGCGAGCCGATCAGGATGCCGAACGTGAGGCCCGAGGTGAGCGTGCCGCAGGCGAAGCCGACGCGGTGCTCCGGCACGTGCTCGGAGACGAACACCCAGGCGCCCGGCACCTCACCGCCCACCGCCGCGCCCTGCATCATGCGCAGCGCCAGCAGGGCCAGCGGCGCCGCGTAACCAGCGGTGGCGTAGGTGGGCAGGCTGCCGATCAGCAGCGTCGGCACCGCCATCATGAACACGCTCAGCGCGAACATGCGCTTGCGGCCACTGCGATCGCCGAAGTGCGCCATCACGATGCCGCCCAGCGGGCGCGCCAGGTAGCCGGCCGCGAACAGGCCGAACGACTGCAGCTGTCGCAACCAGTCCGGCGTGTCGGGCGGGAAGAAGAGCTGCCCGATCACCGTGGTGAAGAACACGAAGATGATGAAGTCGTAGAACTCGAGCGCGCCGCCCAGCGCCGCCAGGCCGAGCGTCTTGGCATCCTGGAGGGTGAGCGGGCGCTGCGCGGACGGCTGGGAGGTCTCGTGGGGAGCGGAGGCCGGCATGGGGGGAGGAATCAGAGCGTGAGAACCCCGGGCCGGGCAATGATTTCAACCGTTTGCCCAAATGACGCGCCCGCACGCAACTCCCAGGGGGGCATGCACGACAATGTGTGCAAGCAACCGACTTCAACCCCTAAGGTGGCCTGCCATGTCGACGCGCATCTCTTCCCAGCCGAGCACTGCTTCCACGGTCCGCACGAGCCGGGCGAACGAGGTGAGCGTGTCGAAGGAGTCGCGCTTCTCCAACGACTTCCAGCAGTGGCTGCACGAGAACGGCTACGGCAAGTACGACTTCGCCAAGGGCAACGTGCCGGCGTTCGGCGGCAAGTCCACGCCGGGCGAGAAGGTGACGCAGGAGCCCGTCATCTTCATCCACGGCAACTCGGACAGCGCCGCGGGGTGGAAGAACTCCATCGAGTCCTTCGCGAAGCAGGGCTACAAGCCCTCGGAGATGTACGCGATGACGTGGGGCCCGGCCAACCCGATGAAGGCCTCGCAGCAGCACCACTCGGAGAAGAACCTGGAGGAGGTGCGCGCGTTCATCCAGGCGGTGAAGGAGTACACGGGCGCCGAGAAGGTGGACGTCATCGGCCACTCCATGGGCGTGACGCTGGCGCGCAAGGCCATCCAGGGCGGTGACGGGTTCGATCCCTACACGCGCAAGAACTTCGACCTCGGCAAGCCGCTGACGAACAACGTGGACACCTTCGTGGGCATCGCGGGCGCCAACCGCGGGCTGGCCTCGGCGCTGTTCACGGGGGACCTGGTGCCCACGACGAACCGCACCAGCGGACTGCACCCGTCCTCGACGTTCCTCAAGGACATCAACGCGGTGAACCACGACGAGGGCGCGCACGTGTACAGCATCTGGTCCAACGTGGACGAGCTGGTGGGCGTGGGACTCGCGGGCGGCACCTCGCCCATCCCCGGGCAGGACGGGCAGAAGGTGTACGGCACGTTCCCCTTCGGGCACATGGGGCTGAAGAACCTGACGGCCGAGACGCAGCTCGCGATGATCCGCGAGCACCAGGTCCGCTGATCGCCCCCTCCGAGGTGGCTCAGAAGTGGAAGGTGAGGCTGGCCTTCTCCGCCGCGGGCTCCGGGAGGAGCTCCAGCACCAGTCCATAGACGACGGTCACCCCCGCCACTGCGTAGAGCAGGTTGGCGGTGGCGGCGTTGGCGCGGGCCCGCTCGAGCGCGGCGCCAGAGTCGCGCGCCGAGGAGAGGGTCCGGGCGCGGTTTGACTCGCCCTGGGCGAGGTAGCCGAACGCGGCGCCCCCGAGGAGCAGCGCCCCCCCGGCGACGAAGGCATACCGGTGGCCCTGGAGGCCGGCCGCCCGCGCGGGAGCATCCGCGGCGCGGGAGGGCTCGGCGGCGGCGGCCGGAAGCCCCAGCGTCAGCACCAGGGCACAGGCCACGCGCCTGCTTCGGACGGTGAACATGCCCATGAGTATAGCCAGGGGTGACGGCCGGGGTGCGCGTTGACAGGCGGGGGGCGCGCCTGTAGTGCGTCGGGCGCCAGCAGCGCAGGAGCATCGAGCCGTGACGATCTGGATCAACGGACAGGCACGAGAAGTCCCCGAGGGAATGACCCTGGCGGCGCTGCTCGCCTCGTTGGAGGTGGGTGGGCCCGGGGTGGCGGTGGAGGTGAACGCGGAGGTGGTCCGCCGCGCGCGCCACCCCGAGTACCAGCTGTCGCCGCAGGATCGCGTGGAGATCGTCACCTTCGTCGGTGGCGGATAGAGGAGCGAGCAATGAGCGTTCAGGACAAACCCGTGCAGGACAAGCCCCTGGTCATCGCGGGAGTCACCTTCCAGTCGCGCCTCATCGTGGGCACGGGGAAGTACCCCAGCCACGAGGTGATGAAGCGCTGCCACGAGGCCTCGGGCGCGGAGATGGTGACGGTGGCGGTGCGGCGGTTGGATTTGTCGGCGAAGGGCGAGGCCTCGCTGATGAGCTGGATCGACCGCTCGCGGATGCGGCTGCTGCCCAACACGGCGCTCTGCTACACGGCGGATGACGCGGTGCGCACGTGCCGGCTCGCCGAGGAGCTGGGCATGAGCAAGTGGGTGAAGCTGGAGGTGCTGGGCGACGAGAAGACGCTCTACCCGGATGTGGAGGAGACGCTGAAGGCGGCGCGCATCCTGGTGAAGGAGGGCTTCACGGTGCTGCCCTACACCTCGGATGATCCGATTACGGCGCGCAAGCTGGAGGACGCGGGGTGCGCGGCGGTGATGCCGCTGGCGGCGCCGATTGGCTCGGGGCTGGGCATCCGCAACCCGCACAACATCCGCCTCATCCGTGAGACTGTGAAGGTGCCGGTCATCGTGGACGCGGGCGTGGGCACGGCGTCGGACGCGGCCATCGCCATGGAGCTGGGCGTGGACGCGGTGCTGATGAACACGGCCATCGCGGGCGCGAAGGATCCGGTGCGCATGGCGCGCGCCATGAAGCTGGCGATTGAAGCGGGCCGCGAGGCCTTCCTGTCGGGCCGGATTCCGCGCAAGGCGTACGCCTCGGCGTCCAGCCCGATCGAAGGGCTCGTCGAGTAGTGACGCCGCGGGTGATGGTCATCACCGACTGGCGCCTGCCCCGGGAGCGGCTGTTGGCCGCGCTGGAGCGGGCGCTGGAGGTGGGGCCCCAGGTGGCCGTGCAGCACCGTCACCCGGAGGCCCCCACGCGCCAGTTCCTCGAGGAGGCCCGGTTGCTGGCCGGGCTGTGCCGGGCGCGAGGCAATCCCCTCTTCGTCAATGGCCGGTTGGACGTGGCGCTGCTGGTGGGCGCGCACCTGCACCTGCCCGCGGCGGGCCTGACGCCGGAGGACGTGCGCCCGCACCTGCCCCCGGGGCGACTGGTGAGCGTGGCGGTGCATGACGAGCAGGAAGCGCGCAGGGCCGAGGGCGCGGACCTGGCGCTGGTGAGCCCGGTGTTCCCACCGGGCTCGAAGCCGGAGGACACGCGGCCCACGCTGGGGCCCGAGGGCTTCCGGAAGCTGGCGGCGGTGCTCCCCTGCCCCGCCCTCGCACTCGGAGGCCTCACGCCGGAGCGGGCCTCGCTGCTGGCCGGAGGGGCGGGGTTCGCGGTCATCTCGGCGGTGCTGGAGGCCGAGGATCCTGCGGCAGCCGCCAGGGCTCTGTGCGGCCCCGGCTCACCGTCCCGCTAAGCCATCGGAACAAAGTCCTTTCAGGGGTGGGTGTGTCCGCACCGGACACGCCAGTCACGCCCTCGAGTTCTGTCCGCCTCCCGGGCGCGCTCTTCACGAACTTGTCCAACTGTTGGACAAGTTCTGCGACACCGTCCCCGGAGCCCTCCCCCCCTGCTCTCCAAGCCATCGGAACCAGGTTCTTTCAGGAGTGCTCTTGCAACAAAGAGCGGGGCACCTTCCGGCCGCGCGGCGTGCCGACTGGTCCGACAGTAGGACCAGTTGCTCCTGCTCGCGGCCAGAACCTCCCCCCCTGACAGGACTTACTTCCACTGGCTTAGAAGATGGAGAGCCCTGTGCGGGTAGTGAAGAGATCCAGCGCGGCGAGCCCAGCCAAGGAGTTTCCCTGGGGGTCCAGGCCTGGGCTCCAGGTGGCGAGCGCCATGCGGTTGGGGATGATGGCGAGGATGCCGCCGCCCACGCCGCTCTTGCAGGGCAGGCCCACGCGGTAGGCGAACTCGCCGGCGGCGTCGTAGGTGCCGCAGGTGAGCATGATGGCGTTGATCTGCTTGGCCTGACTGCGGGTGAGCAGGCGCCGGCCGTCGGGACAAAGACCATGGTTGGCCAGGAACAGGCCGGCGCGAGCCAACTGCCGGCAGTTCATGCGGATGGCGCACTGCCGGAAGTAGTGACGCAGCACCTTGTCGACGGGGTTGTGGAAGTTGCCGAACGACTTCATGAAGTGGGCCAGGGCGGCGTTGCGGTCCCGGTGCTGCCACTCCGACTCTGCGATGTCCTCGTCGACGGCCACCTGCTCCGGGCCGGCCTGGGCCTGCAGGAAGGCGAGCACCGTGCCGCAGGCGTCGCCGGTGAGCGACAGCAGGGCGTCGGTGACGACCAGGGCCCCGGCGTTGATGAAGGGGTTGCGCGGCAGGCCGCGCTCGTACTCGAGCTGGACCAGGGAGTTGAAGGGGTTGCCGGAGGGCTCCTTTCCCACGCGCCGCCAGAGCGCCTCGCCCAGGTGTGGCAGGGTGAGGGCCAGGGCGAAGACCTTGGAGATGCTCTGGATGGAGAAGCTCTCCAGGTCGTCGCCGGTGCCGCACAGCCCACCGTCCAGGGCGGCCAGGGCCAGGCCGAAGCGCGAGGGGTCTGCCCGGGCCAGCAACGGGATGTAATCCGCCACGCGGCCTTGTCCCAGCAGGGGCTGGACTTCAGCCGCGAGCTCGGCCAGCAGGTTGGGGTAGTGCATGCTCATACCTTCATGGCTCGCGAGGCCGGATGAGCCTCCAAGTGAGGGGCATCCACAGGCCAGCGATGGTTGCCTTGAGCAACCCACCGGGGAGGAAGGGCAGGAAGCCCTTGTGCAGGGCCGTGGAGAGGTCGAGCGGCACCGCCACGCAGAGCCAGGGCACGCCGATGGCCAGGATGACGAGCTGGCCAGCGAGGAAGAGCGGGACCGCCTTCCACACCACCCTATCGAAGCCGTGCCGCGCCGCGAGGCCCATGAAGAAGGCCGCGGGGATGAAGCCCACCAGGTAGCCGCCGGTCGGCCCGAGCACCTGTGCCCAACCGCTGGCCCCCTTGGAATAAAACGGCAGTCCCACCGCCCCGAGCAGGACGTAGGCGAGCTGTCCGGCCATGCCACGCACAGGCCCGAGCGCGGCGGCCGTGAGGACGACCGCGAGCGTCTGGCCCGTGATAGGCACCGGGGAGCCCGGCACCGCGATGGCGACCTGCGCGAGCAACGCGGTGAACAGCGCGGCGCCAAGCACGAGCGCCCCATCATGGACGCGCGTGCGTGCGAAGACGTCGGCCAGGACGAGAGGTGGACGTGTAGACACGAACCGATGCTCAGCGAGGACGAGCTCCGATGCAAGACGTCACCGGGCCCCCATTCGCCCTATGCTCGCTGGCGTCACGAAACGTAGCGGGGATGGGAACCAATCATGCGCACGACCACGACCGATCTTCGGGCCATGGGAGGCCTCTACGAAGCCACCGCCAGCGTGCGCGAGCCGGCCACGCCCGAGGAGCTCGCGGCCCTGTTCCAGGACGCGGTGGCGCGGCGCCGGCGCCTCACGCTGATCGGAGCCCAGCGCTCCTTCGGCGAACACTTCCTCCCGCCCGGGGACGCGGAAGGCGTCTCCACGGCCCGGCTCTCCGGCACGACGCGCCTGCTCTCCACCGAGGCGGATGGCGCCATCTGGGTACGCGCGCCGGGCAGCCTGACCTTCGAGGCGCTGCACCGCGAGTATCCCCACCACCTGCCGTGTCATCCCCCGACGGGCGATCGCATCTCCCTGGCGGGCGCGCTGGTGGCGTGCGCCCACAATGCCGTGGGCTTCTTCGCCGAGGAGGTTCGCGCGTTTCGCCTGATGACGCCGGATGGCGCGGTCCACGAGTGTCACGCCGCGGCGCCCGGGCTCGCCGGAGAGCTGTTCCGGTTGGTGCCAGGCTCGTTCGGGGCCCTGGGAGTGATCCTGGACCTCGAGCTGCGCTTGTTCCAGGTGCGGGAGCGGCAGCGGGCGGAGATCACCGTCCTCGAACACGGCCCGACCCGGGGGTACGCGGCCCTGGAGCGACTCGAAACCATTTACCGCTCGGGAGAGTACCCGCTGGGCCGGGGGCTGTTCTTCTTCGGACGCCGGGGGAAGAGTGTGTTGCTCGGCGACCGCATCGTGGTGCCCGAGCCCCATCACAAGGCTGCGCTGCTGCCGCTGACCGACGACGCCACCCGGCGGAACATCGTGGCGCAAGGCCTCGCCAACCGGGTGCCCGGGCTCGTGAGCCCGTTGCAGGGGCTCGTGCTCAGGCGGGGCCGGCGTTTTCACGCGGGGCTCTACGGCTTCACGTTCTTTCAGCGCAGCTATGATCGCGCGTACGACTATCTCGCTTCACCCGCGGTGCTCCCGCGCGTGCTGCGCGCCCTGGGAATCGATCCCCGGTTGACGGTGTGTCACCAGACGTTCGCGGTGCCCGTGGAGCAGCGGCAGTCGTTCCTGGACCTGTATTTCGACGTGTTCGATGCGTACCCGGAGCTCGAGGCGCGGCTCGAGCAGCAGGATCTGATCCGGCTGCCGGAATGCGCCTGGCCCCTGCACGCGGCCCACGGCATGCCCGGAGGCGCGTACTTGTTCAGCGTGAGCATGAGCGTGCGGCGAGGACAGTCCCACGAGGCCCGGGCGCGCACCTTCCTGGGCGAGGTGAGCCGGCGATCCTTCGAGGAACATGGCGTCAAGGTCATGCTCCTCAAGCAGGCCCACTGCGAGCCGGCGTTGCTGCGCCGCATGCATGCGCCGTTCATCGAGACCCTGAGCGCCTTGAAGCAGCGCGTGGATCCCCACCGGGTGCTGACCTCCCGGATGCTCGACGCGCTCGGGCTGTGAGCGGCTCGCAAGAGGCGGAGGAGGCGAAAGCTGAAGCTCGAGCGTCTCGACCACCGCGCGTTCGACAACGGTGTCCTCTTCGTGCGCTATAGGGCCCTCAGCTGAGGCCGGCCTCGGGCGGCAGGGGCGATTCCAGCAGCAAGGAGCGCCTGCTAGACTTGGGGGATGCTTTCCCGCGCGCTCGTCTTGGCCGTGCTGTTCGCCTCGGCCCTCTGGCCGTTGCATGCACTGGCCTGCAGCAACTCGATGGACTCCAGCGCTGTCTTCACCTCGAACACCGTCTGGATCGACTTGATTCTCTGGACCCTGGGCGCGGTGTTCTTGAACCGCGTGGTCATCGCGAACGTGTGGGGCCCCGCCACCGCGTCGCCTGCCGGATCGTCACGGGCCCGCCGGTTCTTCTTCCTGCTCGTCGGCGCGTGTCTGGTCCTGCTGTTGGCCACGGTCTCCGCCGGTGGTCCCCTCCTCAACCTCAGCGCGAAGGCCATGTCCGCGTGTTTGACGAACGGCTTCATGCTCTGGGTGTTGCTGGCCAGTCCCGCGGTGGTCTTCGTCCTGCAGGCCGTGCTCTTCCAGAAGTGGAGCCAGAAGTTGTTTGGCGACGATAGGACGGTCGCCCTCGCGACGCTGGTGTTCACGTCGGTGGTTCTGTCGGGAGGGGTCGATCTGGCCCGTGAGTGGGTGGTTCTCCCCGAACTCTGTGAGTCCTCGGGCATCGTCTTCGGAGACGACGCGTACGACTGAGCCGCCTCCGGAAGCTCCCTCATGGCCTCTCGCTCCCTCTCGCTCGCCTACCTGGCCGGCACCGCGCTTCTGCTGGCGACGGCCAGTGGCGGCTTCGTGCTGGCCCGCGATGCCGATGTGCTGGCCCTGCGCCTGCCCACGAGGGTCCTCGCGCCCACGAAGCGCTCGCTCGAGGGGCCGCGGGACGCCGTGGAGCACTTCCAGTGCAATCGGTGCCACGTGGTGCCCGGCATCGAGCCGGCGTCGGCGCGGCTGAGCGAGAACTGTGTCACCTGTCACCAGGCCATCACCGCCGGGCGGCTCGATCTCTGGTATCAGGAGGCGCACGTCGAGCAGTGGAAGCAGCACCTCACGCACCTGGTGCGGACCCCGGACCTCGGCTCGCTCGGCCAGCGGGTCAAGCGGAGCTGGCTCATCGGTTGGCTCCAGGCGCCGCATGCGGTGAGGCCCCTCTATGGGGCCACCATGCCCAAGCTGAAGATCGGTCCGCGGGAGGCCGCGCTCATCGCCGACTTCTTCGCGGTGACCGAGGAGGAGTCCGGGGAGCCCCCGCGAGGTGATGCGGTGGCCGGGCGAGCGCTCTACGAGCGGAGCCAGTGCGCGAGCTGTCACTACCGCGGAGACGCTCCGCTCGCGGCCCTGCGCTACGGTGCTCCGGAGTTCCGCGGCCCCTCGGCCCGGAGGCGAGCCCCGGATCTGCGGTATGTGCGCAGCCGCATGTCACTCTCGCAGCTGCGGAGCTGGCTGGCCGAGCCGCAACGGCTCCTCCCCGACACCGAGATGCCCTCCTTTCCATTCACTCCGAAGGAGGTGGAGGATCTGGTGGCCTTCCTGAGTGAGCCGCTGCCCGAGCCTGTTGCCGTGCCGCGTCCCGCATACAAGCCTCGGCTGCTCGAGCGCGAGGTGCATTACCCGGAGGTCGCGCAGAAGCTCTCGCGCCACCTCTGCTTTCACTGCCACTCCGACAGGAACCGGCCGGGTGACCAAGGTCCAGGCAACACAGGCGGGTTTGGCTACAACGGCGTCTTGCTCGATCTCGCCACGCGAGAGGGCATCCTCCGGGGCGTCAAGCGCGATGGGCAGTTCCGCGGGTTCCCGGATCGGCTGGAGGACGGGACGCCCCGGCTGATCGCCAGCCTCCTCGCCCGTCACGCCGAGCTGGACGGGCACTATGACTCGGCGGTGATGGGCATGCCCCTGGGCTTCCCGTCCATTCCCGACGAGGAGATCGATCTGATCCATACATGGATCGAGCAGGGCGCCCCCGAGTAGACGGGCGTGTGTATGCTGGGGCCCGTGAGCCCTCCCCCCTCGGATCTGCGTCCCCTGGCGCTCGGTGAGATCATCGATCGCGCGGCCACCTTCTGGCGCAAGCACTTCAAGACGCTCTTCCTGTTGAGCCTCGGCTTCAACCTGGTCTCGTACATCCTGACCAAGGGCCTGCAGTTGGCGGCGCAGCGCAGCTACGGGGCGATCCTGACGGCACTGCGGGGCCAGGATCTGTCGGCCCTGGCGAGCGAATACGGCCGCTTCCTGCCGATGTTGGTGGCGATCCTCGGAATCTCCTACTGGGTCTACTCCCTGAACACCCTGGCGGTGGCCCGGTACGTGGTGCCCACGCAGCTGGGGGAGTCGGCGAGCCCGGCGGACGGAATGCAGCGCGTGCTGAAAAAGGCGGGCACGTTCACCGGTGCGTACCTGCTGTCCCTGCTCTGGGCGGTGGGCGCCATGCTGCTGATGATGCTGCCCGGCGCGCTGCTGACCGGGGCAGGCGGGCTGATCGTGGTGCGCACGGAAGGCGCCGTCTCGGGCGCACGGGTGCTCGGATGGATCCTGGTGGCCGTGGGGCCCATCCTCATGGCGCTCGGGCTGCTGGGCGGACTGCTCTGGTACCTGCTGCGCTTCTCGCTGCTGGCGCCGGTGCTCGCCATGGAGGAGCTCCCGGTGGTGCGCTCCTTCCGGCGCTCGGGGGCCCTGCTCTCGGGGAGGGTGGCACCGGGCTTCACCGGGCGCGTCACGGTGCGGGCGATGCTCCTCGTCACCGTGGTGTCGCTCATCCTGCTCGCCGTGAGCATCCTGTGCGGGCTGCCCGCGATGCTCGTCCAGCTCACCCATGGCAACCCGCTGGATCCAGCGGCCGCGGCGGCCAACCCCGTACCCCAGTCACTCCTCGTGCCCGCGGAGCTGCTGCAGGTGGTGGGACAGGCGGTGTTCAACCCGCTGGGGATCGTCGTCTACGCCATGCTCTACCTGGACATGCGCGTGCGCCGGGAGGGGTTGGATCTCGAGAGGCGCCTGGAGGCCCGATGAAGTCCGGGCTGCTGCTGCTCTGGCTCATGGCCGTGCCCCCCGTCCAGGAGCCCCCGCCCCGGACGACGGACCCGGCCCTGCTCCAGGAGATCCTCTCGCGGCCCGAGTTCGCCCACGCGAGGGAACGCCAGGGTGACGTGCTCCAGCGGCTGGTGCGGGAGCTGACGGCCCTGCTGGAGCGGCTGCTGCAGACGCGGGAGGCGCAGGGCTTCGCGACGGGCACGCGGACGCTGGTGCTGGCCCTGGGCTTCGGGGTGGTGCTCTTCGCGGTGCTGCGCCTGCGCCGTTGGCGGCGAGGCCCGGCGCGGCGTGGAGGGGAAGCGGAGACGGGCCCGGTGGCCCTGGAGCTCGACTCCCCGGGTGAGCACCTGGCGCGGGCGAGGGCGGCGCTGGGAGCCCGGCCGCGAGAGGCCATCCGCGAGGGGCTGCTGGCCCTGCTGTCCTCGCTGGAGGCAAAGCGGCTGGCGCGGCCGGACCGCGTGAAGACGAACCGCGAGCTGGTGGGCGAGCTGCCCGGGCGGGGCGCCTCCGCGCAACTCACGGGCGAGGTGGAGCGGCTGGTGCGCTGGTACGACCGGGCCTTCTACTCGCTCGAGCCGGTGCCGCCGGAGGACGCGGCGCGCTTCGTGGACGAGGTGGAGCGGCTGCACCAGGGGCTGGCCGGAGCGGTGGCATGAAGGGCGCGCGGACGGCCGTCATCTACGGCGTACTGGTGGCGCTGGCGTTGGGGCTGGGGCTCGCGGTGAACCAGTCCCCTCCCCCGCCGCGGGTGCCCTCGGTGGACAACCCGGGCCCCCTCGGTCTGCGAGCGCTGTACCTGTATCTCCAGGAGTCGGGCGCACCAGTGTCGGCGCTGCGGGAGGCGCTCGACGGGCCGGGGCTCTCCGAGGGCGTGCGGACGGTGGTGGTGGCGGCGCCCTCGGGACGGCCGGTGACGGAGGGCGAGGCCGAGGCGCTGCGCGGCTGGGTCTCCCGGGGCGGGACGCTCGTCTACTTGGTGTCGAGGAACGCGAAGACGCGGCAGCCGCACCTGGACGAGTGGCTGCGGATCTCCGAGGGCCCGATGCTGGAGCCCCACACGGAGGGCCTGCCGCCCGGGGAGCGGGATCTCACGGGGACGACGGTGCGCGTCTGGAAGCCGGAGGGCGCGGCGCGGGGGCTGGAGCGGCTGCGCGTGTCGCTGGACCGGGGCATCACGGTGGGAGGGCCGGAGGCGGAGCCGCTCGCCGGGACGAAGGACGCGACGGTGCTGTGGCGGATGCCGGAGGGACGCGGCGAGGTGTACGTGCTGGCGGGAGCGGACCTGGCGGAGAACCGGCGGCTGGAGCTGCTGGACAACCTGCGCTTCTGGGATGCGCTGGCGTCGCGCGGGCCGCTCGCCTTCGACGAGTACCACCACGGCGCGGCACCGAAGCAGGAGCCGCCGTCGGCGCGGGGCCTGTGGATCTTCGTGGCGCAGGGCCTGCTGGTGGGGCTCGTCTACGCGGTGTCGCGCGGGACGCGCTTCGGACCGCCCCGGCCGCTGGTGGTGGAGAAGCACCGCTCGGCGCTCGAGTACGTGCGCTCGCTGGGCTGGCTGGCGCGGCGCTCGAAGGTGGAGCGCGAGCTGTTGCCCGAGCTGGCGCGGCAACTGCGGCGGCGGATGCACGAGCGGCTGGGCATCCCGCTCACCCTGCCGGAGGACGAGGCGGCGCGGATGCTGGAGCAGACGTGCGGGCTGCCGGCGGCGGACTACCTGGCGGCGAGGGAGGACCTGGTGCGCACGCTGGAGCAGCGCGACATCCGCCCCTCGGACTACGCCCGGCTGGCGCGCCACTACGCGCGCCTTGAGAACATCGTCACGGGCCGCTGAGAGCGGGGGGGGAGGGTCGTCGCCGACGGAAGACCCTCACCCTGACCCTCTCTACTCCTTGGCCTCGAAGGCGCCGGCGGACCGGAGCAGCCGCAGGGCCGCGAGCGACGTCTGAAGGCGCTCGGAGATGGCACCCACCTCGGCGCTGGTCAGCGCGGAGTTGGCGTCCGCCACCTCGAGGTAGGTGGCCACGCCCGCCTTGAAGCTGATCTCCGTGAGGCGCTGCGTCTCACGCGCCAGCCCGAGGGCCTCCTCGGCCTTGGAGAGGTTGGCCTGGGCGTTCTCGTACTCCAGCCGGGCGCGGGACACCTCCTCCACCGCACGGGCCTCCGCCTGCTTCTGCTGGGCCGTGGCCTCGGCCACGCGGGCGGACTCCTCGCGCAGGTTGATCTCCCGGATGCCGCCGTCCCAGAGCGTCCACTGCGCGCTGAGCGTCAGCGCCCAGACGTCGTTGCGGCCCGTGAAGCCCGCGGCGTTGCTGAGCCGGTAGACGCCGGAGAAGCCCACCGAGGGCGCATAGGAGAACCACACGCCGTGCTTGCGGCCCAACGCCAGGTCCAGGTTGCGCCGCGCGGCGGCCACGTCCGGCCGCTGCTCCAGCGCCTGCTTCACCAGGTCCTCCTGCCCGGCGGGCACCTGCGGCACCGGCGGCAGCTCCAGCGTGAAGTCCGCGTCGCGCTGGATGAGCGTGGCGAGCGCCAGCCGCGAAGAGGCGAAGGCGTTGCGGGCCCGCACCAGATCCTGCTCGGCGCGCGCCCGGTCCAGCTGCGCCCGGAGGAGCGCCACCCGCGTCACGGTGCCCGCGTCGAAGCGCTTCTGCGTGTCCGACTCGCGCGCCTTGTTCACATCCAGGAGGAACTGCGTGGCGCGGATGGCCTCCTGGTAGCTCGCGGCGCCGAAGTAGGCCTGGGCCACGGCGAAGAGGATCTCCCGCCGCGCGTTGTCCGTGTTCAGCTCCGCCACGTCCTCGGCGATGCCCGCGTTGCGGATGGCGGGAATCAGCGCCGGGGCGATGATCGCCTGCCGCACCTCCGCCTGGGCGGAGAACTGATCGAACGGCTGGATGACGATCGTCGGACCGCCCGGCAGCGTCACCACCGCTTCATTGGAGTTGCGGGTGTAGCTGCCGCCTACCGACACCGTGGGCAGGTAGCCGGCCCACGCCCTGTTGGACAGGAGCCGGGACTGCTCCAGCCGGGCGCGCGCCACCTTCAGGTCCAGGTTGTTCTGGCGAGCCGCCTGGAGCGCCTCGTCCAAGGTGAGCACCGGAGTCGCGGCGCTCACTGTCAGCGTCACTGCGAGCAAGGCAATCATGCTGCCTCCGAGTCATGTGCCGGGCGCAGCTCGGAGAGCGTGTCGCCACCGTAGGCACGGGCCACCTCGGCCTCGCCCGTCTCCTCGGGCGAGCGCTTGGAGCCGAACTTCCGGCTGAACCAGGCCGAGGCATCATCGAACAGCGAGTAGGCCACCGGCGTCACCAGCAGCGTGAGCACCAGCGACAGCGTCTGGCCACCCACCACCACGCCGGCGGTGGCCTGGTTGAAGCTCGCGCCCACGCCCTTGGAGAGCAGCAGCGGAATCATGCCCGCCACGAACGACAGCGTGGTCATGAGGATGGGACGCAACCGGTCCTTGCTGCCGTGGACGATGGCCTCCAGCCGGGACTGGCCCTCGCGGCGCAACTGGTTGGTGTGATCGATCTGCAGAATCGAGTTCTTCTTCACCACGCCGAAGAGCACCAGCAGTCCGAGCATCGAGTACATGTCCAGCGCCTGCTTGAACACCAGCAGCGAGATGAGCGCGAAGGGCACGGTGAGCGGCAGGGACAGGAGGATGGTGATGGGGTGGATCCACGACTCGAACTGCGCGGCGAGGATCAGGTACATGAAGATGAAGGCCAGGCCGAAGGCGAGAGCGAAGTTGCCCACCGTGCGGCCGATCTCGCGGGACTGACCCGCGGGCCTCGCCGCGTAACCGGCCGGCAGCTTCGACTCGGCGATGATCTTGTCGAACTGCTCGACGATCTGACCCGTGCTCACGCCGGGGGCCGTGTTGGCCAGGAGCATGATCTGCCGCTGGCGGTTCATGCGGCTGATCTGCGAGGGGCCTTCCTCACGCTCCAGACGCACCACGTCCGTCAGGGGCACGGCGCCCAACCGGGCCGAGGGCACGGTGAGCTGGCCGATGTCCTCCACGCTCGCACGCGCGGACGGCTCGGCGCGCAGCCGCACGTCGTACAGGTTGCCGTTCTCCACGTAGGTGGACACGTCGAGGCCGCCCACCACCATCTGCAGGGTGCTGGCCACGTCGGGCACCTGCACCCCCAAGTCCGCGGCGCGCGAGCGGTCGATGTACGCGCTCACCTCGGGCTTGCCGATGATGAGGTTGCTGTCCGCGTCCGCCACGCCGGGGATCTTCTTCAGCTTGTCCAGCAGCATGGTGGCCTGCTTGCCCAGCTCGTCGAACTCGGGACCCGTCACCACGTACATGACGGCCGCCTGCGCACCCGCACCGCCGAAGAGGGGCGCGTTGGACACGCTCACCCGGTACTCCTTGGGCATCTTGGAGGTGATCTCCCGGCGCACCTTGTCCATGATGTCGTCCTGGCTGGCCGCGCGCTGATCCGGGTTGACGATCTTCACGAAGATGCCGGCCACGTTGGGCGTCTTGTCCGCGCCCTCGCCGATGGTGACGAGCGTGGAGGTCACCTCCGGAATCTTCTCGCGCATCTCGCGCGCGACCCGCTCGGTCACCAGCAGGGTGGAGTCCAGGCTGGTCCCCTCCGGCATGCGGACGCTCACCTGGAACTGGGCCTCGTCGCTCTTGGGGAGGAAGCCCTTGGGGACCTTGCCCATCAGCGGGCCGCACGAGCCGAGCGTCACCACGGAGGCGACGACGGCCACCCAGCGGTGCGCCATCACCCAGCGCAGGGAGCGCTCATAGGCCCGCTCCAGCGGCAGGTAGATGACGTCGGTGGCGCGCTCGAGCAGGGGCTTGCGGTGATGGGTCCCGTCCGCGGGGGGCGCCGGGCTCAGCCAGCGGGCGCACAGCATGGGCGTGAGGGTGAAGGACACCAGCAGCGACACGGCGATGGAGGCGCCCATCGTCAGGCCGAAGCTGCTCAGGAAGCGCCCGGGCATGCCACCCATGAAGGCCACCGGCAGGAACACCGCGAGCAGCGACAACGTGGTGGCGAGCACCGCGAGGCCGATCTCCTTGGTGGCCAGGATGGCGGCCGGGAAGGGCTTGAGCTTCTTCTCGTGGATGAAGCGGTGGATGTTCTCCAGCACCACGATGGCGTCGTCGATGACGATGCCCACCGCCAGCGCGAGCGCCAGCAAGCTGATGCTGTTGAGGTTGAGATCCAGGTACTTCATCACCGCGAAGGTGCCGATGATGGACGTGGGAATGGCGAGCGCGGCGATGACGGTGCTGCGCCAGCTTCCGAGGAACAGCAGCACCACCAGCGCGGCGAACAGGCCACCCAGCAACAGGTGCTCCTGCACCGCGTGGACGGCGGTGAGGGTGGTCTCCGAGTTGTCGCGCACCACCTCCAGCGAGTAGCCCGGCGGCAGCGACGCGCCCAGCTCCTTCACGCGCCGGCGCACCTCCGCCACGAGCGACACGGTGTTCTCACCGGACTGCTTGCGGATGGACAGCAGCACCGAGGACTTGCCGTCGCGCACGGCGGCCGTCTCCGGCTCCTCCTCCCCATCCTCCACCCGGGCCACGTCCTTCACGCGCAGGATGTGGCCATTGTTCTCGCGCAGCACGAGCTGGCCCAGCTCCTCCACGCTGGTGACACGCCCCCGCAGACGCAGGGTGTAGCGCTGCGGGCCCGTCTCGATGCTGCCACCGGGCAGCGACATGTTCTGCGAGGCCAGCGCGGCCTGGAGCTGTCCCGCGCTCACGCCCGCCGCCCGCATCCGCACCGGATCCAACCACACGTTCACCTGGCGCTTGCGTCCACCGATGAGCGTCACCTGCCCCACGCCCGGCACCGTCTCCAGCCTCCGGCGCAGCACGCGATCCGCGTACTCGGTGATCTCCCGCACCGGCTTCTCCGCCTGCACGGACAGGATGACGACGGGCACGGAGTCCGGATCGAACTTCTGCACCAGCGGCGTCTCCGCGTCCCGCGGCAACTGGTAGGTGATCTGGTTGATGCGGTCGCGCACCTCCTGCACGGCCACGTCGACGTTCTTCTCCAGCACGAACGTGATGATCACCGTGCTCACGCCCTCGGAGGTCGTGGACGTCATCTCGTCGATACCGGAGATGGTATTGACCGCCTCCTCCACCTTCTCGGTGATGTCGGTCTCCATCTCCTCGGGAGCGGCACCCCGCATGATCGTGTTCACCACCACGATCGGGAAGTCCACCTTCGGGAAACGATCGACGTTGAGCTTGACGTAGCCGGCGCCGCCGATCACGCAGATCAACAGGATGAGCACCGACGCGAAGACGGGCTTACGGACACAGATACTCGCGAGCCATTGCATGTGAGGTGCCCTCGACTACTGCAGCTTCTGGCCGTCGCGCAGATCCTCGCGCGCCACTGCCACCACGCGCTCGCCCACGCGAACGCCCGCCATCACACCCAGCGAATCCGCGGCGGACTCGCTCACCTGGACGACGCGCTCCTCGATCCGTCCGTCGCTCACCACGAAGAGCTTGCGGCGCGCCCCGTCCTCCAGCACCGCCGTGCGCGGCACCACCGGGAGCTGCTGCTCGCCCAGCTGCACCTTCGCCGTGGCGAACTGGCCCGGCAGCAGCGCGCGGTCCTTGTTGGGCACCAGCGCCTCCACCACCAGGTCACGCGTGCCGCGGCGCAGGCCCGCGCCCACGAAGGACACCTTCGTCTTGTGCACCACGCCAGGCGTCGCCGTGAGGGTGAACTCCACCTCCTGGTCCTTGCGGATGAAGGCGGCCGAGGACTCCGGCACGGTGAGTTCCAGGCGCAGCGGATCCAGCGCCACCAGCGTCACCACCTTGGAGTCCTGGCGGACGTACTCGCCCACCGACACCGCGCGCTCGGACACCACGCCGTCGAACGGGGCGCGGATGGTGGCGTCGGTCGCGGTGATCTCCAGCAGGGTCATGCGCGCGGTGGTGGCCGCGGCCTGAGCCGCCGCGTTGCGGCACTGGGCCTGGGCGCGGTCATGGTCGGCGGTGGAGACGGTGCCACCCTCGAAGAGCTTCTGGTTGCGCTCGCACTCGGCGTCGGCCAGGGCCTGCTGGGACTTGGCCAGGGCCAGCTGGGCACGGGCCTCGTCGAGGCTCGCCGCGGCGGAGCGCGAGTCGAGCCGCACCAGCACGTCGCCCTTCTTCACCACCGAGCCGCGCTCGACGTGCACGGACATGACCTTGCCCATGGCGCCGGCCGCCACGTCCGAGTCCTCGTAGGCCGACAGCGAGCCGGTGAGCGTGAGGAAGCGCGGAACCTTCGCCTCCCCCACCTCCACCGTGTCCGCCTTCACGGCGGACTCCTGCGCCGAGGCCGAGGCCTGCTGCGCCCCCGGCTTGCTCTGCGCGGCGTCCACCCGCGAGCCACAGCCCGCACCGAGCGTCAGCACCAGCCCGCCCGCAACCAGCACCTTGAACGTCGGCGCCATGCCCGTCCTGCCATTCCGAAGAAGCTTCTGCATACCTGTGCTCCCGTGGCCCCTGGCCCCCTCTGGGAGGGTCAGTTCCTCGGCCCGAGATAAGTTAGTGACTACAAACTAACTAATCCCCGGGGGGAGGGGAAATGTCAAGCACAGGATGCGGCAGGCAGGCAGGCGTCGCGGGGGGTTGCCGGTGGGCCCAAACCCCGCTCTCTGTCACGAACAGGTAAAGCCGGGGCGCTCACCAGCTGGAGCTGCCAAAGCCCGAGTCATTGCTGGAGCCGCTCGACGAGCTGTCGCTGCTGCTCCAGGAGGAGCTGGAGAAGCCCGAGTCGCTGGAGCTCGAGTCGCTGGAGCTGCTGAAGAAGGAGCTCGAGCTGCTCGAGGAGCTGGACTCGCGTTCCCTCTCGCGTTCTCTCTCTCGCTCCCGCTCCTCCTCGCGCCGCCGCTCCTCCTCGACATGTTGGGCCACCAGTTGTTCGGCCTGGGCGAGCGCCGTGAGGGCGAGCTGCCCGGCGTTCTCGGCGGCCTGCTGAGCCGCCGCGTAGTTCCCCTCGTGCAGGGCCGTGCGGGCCTCGGTGAGCCGCCGTGAGCCGGGATTCCCGCGAATGGTGATGCCGTAGGACGGGCTCCAGTCCTTAGCGCGCTTGATGGGGCCCGCCGCCTGTTGGATGGCCTGCACCGCACGCTCGGCCGCCGCCAGCTCGTCGCGCAGCGTGGCGGCCTCGCGGGCCGCGTCGACCTCGATCCGCTCGCCCTCGGCCGCGACCGCGAGCCAGTCGCCGTGGGGCACACCGAACGTGCCATTCGCCTTCTCGAGCGCACCACCCAGCGCCGCGATCGCCTTCATGGCGCGCGTGGTCTCCCGGCTGTCGGTGATGCCATCGGTCTCGGCGCGCCGCACCAGCACCTGGGCTCCCGCGAGCGCGGATTGGGCGGCGCGCAGGTTCTCCTCGGCGCGTGCGTGCAGGGAGTGATCATTCGCCGCGCTCAGCTGGACGCTGGTGAGCGCCTGGCTCGCCGCCGACAGCCGCTCGGCCACCTCGAGCGGGTTGCCGGGCACGACGCCCACCCTGGCGCGGGCCGCCTCCACCAGCTCCCGCGCCATCTCGAGCGAGCTCCGGGTGGGCAGCATGACGCGCGCATCGGCCATGTCGACGGCACACGCGGCGGCGAGCGCATCGGCCGCCGCGAGCAGCTGCGGGTTGCTGGCCTCGGCGGCCTGGAGCTGCCGCACCTTCTCCGTCAGCTCGTCGAGCCGGTGCGCGGCGAGTACCTGCTGCTCCCGCACCTGGGCGAGCCGGTCGGCGGCGGAGAGCAACCGCCCCTGGGAGAACATGTTGACCGCCGACTGGAGCATCTCCGCGGCCCGCTGCGAGTGCGCGGCGACCTCACGCAGGTTGTCCTGCACGGTGCCATTCGCGTTGGGGCGCACCGGATCATCCGCGCGCAGGATCAGCGCCGACGGCAGATAGCGGCGCAGGGCCTCCGCCATGGGGGCCTGGCGCTCAGCAGCGAGCCCCGAGAGCCGCCGCGCCTCGGTACGGAGCTCCTGGCACCACGTCTCGAAGCGGGCGTGCACCTCACGGCTCCGGGACACCAGTTGCGCCGCCTCGGACACCCGGGCCAGGGCCGCCTCCAGCCCGGTGCGCGCCGTCTCCAGCTCGCCGAGGTTCAGCGCCTCGCGGCCCTTCACGAGCGACTGCTCGCCCGAGGTGAGGCGCTCGGAAGGATCCCTCCCCTGCTCCCGCATCATCGACCCGGGCGTCAGCCCCATGGCCTGGCCCAGCCCGGCCCGTGCCGACGCGAGCTCCTCCGCCACCCGCGTCAGCCCGGCGCGGGCGCGTCCCGACAGCTCCACGAGCGTCCCAGCCTCCACCGCGCGCTGCTCCAGCCGCGCGACTACCTCGGCGAGTGCCGTCACGTCAGCGTCGGCCGGGCGCGTCACCAACGCTCGCGCCACCTCATCCGCCTGGCGGGTGAGCGTGTCGATCGCCTCGTCGAGCCACCTGCGGGAAAGCCCGGTGGACACGAGCGCCGCACCCGCACGCGCCACCAGGGGCAGCACCTCCGAGCGGCCACGCGTGAGCACGGACTGGAGCGCCGAGGTGTCCGCGCCCTGCCGACGCCCCTCGGCGAGCGGTCCGTGGAACACCCCAATCGGATCCGCCACGAGGAGCGAACGCGCCTCCACCAGGAGCGCCTCGAGCGACGGCACCACCTGCTCGAGGAGCGCGGGAACACGCAGTGCCACCGCCGCGGACTCCGCCGTGCGCACCTCGGCGATGAGGCGCTCCAGCGCCGCGGTGCCCTCCCCCGCCTGACCCGGCGCCGCCTCCAGCACCTCCAGCACCGGCAGGACGTTCCCGGCGCGCGTGTTGAAGGCCTCGATGAGCGCCTCGAACGAGAGCGAGAACGGCTGGTAGCTCGCGAGATCACCGATGAGCTTCTGCTCGGCGGTGGGACGGCCCCGCAGCACGAGCTCGATGCCCTCATCGGGGTGGAACGCGATCGGCTCGTCGCGCAGCAGGCGCGTGACACGCATGAAGCGCGAGGCCGTCAGCTGCGCCGCGAGCCAGTCCAGGGCGCCCTTGCCGGTGAGCAGCGCCTCGGCCTGCCCCAGCACGCGCGAGGCCCCGACGGACAGCAGGAACAGTTCATCCACCTCGGAGGCGAGCGCCAGGGCCCGCTCGCGCGTGGTGCCCGAGTAGCGCTTCTGGATCTCCTCGCGCGAGTGGCCCGCGGCCAGGTGGGTCCGGTCGAGCAGCCCGAAGAGCGCCTGCATCTTCTCGTCGAGGGCCTTGCGCCACTGGGCGTGGAGGTCGGCGGCCTTGCGCATGTGCGTGTTGCGCCGGGTCCGCGCGAAGACGAGGACGATGCCCGCGGCCACGGCGGCGATGCCCAGCAACACGTTGCGCCGGGCCGCCGCGGACCTGGCGTCCTCGAGCCCCTCGAGGGCCTTCTGATACGTCTCCTCGCTCAGGCGCAGCGGCTCGGTGAACGAGCGGTCCTGACGCTCGAAGGCCTCGCGCGCCTTGCGCAGCGCCGCGCGCATGTCCGCGATGTCCTGCGGAATGGCTCCCGCGTAGGGCTCCCTGGCGAGCGCTTCGAGCAGGCCGGCCAGCTCCCCCAGCCGCAGCTCGTGACGGGATGTCTCGGTCAGGAGCGTCTCCGCCTTCACGCGGCTCTCCTCCATCGCGTCGAGCAGCGCCCGGTGGTTGGGCGTCAGATGCCTGACGACGGAACGCGCCTGTTCGAGAGCCATGCGCGCATCCGCCAGTTCCGGCGCGGCGAACGCCTTCAAACGGTGTGTCTCCAGCCCGGCGAGTGCCTCCTCGGCCTTCTTCAGGCGCGAGAGGCCCTGCTCGTAGTCATCGAATCCGGAGAGCACGCCATCGATGGAGGCTCGCAGCTCCTCGAACGCCCGCTTCGCCTGGTCGAACCTCGGGTCGGGATCCAGGCCGCGCTTCGGCTCCCGCGGCTTCTGGCGCGTGGCGTCCCGGGCCGGTTCGAGGAGCGCGAGAATGCGGGTGGCCTTCACGCGCAGGCCAGCGAAATCGGGGTTCACTTGGGGCGCACCGGGTGGAGGTGCGCCCGCGAAGAGCCGCTGATGCCGCGCGGCGATCGTATCGAGCTCCGCCGGAATCCGCTGCAGCCGCTCACGCATCGAGGCGCGGGTGCTCTCTCGCTCGGCGAGGGCCCGCTCGCGCTCGGCGACCTCCTGTTGGCGGGCACGCTCCCGGTCCGCGCTTTCCTGCTCCAGGCGGGCCGCCAGTTGCTCATCGATGGAGGTGATGGTGTCGCGCACCGCATCGAGGATGCGCCCCCCACCGCGCATGGCGGCGATGGCCCGTGAATCCAGCTGGCCCTTCCAGTTCGCATCGCCCAGGCCGCGCCGGTCCTGCGCGTCGGAGCCGAAGTACGACAGGTTCCGGTCACGCACGGACAACAGGAAGATGGCGCCGTCCGGCTCCCCCGTCTCCGGATGCTTCAGCGAGCCGAAGGTGGTGCGGTTCGACAGCCCCTTGCCGAGCGCGTGCTGCACCGCCGCGATGTTCTCGAAGGAGGTGCCCGCCGCATCGACGAAGCGCTCGCCCTGCGCGCTCTCCAGGAGCACCACGGTCCAGTGGGGCCGCTGCATCAACCACGTCTCGAGCTCGCGAAGTTGCCCATCCGAGACACCGATGTCGCCCTTCACGTAGAGGTGCTGCGACGGCGACCAGAGCGTCACGATGTCCGTGGCGCTCGTGACGCGCTGGGGCTCGTCGGCCGCCCTGGCGGCCGGGCTGGCAACGGCGAGGGAGAGGAACAACAGACAGGCCGCGGCCAGGATGGGGCGCTTCATCGAGCCCGTTTATAGCTGACACCCACCGCGAAGTGGATGCCCCGGGAGTCCATGGCATTTCACGTAGCGCCCGGCGTGCCGTCCGGCCACTGATGAGGTAGAAGCAGCGCCGTGCCTGATGCTCAGATGAATCCAGAAGTGACCGTCGGCTGCCGCGCGCTGGACGTCGCGGATGAGGTTCAAGGCGCACGCGTGCCCGTGCGGATTCTCTACCCGGCGCGAGCCCCTGAACGGCTCGAGCAGTTCGGACCCTATCCGCTCGCGGTCGCCACCGACGCCCCGGTGGAAGGTGAGCGGCTCCCGCTCGTCGTCATCAGCCACGGGACGGGCGGGTCTCCGTGGACCTATCGCGGGATGGCGGTGCACCTGGCTCGCGCCGGCTTCGTCGTGGCACTGCCGGAGCACCCGGGCAACAACCGCTCCGACAACAGCCTGGCGAACACGGCCGTGAATCTCGCGAACCGGCCTCGCCACGTGCGCCTCGTGCTCGACGCGGTCTTCGAGGACGCGCAGTTGGGCCAGCGCCTCTCACCCGGTGGGGTGGGCGTGATCGGCCATTCAATGGGCGGCTACACGGCGCTGGCGGTGGCCGGTGGGCGCCCATCCTCCTTTCCGAACGAGTCGCCCGATGGGCAGGCACGAGCCGTCCCGGTCCTTCGCGATCCGCGGGTCCGCGCGCTGGTTCTGCTCGCGCCCGCGTCCCCCTGGTTCATGGCCGAGGGGGCGCTCGCCGGCGTCGACCTCCCCATCCTGATGCGCACGGCGGAGCGCGACGAGCACACGCCCGCCTTCCACGCGGACATCATCTCGAGAGGCGTGCCTCATCCAGAGCGCATCGACCATCGCGTCGTCCCGAACGCCGGCCATTTCTCTTTCCAGAGCCCGTTTCCCCCGGCGATGACGAAGCCCGAGTTTCCACCTTCACAGGATCCAGCGGGCTTCGACCGTGTGGCGTACCAGCCGGTGCTCCACGCGGAGATCCTGGCGTTCCTTCGGGCTTCGCTCGGGAGCGAAGCGCGTCCTGGGTGATGGAGCTCTACGCGTACACCTACGTCGGTCCGGAGGAGATACGCCGCTCCGTGGCGTCGTTCCCCGCTGGCACCTCCATCGTCTCGATGAGCGGCCTCGAGACGTGGCTCACGGCCAACCCCGACGCCCTCGCCGAGGGGGCCACATATGTCGTCGACCTCCAGGGCCGCTTGCGGCTCGCTCCGCGGAGGTCCGAGCACGTGGCGTGTGCGGGGGGCGAAGAGGTGCTGGCGGCCGGAGAGATCCGCTTCCGGAGAGCCAGCGGCCAGCTCACCGTGGCGGAGGTGTCGAATCAGTCCACGGGGTACTGCCCGGACACGGACTGCTGGACCGCGGTTGCGCTGGCGCTCGGATGGGCGGGCGTGAATCCGCCGCCGGGCTTCACGCGCGAGGTCATCTTCCGGCGCTGCACCCGCTGCGGCGAGCGCAACCTCGTCAAGGAGGGATGGTTCGTCTGCGTGTTCTGTGATGCGGACCTGCCGGCCAGGTGGAATGTCGGGTCCCGGCGCGGCATCCAGGTCGAGGAGCCCGCGTAGCACCGCGCACCGCTACGGACGGCTGGCCCTGCGCGACGCGGCACCGTGCAGGACGGTGAGCTGCCGCACCACCCGCTCGAACTGGGCCCGCAGCAGCGGGTCTTCCCCACCCGGGAGCCCGGACAGATCGGGCAATGGCACGGGTGGGCGCCCCTGTGCCACCGCGCCAGCCAGATCGTCCAGCACCTGCTCGATGGAGCTCGCGAAGTGCTCGAGGCCGGCCCGGACCCGTTCCGTCGCCTGCTCGTGGTGGACCGGCGAGAGGGCGATCACCGCGGCTCCGAAACGGCGGGTATAGGCGAGCAGGGTCATCAAGGGCTCCAGCGGCTCCGTGCGCCGCCGCGGCTCGGAGAGCAGCCGCTGGAAGGAGGCCTCCGCGTTGAGCGCCGCCAATCCCATCTTCCGCCGCGCCTCGCCGAGCGACGGATCCGGGCTCCCCGGGTTCCCGAGCCAGGCAGAGAACACCTCCCGGAAGTACTCGCGATCCGCCCGCAGCGCGGCCGCGAGCTGCTCGGGAAAGAGCTCCTGCTCCGGCCGCTCCCACAGCAGCCAGCTCCCCGCCAGCGCCAGGGCGCCGCCGAGGAGGGTGTTGAGGATGCGCACCCGGGCCAGACTCCAATCTCCGCTCCCCACCTCGGCCAGGAGCACGAAGGTGAGCGTGAGGAAGATGGTGTACAGCCCGTAATTGACGGAGATGACGGCCACGCTGATGGCCACGGTGAAGAACACCAGCAGCATGATCGCCCGCGGGTCATGGAGCCAGGCGGCGACCACCGCGGCGAGGATGCCTCCCACCATCGTGCCCACCACCCGCTGCAGCCCCTTGAGGAAGGTCGGCCCGGTGTACGGCAGCATGATCGTGAGCACGGTAATCGTCACCCAGTAGCCGTGGCTCAGGTTCAAGTGCGTGGTGAGCCAGACCGCGATGCCCGTGGTCACACCGACCCGGAGCGCATGCCGGAGCACGACCGAGTCCCAGGAGAGGTTCTCGCGGAGCGGCTCGAGCAACGGACGCCTCGGCTCGGCCAGGCCGGGCTGCCGTGGCTCCCCCATGGGGGAAGATGGGCGATCGTCCGCGAGGCGCGCGGCATTCTTCACCGCGCTCCCCGCGAAGTCCCGGAGCTGTGCCAGCAACCGGGCCGCGTGGAGGGCCTGGGCCCGATCGACGACGCGCATGACCTCGGTGCCCTCGGAGCGGGAGAGAACCTCCCGAAGGGCCTCCGGGCCCCACTCCAGCGAGGGCTGTTGCCTCGCCCGTCCTTCGGTCTCGGTGACACGCGCCAGCTCCTGGAGGGTCCGGGAGAAGGCGGCGAGGGCGCGCTCCACCTCTTCCTGGGCCGGGCGGACGCCGGTGCCGTGCGACAGGCTCTCCGTCACATCGGCGAGGGCGATCATCGCCTCGAACATCGCGTCGGCGATCTGGAGCAGCACCAACAACCGCTCCCCTCGCCCGCTCTCCGCGCGCCCGAGGCGGGTGGCCGCGAGGGTGTTGCGGGCCTCCTCCAGGGTCTCGCGCATCCGCCCGTGCTGGCCCTGGGTCAACGCCTGCCAGGCCGCGCCATCGGCCCCAGTGGAGAGCTGGCCCACCGCGCCCGCGAAGTCCGCCAGCGCCCGGAAGCACCGGCCGAGGGCGAGGCGCGCGGGCCGGTAGGGGCGGATCGGCCAGAGGACGAGCGAGAGCACCATCGCCCAGCAGGCGCCCCCGAGCAGGAAGCCCACCCGCGCCAGGGCATCGAGGAGCCCGGAGGCAGGCAGGGCCAGGGAGATGACGAAGGCACTCGCCGCGATGTTGCCCACGAAGCCCGCGGTGGCGCCGTACACGCCCGCGTAGTTGCAGGCCGTCACCCAGAAGAGGGCCACCGGGATGGCCAGGGCGGGATGGCTTCCGGCCAGTCCCCCCACGAAGACGGAGAGCGCCCCGGTGAGGGCCACTGCCCCCATGCTGGACGCGCGGGAGCGGTACGAGCCGCCCCTGTCCGCGAAGGAGGCGTTGAAGCCGCCCACGCTGAGCCAGATGCCTCCAGAGAGGTGGAAGACGCTGGCCACCAGCACGGGGAGCAAGGTGGCGATCGCCGCCCGGAGCCCCGCCTTCACCGCCGGCCGGACCGGGGCGAAGCGGGCCACCTCCTTCGCGTGTTCGAGCAGCCGCTGGGTGAGCATGAGGTCCGACGGAACTAACCGGACTGGCTCAAGGTGAGCAAGCCGAAGTGCCGCCGGACCCGCTCCGCGGGCTCGCGCAGGCCCGAATCCTCCAGCCGGCCAGCGGCCCACGCGATGGCCGGGTCCACGCGGGGAACGACGACGTAGGGCCAGGCGGGCGGCTTGAGGTGGAAGAGGATGTTCAACCCCAGCCGCAGGATGGGGCCGTTGATGACGAAGGCATGGCCGAGCAGCGACTCCCGCAGCAGCTCGTCATGCCGCGCCAGCCACTCCGCCCGCCTGCGACGCTGCTCGGCCGAGGCAATTCCAACCCGGAGCAGATCGGCGATCACCACGTGAGGCTCCCCGCGACGGAGGTAGGACGCAGAGGTGTCCAGGTACTCGTCGAACTGCTGATTCGACGGCTCCCCCACGAGCCGCAGAATGAGCAGCGGCCAGAGGGAGTCGTCGAACGTGCAGTAGCGCGATGCGGACATGATCCACGCGCAGTCTAGCCTTCCGCGAAACTTCCGGCGGCCCACCCGGAACGCGGCGGGCGACTGTTGGGGCTCCTCGCATCTTCCTCCAGATGCGCTCCATCATCGCCCCTGGACGGACGGGCTCGAGGTGAGCAAGCCGAAGTGGCGCCGGACACGCTCCGCGGGCTCGCGCAGGCCCGAATCCTCCAGCCGGCCAGCAGCCCACGCGAGTGCCGGCTCCATGCTGGACACGACGACATAGGGCCAGGAGGGCGGGTTGAGGTGGAAGAGGATGTTCAACCCGAGCCGGAAGAAGGGCGCGTTGTTGATGACGAAGGCATTGCCGAGCAGCGTCTCCCGAATGAGCCCGTCATGCCGCGCCGTCCACTCCGCCTGCCTGCGGCGCAGCTCGGCCGAGACCATTCCGACATGGAGCAGATCGGAGACGACCACATGAGGCTCTCCGCGACGGAAGTAGGACGCGGAGGCCTCCAGGTACTCCTCGAACTGCTGACTCGACGCCTCTCCCACGACGCGCAGGAAGAGCAGCGGCCAGAGGGAGTCGTCGAAGGTGCAGAAGCGCGTGGCGGGCATGGTCCACGCGCAGTCTACCCGTGTGCGAAGCTCCCGGCGGCCCCACCGGAACGCGGCGGGCTGCCGGGGCTCCTCGCGGCCGTCTACAACCCGCGCCCAGCCTTCACCATGGCCTCGCCGACGAAGCCGCGGATCTCCTCCACCTTGGCCTCCCAGCTCTCGTGGCGGATGCGCTCGGCGCGCTCGCGGCTGGGGCCGGCGCCCTCGGCGAGGCACTCGTCCACCTTGCGCACGAAGTCCTCGGTGTCCCGCGCCAGCTTGCACAGGCCCACCTTGCGCACCTCGGGGATGTCCGAGGACACCACCGGCACGCCCGCCGCCAGGTACTCGCGCACCTTCAGCGGGTTGGCGTTCAGCGTGAGCTCGTTCACCTTGAAGGGCATGAGCGCCACGTCGAACGCCTTGCAGTAGCCCGGCAGCGCCGCGTACGGCTTGCGGCCCAGCAGGTGGATGTTCTTCTCGGCCTTCAGCACCGCCGGATCCACGTCCGGCGCCACCTTGCCGATCACCACCACCGAGCCCTCCGGGTGCGCCCGCGCCGTCGCGGCGATCGCCTCCAGGTCCACCCAGTCCGCCACCAGCCCGAAGAAGCCGAAGATGGGCTTGGGCAGGTTCGCGATGTCCTCCGGAATCACCGTGGCTGGATCACACGCCTTCACGAAGTGGTTGAAGTCCACGCCGTGGCGCACCAGCACCGTGTTCGGGTTGACGCGCACCTTGTTCTCCCTCAGCCGGTCCGCCGAGGTGATGCACAGGTCCGCCCGCTTCAGCAGCTGCTCCTCCAGCTCGGCGATGTGCTTGCCGTTGGTGTCGCTGAAGGCGGAGAACTCGTCCACGCAGTGGTAGACGACGAACTCCTCGCCCAGCCGCCCGGACACCGGCGCCGAGGCCGGCAGGAACGACCAGGAGATGGGCCGCTTGAAGTGCAGCTGGCGCATGGCCCTCAGCACCTGGGCGCGCAGCAGCTCCCGGTTCGCCGCGCGCACCAGCTCCGAGCCGTAGAAGGGAATCGCCAGCGGGGCGAGCACGAAGAGGTTGGGCTCCACCTCCTGGATGCCCTCGGTGAACTTCGCCAGCTTGTTCCAGATACGCTTCACGTCGTGCGCATTGGCCTTCGGCGCCCGGTTGCCGATGCTGTTCACCCAGAGGACGCGGTTGTCCCGGGACAGAATCCGCATGATGTGGACCTTGGACAGCGGGTCTCCATCCCAGTCGTTGGAGAAAACCACCAGATCCCTGCCACGAAGCGCCCGGCGGGCAATCTCCAGCTCTTCACTGCGCCGCATGTGTCTCGCCTCCTCCCAGAATCGTCGGTTGCACCAGATCTCCGTAAAGCTTCAGCAGCACCGGCCCGGCATCCGGGGACACCGTCCGTCCAGGCCCCTGCTCGAGCGCGTGGTGCACCCGCTCGGCCAGGTCCATCGCGTTGCCCGCCCGGAAGGTGTACGTCCCCCGCGGCCGGCCGCAGACGTCGCTCGCCACGCACGGCACCCCGAGCGTCAGCGCCTCGCGCACGGAGATGGCATCCCCGTCGTGCGTGGTGGGCCGGATGAAGGCATCGCAGCGCGCCATCAGCGCCAGCGCCTGCGGGTGCTCCAGCTCACCCATGTCCTCGATGAGCCCCTCCACCTGATACTCCCGGGCATCGCGCAGGAACTCCTCCGAGCGCGTCCCCGGCCCGAAGACGGCGAGCCCCACGCCGGGCAGCTCGTCCGCGATCATCCGCAGCGCGCGGAACATCAGCCCGCGGCCGTAGACGGGGGACGGATGGTGCGCCATCGCCAGCAGGGGCCGACGGCGGTGGCGCGCCTCCTGGATGGCCTCGGTCACCCTCCCCGGCTTCACCTGCGAGCCGCAGAAGGCCGGGTACACCACCAGCTTGTCCTCGGGCACACCGCAGCGCGCGAGCGCCTCGCCCACCGCCTCGGACACGGCCACCACGCGCGAGTAGCCGGCCAGGGCCACGCGCGCGAAGGCCCGCCTCGACACGGACGCGGCCAGGTAGTCCGGCAGCAGCCCCGAGTGCAGCGTGATGACGCGCGGTGCACGCGCCCTCACGCCCGCGGTGGCCGCGAGCATCCAGGACTTCGGGTTGTTGCCGCTGGTGTGGACGTGCACGGTCCACCCCTCGCGCAGGAAGCCCGCCAGCCGCTTGCCATATTGGGTGGGGGTCCGCACGGGGATGACGTCCGGCGCTGGCCGTCCCCCCTTGCCGATGTCCAGCACCACCGTCTCCACCCCGCGCTCGCGCAGGTACCCGTGCAACTGCTGGACGTGCACGGCCACGCCACCATGCGGCGGCGGATAGTCTCCGACGAGGAGCACTCTCATGCCCTGCCTCCTGGACTCGTCTACTGCGCGGCGGACGACGCTTGCGGGGGCTCGGACTCGACCGGCTTGGGGCGCGTGACTGGCGGGCGCAGCCCCATCTCGCGCTCATAGGCGGCGAGCGGATCCGCGTCCCTGCGGATCTCCCGCGCCGGGATGCCACCCACCACCGCGCCGGGGGCCACGTCCTTCACCACCACGGCGTTGGCGCCGATCACCGCGAAGTCACCAATCTGCACGTTGCCGAGGATCTTCGCGCCCGCCCCAATGCGCACATAGTCGCCAATGACCGGCAGATCCTTCAGGCCCGAACGTCCACCAATCGTCACCTGGTGGGAGATGAGGCAGTGACGGCCAATCCTGGCGTCCTTGTGGATGACGATGCCCATGCCGCCGTAGCCCAACTGCGTACCCTCGCCGATCTCCGCCTCGGCGGGGATGTACGAGCCATGCAGATAGTGGATGGCCTTGCGCAGCACGGCTGGCAACACGGGAATGCCCCGCAGGTACAGCTTGCGTCCCAGCCGATACATCGACATCGCATCAATGCCCATCACGCCTCTCCCCTGGTTGTACGGAGCCCCAAACTAGGTACCAGCCCTCCAGGGCGGGAGCCCCCCGACTTCCCCTCCGTCCATCTCCCACCTATGCGGGAGTTGGATGACGAAAGCTCACCCCGCGCGGCGGGAGCGCAGGCCGGCGAGCACGCTCAGCGGCCTCACACCCGTAGCGTAGAGAACCCCCACATACCCCATGGCGAAGAGCAGGCCGGCGAGCGCGAGCGGCAGCGCCCTCCAGACGAAGCCCTCGGGCAGGCCGCTCCAGGTGTGCACCATGCCGGCGCGCAGCAGGAAGACGCCCACCGCGGCGGCCACGGCCGCGAGCGACGCCTTGCCCAGCTCGCGCCAGGGGATCACGTCCCGGATGCGCAGGGCCCGCTCGGGCGTGGACAGCGCCGCCGGCACCCGCACCAGCAGCGAGAACTTGCCCACCACCTCGGCCAGGGCCCAGGAGACGACACCGCCCATCATCCCGAAGCGCTTCACGCCCACCCAGACGAGCGGCACCGTCACCGCCGCCTTCAGCAGGTAGGAGAGGAAGATGGCACGCGTGTGCCCGCGGGCGCGCAGCACCCCGTCCATGGGCAGCACGGCGAGCACCACGCCCAGCACGCTCACCCGGAAGATGGGCACCGCCGGGAGGAACTTCGCGCCGAAGAGGGCGCCGATGAACTCGGGCGCCGCGGCGAAGAGGAACGCGGCGAAGGGCAGGAAGACGAAGGCCAGCTTGCCCGCGGCCTCGCGGAAGGCCACCACGCCCTCCTCCAGGCGCCCCTGCTTGTCCAACTCGCCCAGGCGCACCATGAGGACCTCGCTGGTGGGCGTGTAGAGCAGATCCACCACGGGTAGCTGGAAGCACCCGACGCGGTAGAGGGCGTAGACGGCCGGGGCCACCGAGCCCGCGACCATGTAGAGGTGGGCGTTCTGCTGGGGAATGGCGAGCGCCATGGCCGCCCCGAACGGGAGGGCGTAGACGAACTGCTGACGCCACAGCTCCGCGCGCGCCAGCGGTCCGGTGGTCCCCCGCGGCACCACCACCCAGGTGGCCACGAAGCGCACGAGGGCGAAGCCGGCCACCGCCAGCATCATCCCGCGCAGGCCGAAGCCCAGCAAACACGGCACCACCATGGCCGCCGCGCGCACCGCGTCCGACACCAGGTACACGAGCGCCGAGTGCTTCGTCCGGCCCTGGCTGGTGAGGGAGATCTCCAGCGGGAAGGAGCCGAGCAGCAGGGCCGTGTAGGCCGAGAGTGTCGCGCGGTGCTCGAGCAGCGCCGGGTTGTCGAAGTGCCGCGCCACGGGGCCCATCAGCCCGAAGACGAGCGCCGCGGCCACCAGGCCCGCGCCGGACATATAGAGGAGCGTCTGGCCCAGCCAGGGCCGCTTCTCCTCGGCGCGGGGCACGAAGAAGTAGAGGCTCTGCACCACCCCGAAGGGCAGCACGTAGTAGAGCGTCGTGGCGATCAGGAAGAGCTGGTAGTAGGTGCCGTACTCCTCCAGGCTCAGCACCCGCGCGAGGACGAGCGGGATGGACAGCGTCAGCCCGGCGGTGAACAACCGGGCGAGCACCAAGGGCCCCGCCTTCCCCAGGAACGAGGAGGCGGGGGCAGCCGCGGGGACCTGCTTTCCGCTCACCAGGACACCCCACCGCTCGGAGCGTTCTGCAGGCGCCGGCCCAGGACGGGGGCGCGCATGCCCAGCGTGCTGAAGCAGTCGTCGAGCTGGCACACGGTGAGCGTGCGCGAGTACCCGCCCGTCAGGCCCACGCTGAAGTTCTCCCAGAGCACCTTGCGCTTGAGGGTGAACGGGTCGCCCCCCATGAGGTTGGGCATGTCCTCGGTGGTGACGGCCGAGCGGAACCCGTGGCGCTTGAGCACGCAGATGACGTCGTCCGAGTACCACCCGTTGCAGTAGGCGAAGTCGCGCACGGTGATGCCGGCCTCGCGCTCGATGATGGCCTTGGACTCGCGCACCTCGCGATCCACCACGTCGAGGGGCTCGTGCGTGAGCACCACGTGCCCCAGCGTGTGCGCGCCGAAGTCGTAGCCGTCCTTCACCATCCGCCGCACCTCGTCCCAGTCCATCAGGTCTCCCTGCTCGGGGAGCGAGTCCGGGCCGGTGCCCAGCCGCTCCTCCAGGGCCTGGATGGTCTCCACCAGCGTGGAGGTGGGGTAGTGGCCGATGAAGTCGTCGAGCGCCGCGGACAGCCGCTTGCGGCCGGAGAGCACGTGGTCCAACAGCTCCGCGGTGGGCGCGGGCAGCACGTCGAACATCGGCTTGTAGCCCCGGGCCTGCGCCAGCCGCACCAGGTGGAAGAGCCGGTCATGGTTGAAGCGCCCGGGAGTGCCGATGAGGGCCGCCGGCAGGTAGGTGATGGCCGGCACGCCCATCTCCTTCAACACCGGGTAGCCATACCGGTACACGTCGCGGTAGCCGTCGTCGAAGGAAACGACGCACAGGTCCTTGCGCGCCACACGGCGCCCGGCCATCACGTCCAGCGCGTCCCCCAGCGACGCGAACTCGTAGCCCGCCGCGGACAGCCCCTCCAGGTGATTGCGGAACGTCTCCTGGGAGATGAGCAGGCCCGGAATGGAGCGCTGTAGCTCGCCGGTGAAGTCCTCCACCACCCGGTGGTAGCTGACGATCAGGATGCGGCGCCCCCCGGACTGGTACCGCCTGTAGGCCGCGAGCGCCTTACGCAAGCCGCTGTGATGCAGCACTCCCGCTGCCGCGGATTTCATCGCCCGTCGCACCATTCCCCGCGTGTCCATCACTGCTTCCCTCCCCCAGATGATCCCGTCGCCCGTACCCCGTGCCCGCACCGTGTGCACGCGCAGTGCCATCCGCCCAGCGGGGGGCTCCAGGAAGGCCGAGCCCCTGTTGACGGTAAGTCCGTTCCCATCCGCTACGTCCATGGGCCAGGAGCGGTGCAACCCGGGCGTCAACGGGCGGAAAGATCTGCCGTTCCGCCCCGGACAGGGCCCCGCGGCCCCTCGTCACGCCTGGCTGCTCGCCCTCCATGTCCCTGCAAAAAGGGACAGCGGATCGAAAAAACTTCCCTCCCCGCCGTTCCCCTGGATTTCCCTCCCAGGGGTCCGCAGGGGACTCCCACCCGGGGGCACCAGCCCGCCCGAGGGCGGCGCCAGGATGTCCGGGTCTCGTCCTGGGGCCCCGCTCCCAGCCTCCTGGGCAGCCAGACGGGCCTGCTTTCACTGGAGTGTGGGGAAGTTTCCAGTTACGAACGCTTCCGCCGATGGACGCTCCCCCCGCGCCTCCCCCCGCGCTCGCCCTTCATGACGTCAGCAAGCGGTATGGACGCCGCTGGGCCCTCGCGCGCCTCAGCTACACGCTCCCCCAGGGCCGCTCCCTGCTGCTCACGGGACACAACGGCTCGGGGAAGACGACGCTGCTGCGGCTGGTGGCCACCGCGCTCTCCCCCACCCACGGCCGGGTCGAGGTGCGCGGCAACGACTGCGTGGCCCTGCGCGACACGGTGCGCCGCGAGGTGGCGCTCCTGTCGCACGCCAGCTTCCTCTATGAGGACCTGACGGCCCACCAGAACCTGGTGGTGCTGGCGCGGCTGCTCGGCATGGACGCTCCGGCGGACGTGGCCGGGGAGCTGCTCGTGAAGGTGGGCCTCACGAAGCGCTCGGACAGCCCGGTGCGCCAGTTCTCCGCGGGCATGCGCAAGCGCCTGGCCATCGCCCGGCTGCTGATGAAGGCCCCCGCGGTGGCGCTGCTGGACGAGCCCTTTGGCGAGCTGGACCCGGGCGGCATCCAGGCCATGGAGAAGATCATCCGCGAGCTGAAGGACTCCGGGGTCACCGTGGTGTTGGCCACCCACCTCGTCGAGCAGGGCCAGGCCCTGTGCGAGGAGCGCCTGCACCTGCAGGAAGGCCGGGCGGTGGCGGCATGAGGGGCGCGCGACCCATCTCCCTGCTCAAGACGGTGGGGGTGCTGCTGGCCAAGGATCTGCTGATCGAATGGCGGACCCGGGCGCGGCTCAACGCGCTCATCTTCTTCGCGCTGGCCACGCTGCTGCTCTTCTCCTTCGCGGTGGGGCCGGACAGCAAGGTGCTGGCACGCAACGCGGGCGGCTACCTGTGGCTGGCGCTGCTGTTCTCCAGCGTGCTGGCGCTGGGCGAGTCCTTCCGGGTGGAGCAGGAGAACCTCACCCTGGACGGGCTGCGGCTGGCCCCGGCGGACGCCCGCGCCATCTTCCTGTCCAAGGCCCTGGGCAACGCCCTGCTGCTGATGCTGCTGGGCGCCATCCTCATTCCGGTGATGGTGGCCCTCTACGCGGTGAACGTGGCCATGGGGATGGGCTCGTTCGCCGCCACCGTGACGCTTGGCTGCATGGCCATCAGCGCGCCGGGCACGGTGTATTCGGCCATCGCCAGCAACGCCCGGGCAAGAGACGTGCTGCTCCCGCTGTTGCTGTTCCCGCTCATCATTCCCGCGCTGCTCGCCGCCGCGAAGGCGACATCGCTCGTATTGCAGGGCGACCCGATGAATCAGTTGGGCTCATGGTACGGGCTCCTCATCGGTTTCAATCTGATTTATTGGGGGCTGGGCTTCCTTCTGTTCCCCCGCGTCATCGAGGATTAGAGGTCAATGAGCGATCTCCTGAAGACAGTGCTGCAGGTGCTCTCGACGGTGGCGGCGCTGACGTCGGTGGGACTGGGCGTCTGGCTGGGCGTGAAGTGGGCGCCGCCGCGCTCGCGCGTCAACGCGCGTCCGGTGCTGGTGGGCATGGCGGTGGCGGGGCTGGGGCTGCTCGCGCTGGGCAACTGGATGGGCCTGGTGTGGACGCCGTCCGAGCGGGAGATGGGCGACGTCTACCGCATCATCTACGTGCACGTGCCGGCCATGTGGATGGCGATGCTGGCGCTGGTGGTGAACTTCTCCTGCTGCGTGGGCTACCTGCTGAAGTCGAGCTGGAAGACGGACGCGCTGGCGGAGGCCACGGCCGAGGTGGGGCTGCTCTTCGGCACCTACGGCCTGGTGCTGGGCTCCATCTGGGGCAAGCCCACCTGGGGCACGTACTGGGATTGGGATCCGCGGCTCACCGCCATGGCCATCATGCTGGTGACGTACGTGGCCTACATGGCCCTGCGCCGCTTCGTGGAGGACCCGGAGAAGCGCGCGGTGTGGAGCTCCGTGGTGGGCATCATCTCCTTCGTGAACCTGCCCATCGTCTGGTTCTCCGTGAAGTGGTGGCGGAGCCTGCACCAGGTGCAGTCCACCCCGAAGACGGTGGATCCGGACATGACGCTGGCGCTGCGCGTCAACGCCTGGGCGAGCCTCATCCTGCTCACCCTCTTCCTGCTGCACCGCTACCGCATCGCCCTCGCCACGCGTGAGGCGGAGGTGGCCATGCCCGAGGCGCTCCCCACGGACGTGCCCGGCTCGCGAGACAACCGCGCTTCGGAGGTCGCCTGATGTCCACGGCACTGTACATGTCCACGCTGCTCGCCCAGGTGGGCTCGGGCCGCATCCAGGGTGGCTGGGAGTACATCTGGGCCGCCTACGCCATCGCCTGGGCGTCGCTGTCGCTGTACGCCCTGTCCCTCTGGCTGCGCCGTCCCGGGCACGCCACCAACGACTCGAAGGAGTGAGCCATGACGCAGCAGACGCGTAACCGTCTCATCGCCGTGGTGTCCCTGCTGGTGGCCGGCGCGGGCCTGTCCCTGGTGGCCTTTGGCAACATCGGGGAGAACCTCGTCTATTACTGGAGGCCCTCGGAGATGATGGCCCAGGGCGAGAAGGCCTACGGCCCCACCATCCGCCTGGGCGGGCAGGTGCAGCCGGGCAGCATCCAGTGGAACGAGCAGCACACCACCCTGCACTTCCGCGTGATGGACAGCGAGGAGCCCGGCGCGGCCAACGTGCTGGTGCGCACCACGGAGGTGCCGCCGCAGATGTTCCGCGAGCGCATCGGCGTGGTGGTGGAGGGCACCTATGACGCCTCCCAGGTCTTCCAGGGCAGCCGCCTCATGGTGAACCACTCCAACGAGTACCGCGCACCCAAGACGGATGACGACGTGAAGAAGATGTTCGAGGACATGCAGAAGCAGGAAGCCACCACGGCCGCGGCGAGGACGCCTTGAACAGCACGCTCGGATACGGGCTGGTGCTCGCCGGGCTCGCCTTCGCGAGCTTCGGGGCGCTGGTGGGCCTGGTGGGCGGGATGCGCCGCGACGACGCGGCCTTCCCCTGGGTGATGCGCTGCGTGTGGGGCTTCTTCCTCTGCATGCTCGGCGCCAACGGGGTGATGGAGTACGCACTCCTCACCAACGACTTCAGCGTGGCCTACGTGGCGCAGGTGGGCAGCCGCGCCACGCCGACGATCTTCAAGATCGTCTCGCTGTGGAGCGCGCTCGAGGGCTCCATCCTCTTCTGGGGCATCATCATGGGCACGTACGTGCTCGCCTTCGCGCTGGTGCACCGCAAGGAGCACGCGCGCTACATGTCCCTGGCGCTGGGCACCATGCTGGCCGTGGGCGTCTTCTTCACCTTCCTGATCGCCGGGCCGGCCAACCCGTTCCACTCGGTGTCGCCGGTGCCCCTGGACGGGCCGGGGCCCAACGCGCTGCTGCAGAACCACTACCTGATGATCATCCACCCGCCCATGCTGTACCTGGGCTACGTGGGCATGACGGTGCCCTTCGGCATCGCCGTGGCCGCGCTGCTGCGCGGTGAGATGGGTGATGCGTGGATGGCGCCGCTGCGCCGCTGGACGCTGGTGGCGTGGCTGTTCCTGTCGGTGGGCATCATCCTCGGCTCGTGGTGGGCGTACGCGGTGCTCGGCTGGGGCGGCTACTGGGCGTGGGATCCGGTGGAGAACGCGTCCTTCCTGCCGTGGCTGACGTCCACCGCCTTCATGCACTCCACGCTGGTGCACGAGCGCAAGAAGATGCTCAAGCTGTGGACGCTGAGCCTGGTGCTGGGCAGCTTCGTGCTGACCATCCTCGGCACGTTCATGACCCGCAGCGGCATCTTCAACTCGGTGCACAGCTTCACGCAGTCGGACATCGGCCCCACGTTCCTCGTGTTCATCGGCGTGCTGATGTTCGTGTGCATCGCGCTGCTGTCCACGCGCGGGCACCTGCTGGTGGCCGAGAGCGACATCAAGTCGATGGTGTCGCGCGAGACGACCATCCTGGTGAACAACCTGGTGTTCGTGGCCATCACCTTCACGGTGCTGCTGGGGACGCTCTACCCGCTCATCTCCGAGGCCGTGCGCGGCATCCGGGTGAGCGTGGGCGAGCCGTACTTCAACAAGATGGCGGTGCCCGGCGGGGTGATGGTGCTCTTCCTGATGGGCGTGGGCCCGATGCTGCCGTGGGGCAGCTCGGATCCGAAGCTGGTGCGCGAGCGCTTCTGGATTCCGGCGGCGGTGGGCGTGGCGATCGTGGGCGCGTGCCTCCTGGCCGGCCTGCGGGGCTTCTACCCGCTGCTGACGTTCGGGCTGGCGGGCTTCGTCACCGTCATCACCCTGCGCGAGCTGGCGCTGCCGGTGAAGGTGCGGATGAGCGAGAAGGGCGAGGGCTTCGTCACGGCGCTGCTGGGCAGCGCGACGAAGGCGCGGCGGCGCTTCGGCGGCTACATCGTGCACCTGGGGATCGTGATGATCTTCGTGTCGGTGGCGGCCTCCTCCGCGTTCGTCACGCACACCTCGGGCACGGTGCGCATCGGTGAGTCGCTGAAGATCGGCGGCTACCAGGTGAAGTACCTGGGGCTCGCCAGCGGCCAGGAGCCGCACCGCACCTACGTGGCCACCAAGGTGCAGGTGACGGCGCCCAACGGGGACGTCAGCGAGATGGCGCCTCGGATGAACTACTACGAGCGCATGACGGACCCGGTGGGAACGCCGGCGGTGCGCGAGACGGCGAAGGAAGACCTGTACCTGTCGCTGATGGCCTTCTCCGAGGACCGGGGCACGGCGAGCTTCAACGCGTGGATCTTCCCGCTGGTGGGGTGGATCTGGTGGAGCATTCCCCTGCTGGTGCTGGGCACGCTGATCGCGGTGTGGCCGGCGCGGCGGGCGCGGGTGACGGCCGATGCGAAGACGCCGGCGGCCGGCTCCCCGCCCGAGCCGGACGTGGAGATGAATCCGGGAGGTGCGGCATGAACTGGCGCGTCACGCTGAGCTTCGTGGTGCTGTGCCTGGGGCTGCTGGGGGTGCTGGCCAAGGGCTTCGGCAGCAACCCGCGCGAGGTGCCCTTCATGTTGAAGGGCCAGGCGGCACCGCCCTTCACGCTGCGGGCGCTGGACAGCGGGATGCGGGTGACCTCGGAGCAGCTCAAGGGCCGGCCCATGGTCATCAACTTCTGGGCCTCGTGGTGCGGGCCCTGCCGGATGGAGCACCGGGTGCTGGAGTGGGGCGCGAGGGAGTTCGGCGCCCAGGCCCAGTTCCTGGGCGTGGTCTTCGAGGACACCGAGGACAACGCGAAGCAGTTCCTGTCGGAGATGGGCGCGAGCTTCCCGCAGCTGATCGATCAGAACTCCGGGGTGGCGGTGGCGTACGGGGTGGCCGGGGTGCCGGAGACGTACTTCATCGACTCGAACGGCATCATCCTGGGCAAGCACGTGGGCCCGATCGATCCGGAAACGCTCGCGAAGTGGATCCAGACGCTGGTGGCGAGCGCCCCCACGGCGAAGCAGTAACCCCTCCCCTGGAGGCCGTATCCCCATGCACTGCAAGGAATGCGGAGAGGGCGCCAGGGACGAGACCCTGCGCTATTGCGAGAACTGTGGGGCGAAGATGCCCCCGCCGCCGCCCCCCGGAGCGATCCGCCGGACCACGACGGGCGTGGGCGCTGTGACGTCGGGGCGCACGCGGAGCACGGCGGCGGCGCGAGCCATTCCCGCCCCCGCGAGCGACGAGGCCGAGGACACGGATCCAGGCCTGCACTCCCCCAAGGCGCCGCCGTACGAGGGGCCGGCGTGGCTGGCGCACGTGCCGGGCCACTCGCCGAGCGTGGTGGGCGTGGGGCTGCTGGCCCTGGCGCTGGTGCTCTTCATCTTCGGGAGCGTGGGCTCCTTCTGGTCGCTGGTGGTGGTGGTGGGCGGGTGGGTGGTGACGGCGCGCGAGATGCGCGAGGCCGGCCAGAAGCACGCGCTGGTGGACTGGGTCCCGGACACGCTGCTGCACCCGGCGGTGCCGGCGCTGTTCGCGGTGGTGGTGGCGGCGCTGGCGCTCCGGATGCTGGGCATCGGCCTTACGTCCATGCTGTGGCTGGGAGGCGCGGTGCTGCTGGGGGTCGACCAGTACCGCAAGGTGTACGCGGGACCGGACGGGTGGAGTCGGCTCTTCGAGCTCCGGGCGCTGCTGCGGGGGACGGCCCCGGTGGCGCTCGCGGGCGTGGCGCTGTGCCTGCTGTCGCTGTTCCTCACCTGGGTGCCCGTGGGCACCACGCGGAGCGCGGGTCCGGTGCCGATGGCGCCGCCCGAGCTGCACGTGGTGGATGCGCCGACCCCCTCGGACGACTTCGTCTACAGCCTCATCGGGGAGAGCGAGGACAAGGGGTGGGACCAGACCTTCTCGGTGGGCATGGAGCTGCTGCTGCTGGGGGTGCTGGGGTTGATGGCGCTGCGCCCGGAGGTGCCGAGGCCGGACTGGCTGCGCCTGGCGCCCATCGGGGTGGTGGTGCTGGGCCTCGTGTGGACGCTGGTGCAGGGCGGACTGCTGCTGGGGCCGGTGCTGTTCCTCGTGGGGCTGGCGGCCATGGGCTTCGCCGCGGTGTACGGAGCCTTCACCCGAGAGGCGTGAGCCCCTCGGGTGACAGCCCCGCCTCAGTGCGTCTGGTCCTCCTTCTTCGGAGCCGGGCAGGTCTTCTCGCAGGACGCCTCGGCGGCGCGGAACTTCTCCGCGCAGCGGTTCATGCACTTGCCGGCGGCCTCACGCGCCGTCGGATTGATGGGCTCGGGGCAGCTCCGGGCACACGACTCCACCTCGGCGTTGGCCTTCGACACGCAGGTGCCCCGGCAGTCCGTCGAGGGCTTCTTCTGCGCCGCCACCGGCAGCGCCAGCATCAGCCCGCCCACCATCGCCACGGCCCACCACGAAGCCTTCATCGCTCGATTCATGGCTCGCACTTCCTCCTGGAGAAACGGTTCGCGGACAGAGGATAGGAGGCTGAGCCACCACAGGGAAGCCGCTGCGTTAGAGTGCCGCGCATGGCCTCCATCCATTTCCTCGGCGCCGCGGGTACCGTCACGGGTTCCAGGTTCCTCCTCGAACACCAGGGCAAGCGGGTGCTCATCGATTGCGGACTGTTCCAGGGCCGCAAGGAGCTGCGCCAGCGCAATTGGCGCGCCCTGCCCGTGCCGCCCCGGAGCATCGACGCCATCGTCCTCACGCACGCCCACATCGACCACACGGGCGGCCTGCCCCGCGTGGTGCGCGACGGCTTCCACGGGCCCGTCTACTGCACCTCCGGCACGCGCGATCTGTCCGCGCTGCTGCTCCCGGACTCGGCGCACCTCCAGGAGGAAGAGGCCCGCTACGCCAACAAGGAGGGCTTCTCCAAGCACCACCCCGCCCTGCCCCTCTACACGGTGGAGGACGCCGAGCGCGCGCTGAAGCTCTTCGAGACGTTCGGCTATGAGCGCCCCCGGGAGATCCTCCCCGGCATCACCCTTACCTTCTACCGGGCGGGCCACATCCTCGGCTCGGCCGTGTGTGTGTTCCACCTGGAGCGCACGAATCAGCGCGTGGTGTTCACCGGGGACCTGGGCCGCTACCACGCCCCCATCCTGAGGGATCCGCAGACGGTGCGCTCGGCCACCACGCTGGTGGTGGAGAGTACCTACGGCAACCGCGAGCACGGGGACACGCAGCCCGTGGACGCGCTGTGCGAGGCCGTGTTGGACGCCTGCCAGCGCAAGGGCATGGTCGTCATCCCCGCCTTCTCGGTGGGCCGGACGCAGGAGCTGCTCTACCACCTGCGCAACCTGGAGGCGGAGAAGCGCATCCCCGAGCTGGATGTCTTCGTGGACTCGCCCATGGCGTGCGACGCCACGCCCATCTACCTGAAGCACGCGGAGGAGCACGACCTGGACATGGCCGCCATCGTGAAGCGGGGCGAGTCCCCGCTGGCCACGAAGCGTACGCGCTTCGTCACCTCGCCGCAGGAGAGCAGGGAGATCAACCAGGTCGAGGGCCCGGGCATCATCATCTCCGCCTCGGGCATGGCGACCGGGGGGCGCATCCTGCACCACCTGAAGTACCGGCTGCCGGATCCGCGCAACACGGTGCTCTTCGTGGGCTACCAGTCCGAGGGCTCGCGCGGCCGGCGCATGCTGGACGGCGAGAAGGAGGTCAAGATCCACGGGCAGATGGTGCGGGTGGAGGCGAAAATCCGCACGGTGAGCGGCTTCTCGGCGCACGCGGACTGGACGGAGACGCTGCGCTGGATGGACGGCTTCGAGGCGCCGCCGCGCCAGACGCTGCTCGTGCACGGCGAGCCCGCGGCGCTCCAGGCGCTCAAGGAGAAGGTGGAGGCGCGCGGCTGGCCGGCCTACATCCCCCAGCACCTGGAGAAGGTGGAGCTGGCGGAGTAGCCAGCGGACGCGAGCGAGCTCGACGACAATCGAGGAGCACTCCGTGAGCAAACAAAACATACCAACAGTGCTCCGAATGGCGCTCTGGCGTGCTAACGGATTCAAGTGCTGGTATTGCGATCAGCTTATTGATTATTTCGATCTTCAAGTTGACCACATTATTGCCGAAACCACCCCCGCGAAGCGGGTTGAAGAACTTATTACTAAATTAGGCTTACCAAGCAACTTCACCCTTAACTCCACGTTGAATCTCGTACCAGCGCACCACAGATGCAACAGGAAGAAATCAGACATCGAACTGCCGGAACAGTCACTAAGACATTACTTCGACCTGTGGCGCACCAAACAACCAGCAGTACAAAAAGAGCGCGAGCGCCTGGAGAAACAAACTGCCAACGGCAAGCTGCTCTCTTTGCTGGCCAGCCGCATCGCAACAGGCCAGCTCATGCTTGGCGAAGTACTCAATGCTATTCAATCATCCAAACCACCGCACACCAAATCATCATCTTCCGAACCCCTGGTCGTATGCTTCAGCATCAATGTAATGGAACTGCTCGAATCCAACACACTCCCCAATGACGCACCCAACGAGTATCCGCCCCTCTGCGACTGGCTTGAAAAAAATCTATCTGACAAGGTTCGCACTGAAATAACCAGCCCCTGCGTACAAACTGAGCCATCTGGGAGAAACGGCGAAACGCTCTCAGTGCGAATGGCCTTTTGGAATCTTGACGTAACTGCCCTTGAGAAGGCATCCCTTGGGGATTGGCAAGTGCTTGAGGTAATGCCGTTTTCAGAAATCTACGAGGACGGATGGGACGAACTTTTTTCGCGCGCAACTGTTCAAGCATACCACACCATCATGCAACGCGATGCAGATCGCTGTCCTCGTTGTGGTGGTAAAGGTGTGTCTGTGAGGGAACTTACGGACTACGAACACGACGAGGCCTATTACATATACGAATGCAAAGAGTGCGGGTGGTATGACTGGACTCAATAGCCTGAATTTGGCTAATTCGAAACCCAGAATTGAAAAAGACTTTGATTCACAAATTCGTGTCTAGCTGGAAGCCCTCCCGAGCAAGGACAGCGTCGCGATTCCGTCTCTAAGACGTGTTCTCAGCGTTGCCCAACGTGGAACCGGGCCATGAGCTCGCGCACACGGTCCAGCGGGAGCGGCTCGGATGTGAAGCCCTGCCCCGTCACCGCGGTGGCGGTGAACAGGGAGTTGTAGATGGCCTCCTCGGTGGCCTCGATGACGGCCTGGAAGAGCGGCGACAGGTCATCGTTCGGCAGCTCCGCGCCCCCGTCCCGCCGGGTGGAGAAGGCGATCACGTAGTCACCCGAGCCGTTGGCGGCGTTGGAGCCCGTGCGCGCGAGCCCCATCAACGCCCGGGAGGCCAGCCGCTGGAGGTTGCGGTGGAGCAGCGGCGCGTCGGTGGCGACGATGATGACGATGGAGCCATCCCCCCGCTCCTCCGCCACGTCCTTCTGGAAGGCGTAGCGCCCCAGCTCGATGCCGACGGGCACGCCGAGCACCTGCAGCACCCCGCCGAAGTTGCTCTGCACCAGCACGCCCACCGAGTGCCCGCCCAGCGACGCGGGGAGCACCCGGGACGCGGTGCCGATGCCCGCCTTCCAGCCGAAGGCCATGGTGCCCGTGCCCGCGCCCACCGAGCCCTCCGGTACCGGGCCTCCGCTCGCGGAGTCGAGCGCCTGGCGGACATGGGCCGCGGTGATGCGGCGCGAGCGGATGTCGTTGAGCCGGCCGTCGTTGGTCTCGCCCACCACGGGGTTGAGCGAGCGCACCTTGCCCATGCGGGGCTGCGCCAACATCCAGTCCACCAGCGCGTCCGCCACGCGCCACACGCTGAGCGTGCTGGTGAGCAGGATGGGCGTCTCCAGCTCGCCCAGCTCGTTCACCTGCGTCGAGCCGATCAGCTTGCCGAAGCCATTGCCGGTGACGATCGCCGCGGGCACGCGCTCGTGGAAGAGGTTGCCGGCGTGCGGACGGATCGCCGTCACACCGGTGCGCACGGAGTCACCCTCCAGGAGGGTGGTGTGCCCCACGAGCACGCCCGCCACGTCCGTCAGGGCATTGTGGGCACCGGGACGGAAGATGCCCGGCGCGATGCCGAGCTCGCGGGCCCGGGCAGGGGCATGAGCGGAGGACGTCATGCTCCGAGCATAGACGCGGGCACGAAAGCCCCGCACCATGAGTCCACCATGCGCGCCTTCTTCATCCGCCGTTACGGAGGACCCGAGGTCCTCGAGCAGGGAGAGCTGCCCTCCCCTCCCCTGGGCCCTCGCGACGTCCGCATCGCCGTACACGCGGCGAGCCTCAACCCGGTGGACTGGAAGGTCCGTGAGGGCAAGGCCCGCATCCTCCTGCCGTACCGTTTCCCGCTCGTGCTCGGCAACGACTGCGCCGGCGAGGTGATGGAGGTGGGCGCGGAGGTGAAGTCCTTCAAGCCGGGCGACGCGGTGTGGACGCGCCTGGACAAGGATCGCCCCGGCGCCTTCGCCGAGGAGGTGGTGGCGCCCGAGGCCGTCGTGGCCCCCAAGCCGCCCCGGCTGTCCTACGAGGAGGCCGCGTCCCTGCCCCTGGTGGGCCTCACCGCGTGGCAGGCGCTGGTGGAGGTGGGAAAGCTCTCCGCCGGGCAGAAGGTGCTGGTGCACGCGGGCGCGGGAGGCGTGGGCTCGGTGGCGGTGCAGCTCGCCCGGCACCTCGGGGCCCGGGTGGTGGCCACCGCGAGCGGGAAGAACGCGGAGCTGGTGAAGGGCTTCGGGGCCGACGAGGTGGTGGACTACCGCACCCAGCGCTTCGAGGATGTGGTGCGGGACGCGGACGTGGTGTTCGACACGGTGGGCGCGGACACGCAGTTGCGCAGCTTCCGGAGCGCGCGCAAGGGAGGCATCGTCGTCTCCATCACGGACCGGCCGGACATGGCCCTGGCCCGCTCCTGGGGCGTGTCCCCGGTGCTCTGGCCCGTGTTCGCCCTGGTGGGTGCCCGGGCGACGCTCGCCGCCTGGCGCCACGGCGTGCGCTACACCTACCTCTTCATGAACCCGAGTGGCGAGCAACTGCGCCAGCTCGGGGCCCTGGTGGAGGCGGGCAAGCTCCGCCCCCACGTGGACAGGGTGTTCCCCTTCGACCAGACGCGCGAGGCCTTCGCCCATGCCGAGTCGGGCCAGGCGCGCGGCAAGGTGGTGGTGCGGGTGCGCGGCTGACTCAGTAGCTGTTCCAGGCGCCCTGGAAGGACGGGCCCTGCGGGCCGCTCGTGGCGTCCAACTCGCCCACCTCGCCCCAGCGGCCGCCGTACTTGATGAAGTTCTGGCCGTTGCGGGGCGCGCCCTTCTCGCCCACGTTCACCCAGTTGGTCCACGTCTGCCACACCGGGCCGCCTTCGTAGCTGTGGTCATCGAAGCCCGACACCTCGGTGGGGTACGTGCCCGCGGTGGGGTAGCTCGCGTGCGAGCCATCCGCCGAGTAGACGATGGGGTGCGTCCCGTTCCACTTGAGCTGCGAGGCGGTGTAGCGCGTGCCACCGCTGTGCGCCGCGTACCAGGCCGACTGGAAGTTGCCGGCCGAGTCGGTGGTCACGGTGATGTGCTCCCAGTCCGCCTCGTGGTTCACGGACGCGTAGGAGTCGTTGTACGGGTAGAAGAACCAGTACTGGATGTCGTAGCCGCCCGCGACGAGCGCGCTCTTCTTCGAGTGCACGTACACCTTCCACGCGGTGGACGCGGCCCCGTTGTGCACGGCGTCGTCTGGCGGCTGGAGGAAGAACTCCTTGTGCGACGTGTTCGAGGAATAGACGGTGCTGCTGTGGCCGCAGAACAGGCCGCTCTTCGTCGCATGCGACTGCGTGGAGAGGTTGCTCTGGGTGGGCGTGGCGAGCGCGAGCACCTGGCAGTCCGAGCACCCCGAGTGGTCGAAGCGCATGTGGACGCGGGCCAGGTACCAGTCCACGTTGGCCGGCCGCGTCCAGTCGATGGTGCTCGGGGCCAGCCGCACCTCGGGCGCGAACTTCGCCGCGAGCTGGTCCTCGAAGGCATCGTCGATGCCGTCCAGGTCCACGTCGGTGATGAGCGCGTCCGTGCGCTCGCCCAGCGTGGCCTCCTCCTCAACGAGGGGGCCGCACGAGGCGAGCGTCAGGGTGGAGAGCAGCAACAACCGTCCGGTTCGCATGGGGGAGTCTCCTGACCGCCGGGGTTCATCCCCGGCTCGGGGCTCCCATATTCACGCAAAACGGGAAAATAGGGAAAGGCTCACTCCTCCTCGCCGTCGCCGAGCAACTGGGCGATGCCGGTGCCGGTGGCGGTGCCCTCGGAGAGGCGGCGGACGCTGGAGAGGTGGTGCAGGAGCAGGCCGCGGTTGTCGCCGACGGCGAGGTTCTGCATCTCCAGGGCGCCGATGCGGTCCTCCGGGGTGAAGGCGCTGGCGACCTTCTCCATGGAGAGCTTGTCGGGATCGTAGGCCATGTGCTCGGCCTGGGTGTCGAGCAGGGTGTAGTCGTCGCCGCGGCGCAGCTCCAGGGTGACGCTGCCGGTGATGCTGGGAGCCACCCACCGGGTAAGCGAGTCCTTGAGCATGAGGGCCTCGGGATCGAACCACTTGCCCTCGTAGAGGAAGCGGCCGAGGCGGCGGCCCAGGCTGAAGTAGAGGTCCGTGGTGGACTCGTTGTGGATGGCGGAGAGCAGGCGCTCGTAGACGATGTGGAGCAGCGCCATGCCGGGAGCCTCGTAGATGCCGCGGCTCTTGGCGTCGATGACGCGGTTCTCCAGCTGATCGCTCATGCCCAGGCCGTGGCGCCCGCCAATGCGGTTGCACTCCAGGAAGAGCTCGAAGAGCGAGGGGAAGCGCTTGCCGTTGAGGGAGACGGGGAGGCCCTGGGCGAACTCCACGGTGACGCGCTCGGGGCGGACGTCCACCTCGGGGCGCCAGTGGGCCACACCCATGATGGGCTCCACGATGTTCATGCCCTTGTTGAGGTGCTCCAGGTCCTTGGCCTCGTGCGTGGCGCCGAGCACGTTGGCGTCGGTGGAGTAGGCCTTCTCGGTGCCCATCTTGTAGGGCATGCCGATGGAGACGAGGAACTCGCTCATCTCCTTGCGGCCGCCGAAGGCGTTGACGAACTCCGGGTCCAACCAGGGCTTGTAGATGCGCAGCTCCGGGTTGACGAGGATGCCGTAGCGGTAGAAGCGCTGGATGTCGTTGCCCTTGTGCGTGCTGCCATCACCGAAGACGTTCACCGAGTCCTCGCGCATGGCGCGGACGATGGCGGTGGTGGTGACGGCGCGGCCCAGGGGCGTGGTGTTGAAGTACTTCTTGCCACCGACGGACAGGTGGAAGGCGCCGCACTGGATGGCGACGAGGCCCTCGCGCACCATGGCCTCGCGGCAGTCCACGAGCCGGGCCTGTTTCGCGCCGTGCGTCATGGCGACGGGCGGGATGTCGGCGGGGTTCTTCTCGTCGGGCTGGGCGAGGTCGGCGGTGTAGGCGTACACCTCGAGACCCTTGCGGGACATCCACGCCACGGCGGCGCGGGTGTCGAGACCACCCGAGAAGGCGAGACCAATCCGGGTACCAGCGGGGGGGAGCGAACGATAGATGCGGCTCATGGCGCGGTGCGTGGTAACACGGAACCGCACGCGCGTCCCACAGCAACTTTCGGAGTGTCGGACACCCTCCCGCCCCGGCGAATGGAAGGTGCTCCGGCAACCCGGCTTCGGGTAGTGTCGGCGCGGCGAAATCTTCGAGGAAACACATGTCCCGTACCATTCGTGCCCCCCGCGGAACCGCCCTGTCCTGCAAGGGCTGGGTCCAGGAAGCCGCCCTCCGCATGCTGATGAACAACCTGGATCCCGACGTGGCCGAGCGCCCCGAGGACCTGGTCGTCTACGGCGGCATTGGCAAGGCGGCCCGTGACTGGGCCTCGTTCGACCGGATCGTCGACGGCCTGCGCCGCCTCACCGATGAGGAGACGCTGCTCGTCCAGTCCGGCAAGCCCGTCGGCATCCTCCGCACCCACCCGGACGCCCCCCGCGTCCTCATCGCCAACTCCAACCTCGTGGGCCGCTGGGCCAACTGGGACCACTTCTTCGAGCTCGAGAAGAAGGGTCTCATGATGTACGGCCAGATGACCGCCGGCTCGTGGATCTACATCGGCACCCAGGGCATCCTCCAGGGCACCTACGAGACCTTCGCCCAGGCCGGCCGCATCCACTTCGGCTCCGATGACCTCTCCGGCCGGCTCGTCCTCTCCGGCGGCCTCGGCGGCATGGGCGGCGCCCAGCCCCTGGCCGCCACCATGAACAACGCCGTCTTCCTCGGCGTGGAGATCGACCCCACCCGCGCCCAGCGCCGCGTGGACACGCGCTACCTGGACGTCATCGCCAAGGACATCGACGAGGCCATCTCCCTGGCGAAGGAGGCTCAAGCCAAGCGCGTGGGCCGCTCCATCGGCATCATCGGCAACGCGGCCCAGGTGTTCCGCGAGCTGTACCGCCGCGGCATCAAGCCGGACCTCGTCACGGACCAGACGAGCGCGCATGATCCGCTCAACGGCTACATCCCCGCGGACATGACGCTCGAGTCCGCGGCCGAGCTGCGCCAGAGGGATCCCAAGGGCTACGTGGAGAAGGCCCGCCAGTCCATGCGGACGCAGGTGGAGGCCATGCTGGACTTCGCGAAGGCCGGCAGCCACGTCTTCGACTACGGCAACAACATCCGCGCCCAGGCGCAGCTGGCCGGCCTGGAGAACGCCTTCGACTTCCCCGGCTTCGTCCCGGCCTACATCCGCCCCATGTTCTGCGAGGGGCTCGGGCCCTTCCGCTGGGTGGCGCTCTCGGGAGACCCCGAGGACATCCGCCGCACGGACGAGGCCGTACTGGAGCTCTTCCCCAAGAAGGAGTCGCTGCGCCGCTGGCTCACCCTGGCGCGCGAGCGCATCGCCTTCCAGGGCCTGCCCGCGCGCATCTGCTGGTTGGGCTACGGCGAGCGGGCCAAGGCCGGCCTGCGCTTCAACGAGATGGTGCGCAAGGGCGAGGTCAAGGCTCCCATCGTCATCGGGCGCGATCACCTCGACTGCGGCTCGGTGGCCTCGCCCAACCGGGAGACGGAGTCCATGAAGGACGGCACCGACGCCGTGGCCGACTGGCCCATCCTCAACGCCCTGGTGAACGCGGTGAACGGCGCCTCCTGGGTGTCCTTCCACCACGGCGGCGGCGTGGGCATGGGCTACTCGCTGCACGCCGGCCAGGTCATCGTCGCAGACGGCACCCCCGAGGCCGCCCGCCGCATCGAGCGCGTGCTCACCTCGGATCCCGCCATGGGCGTGCTGCGCCACGCCGACGCCGGCTACCCGGAAGCCGTCGAGGTCGCCCGCGAGCGCGGCGTCCGCATCCCTGGCATCACCGAGTGACGCATGGAAACCCTGGAGCTGCTGATCCGCAACACCTCCGAGGTGCTCACCGTGGAGGGCTCCCACCAGGAGCCCGCCGAGCGGGCCCTCACGCCCCAACCCAACGCCTGTGTCGGCGTACGCCGGGGGAAGGTCTGGTACGTGGGCCCCGAGGGCAGCCTGCCCAAGGGCGCGGTGGGCCCCTCCACCCGGGTGCTGGACGCCCACGGCCAGTTCGTGGGCCCCGGCTTCGTGGATCCGCACACCCACGCCGTCTTCGCCGGTGAGCGCGCCGCGGAGTTCGATCTGCGCTGCCAGGGCGCCACGTACCTGCAGATCGCCCAGGCCGGCGGCGGCATCGCCAACACCGTGCGCGCCACCCGCTTCGCCAGCGAGGAGGATCTCATCCGGCTCGCCCTGCCCCGGCTGCAGCTCATGCTGGAGTACGGCATCACCACCGCCGAGGTGAAGAGCGGCTACGGCCTGTCGCTCCAGGACGAGCTGAAGATGCTCAAGGCGGTGCAGCGCCTGTCCACGCTCCAGCCCCTGGAGCTGATCCCCACGCTCATGTGCGCCCACGCCGTGCCCGAGGAGTACCGGGAGTGGCGCGAGGCCTACATGGACCTGTGCATCAAGGAGATCATCCCCGCCGTGGCCGAGCAGGGCCTGGCGCGCTTCTGCGACGTCTTCGTCGAGCAGGGCGCCTTCTCCCCCGCGGAGGCCCGGCGGATTCTCGGGGCCGCCCAGAAGCTGGGGCTGAAGCCCCGGCTGCACGTGGATCAGCTCAGCTCGGGCGGAGGCGCCGAGCTGGCGGCCGAGCTGGGGGCCGCCACCGCGGACCACCTGGAGAACGTGAGCGACGCGGGCATCCGCGCCCTGGCCGAGGCCGGTGTCACCGCCGTGCTCGTCCCCACCTCCACCCTCTTCCTGCGCGTGCGGCCCTACGCCCCCGGGCGCAAGCTGCGCGACGCCGGCGTCAACGTGGCGCTCGGCACCAACCTCAACCCCGGCTCCGCCATGAGCGAGAATCTCCCCATCGCCCTGGGGCTCGCCTGCCTGGAGAACGGGCTGACGGCCGCCGAGGCCTACTGGGCCGCCACCCGCGGAGCGGCCCTGGCACTTGGTTTGAACACATACGGCCGGATTACCGTGGGAGATCCGGCAAACATTGTCGTTTTTTCGTGCTCAAACTATCGCCACCTGCCCTACCACCTGGGAATCAACCACGCGCGGATAGTGATTAAAGATGGCCACGTGGTGGTAGAGAGCGAGCGGGCCCTCTGTTCGTGACGTCCAGCGGACAGCAGTGGCATGGCGGGACTTCCCGTCAGGGCCGGCCGTTATAAACAGACAAGAAGACCATGTGCCGTCTCTTTGGCTTCCGCTCCGCAGTCCCCGCCGCCGTCCATCCTTCGCTCGTGACGGAGAAGAACTCTCTTGTCCAGCAGTCGAGGGAGCATAAGGACGGCTGGGGTATCGCGTCCTACGAAACAGGCGAGCAGCCGCTCGTCGCCCACGGGCTCGGCCCGGCGTACTGCGATCCCGACTTCGAGCGGGTGAGCAGCCGGGTGTCCTCCCGCACGGTGGTGGCGCACCTGCGCCTGGCCTCGGTGGGCAAGGTGGAGAAGCGCAACGCCCACCCCTTCCTCCATGGCCGCTGGTGTTTCGTGCACAACGGCACGGTGAGGAACTTCGCGCGGCACCAGGCGGAGGTGGAGTCGCTCATCCGGCCGGACCTGCTGGCGCACATCCAGGGGGCCACGGACTCGGAGCGCTGCTTCTATCTCTTCCTCACCCGGCTGGCGAAGCTGCAGTCGCTGGAGGGGGCGGCGTGCGTGGAGCGGGTGGCCTGCGCGCTGGCGGAGACGATGGGGCTGGTGTCGGCCATCACGGACCTGCCCGGAGAGCAGCGCTCGTCGATGAACTTCCTCGTGACGAACGGGGACGTGATGGTGGCGACGCGGCGCAACCGGACGCTCTTCCTGTCGGACACGGCGCCCGAGACGGGCAAGCGCCCGCACCGCGTGCAGTCGGGGCCGCCCAAGCCGGGCACGCAGCTGGAGCAGTTCGTGCTCGCCAGCGAGCAGCTCTCGGGCGAGGACCACTGGCACGTCATCGACGAGGAGAACATCGTCGGCGTGGACAACAGTTTGGTGCTGCACCGCTGGCAGGTGCAGGACCTGTGCTCCAAGACGCCCTGAGCGTCAGGCCCGGGCCTCGAAGCGCCGCATCACCTCCAGCACCTGCCGCAGCCGCACCGGCTTGCTGAGGTACTCGTTGGCCCCGGCCTCCAGACACCGCTCGCGGTCTCCCGGCATGGCCAGCGCGGTGAGCGCGATGATGGGAATGGGGGCGGTGACGCGGTCCGCCCGCAGGCAGCGGATGGCCTCCAGGCCGTCGAGCCGGGGCATCTGGATGTCCATCAACACCAGGGCGGGCCGCACCTCGCGGCACAGCCGCACCGCCTCCAGGCCGTCCCGGGCGATGCGCACGGCGTAGCCGTGGGCCACCAGGTAGTCGTGCAGGTGCCGGGTGTTGGCCTCGCTGTCGTCGGCGATCACCACGGTGCGCCGGGAGATGGAGTCCGTCGGCGCCACCGGAGGGGTGGGCTCGGCGCCCGGGCTGTCGCCGTGCGCCGCCGGTACCTCGGAGTCGGGCGCTCCCACGGGCAAGACCACCGTGAAGCGGCTGCCGCGTCCCACCTCACTGTCCACCTCCAGCATCCCGTGGTGCAGATCCACGAAGCGGCGCACCAGGGCCAGCCCCAGGCCCGAGCCCTCGTTCTGGCGCGCCAGCCCCGCGTCGAGCTGCACGAAGGGCTCGAAGATGCGCTGCACGTCCTCCCGGGCGATGCCCTCCCCCGTGTCCCAGACGGTGAAGGCCACCGCCTCTCCCCCCTCCCGGGACGCCACCTCCAGCCCGATGCGCCCTCCCTCCCGGGTGAACTTCATCGCGTTGCTCAGCAGGTTGAGGAGGATCTGCCTCAACCGCCGCCGGTCCGCGTGCAGGGCGGGCACCTCGCCATCGCTGGAGTACGCCACGGAGATCTTCTTGCGCCGCGCCTGCTCGCGCACCAGCCGCAGGCTCTCCTGGCACACCTCCTCCACGGGCACCTGCTCGAGCTCCAGCTCCAGGTGCCCCGCGTTGCTCTTGGCGATGTCGAGCACGTCGTTGATGAGGGACAGCAGGTGGCGGCCGCTCTCGTCGATCGTCTGGAGCGCGCCCCGCTGGGGCTCCGTCACCGGCCCGAAGATGCCCTCGGCCATGGCCTCGGCCTGGCCCAGCACCGCGTTGAGCGGGGTGCGCAGCTCGTGGCTCATGTTGGCGAGGAACTCGTCCTTCATCCGTGCCAACTGCTCCAGCCGGGCATTGGCCCGCCGCAACTCCTCCTCCTGCTCACGCTGCCTGCGCTCGGTGATGTCCAGGTGGCAGCCGGTGACGCGGACCCCCACGCCCTGCGCGTTCCGCACCACCACGCCGTAGCCGGCGATCCACCGCCAGGCGCCCTCCTTGGTGCGCATGCGGAACTCGTGCACGAACCGCTCGCCGCGCGACGCATCCTTCACGTAGTCCTGCACCAGCTGGAGCGCGTTGCCCACGTCCTCCGGGTGCATGCCGTCCTTCCAGGAGGCGAAGGTGTTGGGCAGCTCGTGGTCCTCGTAGCCGAGCTGCGCCTTCCAGACGGGCGAGAGGTAGACGCGGCTCTCGCCGATGTTCCAGTCCCACAGGCCGAGGTTGCCCGCCTTCACCGCCAGCTCCAGGCGCTGGTTGGTGTCGTGCAGGAGCTGCTCCATGCGCACCCGCTCGGTGATGTCCACCGAGATGCCGAGCACGAACAACTCCCCATTGGGAGCCGGGAGAGGCCGCTTGAGCGTGTCGTACCAGCCGACGGTGCCGTCCTTCTTGGTGAACTGCTCCAGCAGCCGTAACTCGGACCCGGTGGTGAAGACGCGCCGGTCGATCTCGTCGAAGGCCTCGGTCTCCTCCTCGTTGGAGTGCACCTCGTCGGGGCGGTGGTGCACGAGCGCGTCCGGCGAGGTGCCGTACGCGGCCGCCAGCGCCTTGTTGACGAAGACGAAGCGGCCCTGGCGATCCTTCACGTAGACGAGGCTGGGATCCGCGTCGAGGATGGCCAGCATGAAGGCACGCTGCTGACCGAGGAGCGCCTCGTTCAGGCCAGGCAACTCGCGGCTGATGCGGCGATCCCGGGCGGCCGGCACGTCGTTGGACGGCGCCTCCGGCGGGCTCACGCAGACGAGCGTGCCCCCACCCACGAGCGGCTGGCTCCACAGGTGCCACACGGTGGGCTCGCCCCGCGTGAGACGGAGGGACTCGGGCCGTCCGGCCAGCAGCTGGCGTGACGGTTCGTCTCCGAAGAGCTCCGCCAGCGTGCGTCCCTCCAGGGCCATGAGCCGCTCTTCCTTGCCGCAACGGGACAGGACGCGCCCGGCCCCATCGGTGACGAGCATCAGGGCCGGTGACGGGGGGGTGATGGGAGGGCTCACGGAGTGGGGCTCGGGATGGAAGAGGAGGAGGTGGCGAGGGAGGGGGCCGCCGGAGCGTCCACCACGACGCGGGTGCCGTGCCCGGGCCGGCTGTGGAGGTGGAGCTGTCCGCCCCACGACTCGACGAGCTGTTTGACGACGGGCAGCCCCAGCCCCGTGCCCTGACCGGCGGGCTTGGTGGTGAAGAAGGGCTCGAAGACGCGGGCGAGCACCTCCTCGCTCATGCCGGGGCCATTGTCCTGGACCCAGGCCTCGATGCGCCCGCCGGGAGCGTGGCGGACACCGGCCTGGATCTCCGGCTGGGCCGTGCCGGACAGGGCATCCGCGGCGTTGGCGAGGAGGTTGAGGAACACCTGCTGCGCATGCACCGGGCTGGCGTGGATGACACAGGGGGACTCGGGCAGCTCGAGCGACAGGCGTACGTGCCGGGCGCGGCCGGTGATGCGCAGCATGTCGCGCACCTCGCCGAGCGTGCGCCCCAGATCGGCCTGGAGCGTGCCTTCCGCCTGGGGGCGGGCCATGCGCAGGATGCCGCGGGCCAGCTCGGTGACGTGCTGGGTCGCCACGGCGAGCATCTCGCGTGTGCCCGGGCCGTCCGCCGCCTCCGGGCCCGCGGGCTCCGAGGGCAGCTCGGAGACGGCGACCTGGAGGACCTGGGCGATGTTGTTCAGCTCGTGGCTGACGCCAGCGGCGAAGGTGCCGAGCGTCGCCAGGCGGTCGGCCCGGAGGATCTGCTGGCGCAGCTCGTCCACGGTGGCCAGGGCGCTGTCGCGCTGCGTGGTGAGCAACTGGTGGTAGGCGCGCACCTTGAGGAGGTTGGCCACGCGGGCACGCAGCTCCGCCCCATGCACCGGCTTGGAGAGGAAGTCGTCGGCGCCGGACTCGAGCCCGAGGACGACCTCGCGCCTCCCATCCAGCGCCGTGAGGAGGATGATGGGGAAGTAGTCCTCCCGCGAGAGCTCGCGCAGCCGGCGGCAGACCTCGAGCCCATCCAGGCCCGGCATCATCACGTCCAGCAGCACCAGGTCGGGACTGGCCTCGCGCACGGCGGCCAGGGCCTCGTGGCCGCTGCTGGCGAAGACCACCTCGTAGCCCGCGGGTGACAGCAGGGCCGCCGCCGTCTTGCGGCTGGCCTCGTCGTCATCGACGATGAGCACCCGCCACGGATGGGCTCGCCGAGCGGCCGGAGAACGGGGGGACGCGGCGTCAGGCTCCTGGCTCATGCGTGGATTTTTATCACGAGGCCGCCGCCCACCGCGAAGTGCCCCCGGAAAGTGGCGGGCCGCCCGTGGCGGACCGGGATGCACCTGTCGTGGTGAATGAAGCGCGAGCCCGTCCGTCCTATGCTGGCCCTGGCATCACCCGGAGCACCCCCGGCAGGAGAGTCGCATGAGCACGAGACGTCGCCCGATTCCGGCACACCTGCGGCTGCAGGCACTCACCACCCTCATCGCGGTGCTGACGAGCGGGTGCCTCGGTCACTACTACGAGGTTCAGCGCTCGGAGCTGGAGCGGCTCGTGCGCGAGCCTCCGCAGACGCGCGGCCAGAACGTGTATGCGGTGCAGCAGTTCTCGACGGACTCGGAGCCGGAGCCGGCCGCGCCCTGGTATCCCCCCCAGGATGGGCCGCCGCCCCCGGGTTACTCGATGGGCTTGCACGGCTACTGGGTCCCCGACTTCTACGTCGACTTCGGCACGCCCTATTACGACCCGCCCGTCTACACGCGGCCCTCGGTCCATGATGCGTCGCCCGTCTCCGGAAGCGTGTCCGGCGGCGGCTCGACCGGGAGCGGCTCGTCCTCCGGCTCCGGCTCCGGCTCCGGAAACATCGGCAACGTGGGCGAGGCCATCGTGGTGGTCGTCATCGTGGGTGTCGCGGTCGGCCTCGCGCTCGCCGCCACCGAGGGCGCTCGCTACGAGGGCTCGGTCGCCGTGCATCCGCAGCACCCGGTGCACCTCTGGCACCGCTACGGGGGCCAGAGCATCGTCCGGCTCGACGAGCTCACCCCCGAGCATTTGAGGGATGTCGAGCGGGCCACGCTGTCGGGCCGTGAGGGCGCGGGCATGTGGCTGCGTGGGGCCGCGCCGCTCAATCGCGCGGGCTTCTCGTACCAGTTCGGCGCGGGCGAGGACCGGCTCGCGCTGCCCGGTGATTACAACCCACGGAGCCTCGGGTTCCGCTTCGCGCTCGGCTACTACCCCGTGAAGCAGTTCGGCCTGCTCGCCGACACGCGCCTGCAGACCGGAGATTTCGTCGGCGGCAGCTTCTACAACGTGCGCCTGGGCATGGAGGCCCAGTGGTTCCCCCTCGCCTTGTGGCGCCTGCACCTGGGCCCCTTCGTCGGCGGAGGGCAGTCGTGGTCCGCCTCGGCGGGCGGGGCCCTGCCCAACACGGGTGGCGCGCGGCCGTATGTCTCTTTCGGCGCGATCGCGGAGCTCGAGCTGGCCACGCGCCTGGGGCTCACCTTCCGCTGGACCCAGGACTGGCTGCCCACCGCCACCGCGGACACCCGCAACTTCATCAGCTCGTGGTCGGTGGGGCTCTCCGTCTACTGAGCGGCGAACGTCACTGAGGGCCCTGACCCGGCTCGCCCCAGCGCTCCACGGAGGCGGTCACCGTCATGTCGCCGTCCACCCGGAAGGAGTGGCGAGGTACCGGTGAGCCCTCCGCGGAGAGTTCGGGGCGCCAGGCCTCGTCCACCCAGAGCGCGTACGAGACCTCGGTGCCCACCGGCAGGCGCACCGTGCCCAGGTAGTGCGCCCCGTCGCGGCGCAGGCGGAACCCCGGCGCCGTATCGCTCCCGAGCGATGGATCCGAGCCCACCACCGTGACGACCACGTCGGGCGGCGTGTCCGGGGGGACCGTCACGTCGAAGGAGACGGTGGCATGGGGATAGGACGGCGGGGGCGGCTCGATGGCGCCACACCCTGCCAGCACCACGCCGACCAGCGGAACGAGCAGGAACCACTTCGCGCAGAGAGAGAGGTTCATGGGGCGAAGGATAGACCCGGAGCGGACCTCGCTGGACAGCGGGCGGCGTCACGGCCCTGCCCACCACCACAAAGATCATTCAGTTGACCGTCAGGTCCGTGCGAAGGTGAACATCGCCATGCGCCATCAACTCCTGCTTTCGTTCACCGCGATGCTGATTGCATCGGGCTGCAGCCACGCCCCGGTGGTCTATCCCCCCGCCCCGCCCATCTATTACGCCGTATCGTTCGAGCGGGTGCGGACCACCGCGGGAGGAGCACTGCCCCGGCAGTCCGACATACTGGCCCAGGACGCGGCCCATCAGTTGAGGCCCGGGCAAAAGGTTGCCTTCCTGCCTCCGGACTCGTGCTCCACCGAGTCGGTCTCACCGAGCGGAGCTACCCAGAACAGCACCTCCATCCTGATGCGCTGTGGGGCCCTGCTGGCCTCGCTGGAAGCCGAGGTGGCCAAGGCCGGCTACCCGGTGGTGTCGTGGCAGACGTTGAAATCCTCGGGCATGGCCGGAAGCCAGGAGCGAGCCCGGGCCCTGGGCGTCAACATCCTGTTCGAGGTGAACCAGCTCTCGCAGGAGAGCCGCGATCCGGGCGCGAGGCAGGTGTCGAACCTGCGTTTCAGCCGGGAGGAAGGACCGGGGCGGTCCATGCCGGTTCCGGTGATGCCAGATGTCGCCGAGCGGTGCGCCAGGCAACTCTCGAGCCTGCCCCGGAGCGGAGAGCACGAGTATCTCTCCACCATCAACCTCAAGGCGGTCGAGGTGGCCACTGGCCGTGCCTTGTGGCTCTACCAGAACACGGTCGTCGAGCTGGTGGAGCGCAACGAGGAGAACCAGTCGAAGCTGTACTACCGCGCCGACGGTGTGCGCCCCCCTCCGCCCACGGGGGAGGAAGGCATGATCGGAACCATCGGGAAGATCCTGGCGGTGGGAGGCGGGGTGGGCCTTGGTGTCGGAGCGCTCCTGTCGGTGGCCGAGGAGGAAGAGGAGCCCTCCTCGACCCCGGGTGACCTGATGCTCGCTGGCGGGGTCGGCCTGGGCGCGGGACTGTCGCTGATGGGGATCGACTACCTGATGACCGCGCCGGACCGCACGGTGCCGGCCGCGGTGTACCCGGCCGAGCACCAGGTGCTCTGCGCCAGCGAGCCGCAGTTCGATCCGTGGAGCACACCGGCAACCGCCACGACGCAGGCCCCGGCCGCGCAGTACTCGTATACCTTCACCCAGACCGCCACCGCGGACCGGGATCTCTCGCGCGAGCGTGCCGAGCGGCTGACCCGGAAGTCGACCGAGGATTTCGCGCGGGCGCTTGTGGAAGTGACCAGGCGCTGACGAGAGTGAGCGCGGGCCCCCCGGTTCCGCTCAGCGCGCGGCCGGCAGCCAGGCCTTCAGCAGCTCCGCGGGCCGCGCGCCCCAGGCCTCGGCCACCAGCTCGCGCGACTCCTCGCCCGCGTCCCGGAGGGTGAGGCGCAGGTACTCGCGGGGCGCGGCCTGGGGAATCCTGTCCAGCCATTCGACCAGCACCGCGCCGTCCCCGCCGTCCACCAGGTCCAGGAAGCCCGTGGCGTACAGCTCGTCGTAGTCGGCCAGCCGGTAGAGGTCCGCGTGGTAGAGCGGCAGCCGGCCCCGGTACGGGTAGACGATGGCGAAGGTGGGACTGGCCACCTCCGAGCGTGAGACGCCCGCGCCCTCGGCCACGCCGCGCACCAGGTGCGTCTTGCCCGCACCCAGGTCGCCCACCAGCCCCACGAAGTCCCCCGGCTGGAGCAGCTGCCCGAGCCTCGCGCCCAGGCGGTGGGTCTCCTCGGGCGAGCCCGACAGCAGCGTGCGGCTCAGCGTGGGCGTGCTCATCGGTTCCACCTCGTCCACACGTTGCACAGGCCCTTGGCCACGTCCGTGGCGATCAGCCCCAATTGGCCGCGCCGGGCCACCATCAGGTCCGCGGACAGCCCGTGCGCGTACACGGCCGTCCAGGCGGCCTCGGGGAGCTTCAGACCCTGGGCCAGCAGGGCGCCCAGCACGCCGCTCAGCACGTCGCCCATGCCTCCGGTGGCCATGCCCGGGTTGCCCGTGGGGTTGACGTACACGGTGCCGTCCGGGTGCGCGATGAGCGTCCGCGCGCCCTTGAGGACCAGCGTCACCTCGTGCGTGGAGGCGAAGTCCCGAGCCACCTCCACGCGAGCCTTCTGCAGGTCCTTCGTGGGCACGCCGGTGAGGCGCGACATCTCGCCCGGGTGCGGGGTGAGCACCAGCGGCCCCTTCGCCCGGCGGAGCACCTCCAGGTCCGTGGCGACGGCATTGAGCGCATCCGCGTCCAGCACGGCGGGCACGTCCACGCGCGAGAGCAGCTCACCCAGCAGCTTCATCGTCTCGTCGCCGCGAGGAATGCCCGGGCCGATGACGAGCACGTCCTTCTTCTCCGCCGCCTCCAGCAGCGGCTCCAGGTCCTTCAGGCCGAGCGGCCCCCGGTTCTCCAGCGGCCAGCCCATCACCTCGGGCGCGTGGCCGAGCACGGACTCCACCACCTCGGAGCGGGTGGCCACGGTGACGAGCCCCGCGCCGCCGCGCAGCGCGCCCAGGGCGGACATGGCCGCCGCGCCGGACTTGCCGTGGCTGCCGGCCACCACCAGCACGTGCCCGTAGCTCCCCTTGTGCGTGTCCGAGCGGCGCGGAGCAATGGCCCCTCGCGCGTCGGACTCCTCGACGACGTACAGCTCCCGGCCGGCCTGGGGCGTGACGGCCTCGGAGGGAATGCCGATGTCCACGCACCGCAGGTCGCCGCACAGGGTGGCGCCGGGCTCCAGCACCTGGCCCTGCTTTAGGAAGCCGAAGGTGACGGTGATGTCCGCCTCCACGCAGGGGGAGAAGGGTTCGCCGGTGTCCGTGTGCAGCCCCGAGGGGAGGTCCGCGGCCACCACCTTCGCCCCGGCCGCGCGCCAGCGCAGCATGTGCTGGATGGCCTCGGCGAACTCCCCCGCCGGCGCCCGGGTGAGCCCCGTGCCGAAGAGCGCGTCCACCACCACGTCCCCTGCCCTCGCCTCCACCGTGCCGGGCGGCTGGGGCTTGTGAATCCCGTAGGGCTCGAGCGCGTGCAGGTTGCGCTGGGACTCGGGCGTCAGCTTCGCCCGGTCTCCCACCAGCACCAGCGTCACGGGCAGCCCGGAGATGTGGAGGAAGCGCGCCGCCACCAGCCCATCCCCGCCGTTGTTGCCGGGCCCGCACACCACCACGTACCGCGAGCCCGGGCTGCCCAGCTCTCGTGCCGCGTCCGCCAGCCACCGGCCGGCGTTCTCCATCAGCAGGGGCGAGGGCATGCCGAAACGGGACTCGGCGGCCTGGTCGGCCGCGCGCATCCGGGCGGCGGTGAGGACACGGCGCATGGCTCAGCTCCTCTCCTGCAGAATCACCGTCGCGGCGGCGACTCCAGCGTCATGGGTGAGCGCGAGGAAGGCCTCCGCGCCCCGCTTCTCCATCTCCGCGAGCGCCACCCCCGAGAGGCGGAAGCGAGGCGGACCGCCCTCGCGCACCACCTCCATGTCCTGCCAGGTGAGGCCCGGTGGCGCGCCCAGCGCCTTCACCAGGGCCTCCTTGGCGGCGAAGCGGGCCGCGTAGGCACTCGCGGCGTCCGCCCGCGCTCCGCACAGGGCGCGCTCGGCCTGCGTGTACACGCGCTCGAGGAAACGGTCGGCGCGCGGTCCATCGAGGATCCGCTGGATGCGTGCCACCGCGCAGATGTCCATCCCCAGTCCGAGGATTGCCATGGCGCCCTACCCCGGGTTGCGCATCAGCTCGAACATCTCCCGCACCGCCCGCTCGAAGCCCACCAGCACGGCCCTCGCGACGATGGAGTGCCCGATGTTCAGCTCGTCGATCTCCTGGATGCGCGCGATGGGCAGCACGTTGTCGTAGTTGAGCCCGTGACCCGCGGCCACGCTCATGCCCAGCCGCGCCGCCGCCTTCGCCGCGTCGACGATGCGGCTCAGCTCCCGGGCCCGCTCGCGCTCGTTGCGCGCCTCGCAGTAGCGCCCGGTGTGCAATTCAATCCGGTCTGCGTTCACCTTGTGCGACGCGCGCACCTGGTCCAGGTCCGGATCGATGAACAGCGAGACGGTGATCTCCCCGTCCTTGAGGTTCTTGATGATCTTGGCGATGTGCTCGCGCTGCCCGGCCACGTCGAGCCCGCCCTCGGTGGTGAGCTCCTCGCGCCGCTCGGGCACCAGCGTCACCACGTCCGGCTTGTGCTCGTAGGCGATCTTCACCATCTCCTGGGTGGCGGCCATCTCCAGGTTGAGCAGCGTCTGGACCGTCTCCCGGAGGATGCGCAGATCCCTCTCCTGGATATGGCGCCGGTCCTCGCGCAGGTGGATGGTGATCTGCCCGGCGCCGGCCAACTCGGCCATGGCCGCCGCCGTCACCGGATCCGGATACGTGGTCCGCCGCGCCTGACGCAGCGTGGCCACGTGGTCCACATTCACACCCAGTCGCTGTCCCATCTCGGCCGCTCCTCGCGCGCGCGAATCACCGCGCGCGCCCTTCTATTGGCGGCCCGAGACCGGAAGTCAACCGTTCAGCGCCTTGGAGAGCGCCTCGGCGATCTCCCGGGCGTACTGCTCGTTGCGCGCGGCGTCGATGCCCTCGATGAGGACGCGGGCCTTGGGCTCGGTGCCGGAGAAGCGCACCAGCACCCGGCCGTCCTTGCCCAGCTTCTTCTCCACGTCCTGGATGGCCTTCATCACGGTGGGCAGCTCGCCCAGCTCGCGCTTCTGCTTGACCACCACGTTGACGAGCGTCTGGGGCACCGGCTGGAAGATGGAGGCCAGCTCACTCACCGGCTTCTGCTGGCGGCACATGACGGCCAGGAGCTGGAGCGCGGCCAGGGTGCCATCGCCCGTGGTGGTGTGGTCCGAGAAGATGAGGTGGCCGCTCTGCTCGCCACCGATGTTGTAGCCGTTCTTGCGCATCTCCTCGACGACGTAGCGGTCACCCACCTTGGTGCGGACCACCTTCACGCCCCAGCGCGCCACCGCCCGCTCCAGGCCGATGTTGCTCATCACCGTGGAGACGAGCGTCTTCTTCTTGAGTTCCTTGCGGGTGACGAGCTCGCCGGTGCAGATGGCCATGATGGCGTCGCCATCCACCACGTTGCCCTTCTCGTCCACGACGATGAGGCGGTCGGCGTCACCGTCCAGGGCGATGCCCAGGTGGGCCCCGTGCTTCACCACCGCGCGCGACAGGTTCTCCGGGTGGAGCGCGCCACACTTGTGGTTGATGTTCTTGCCGTCCGGCTGCACGCCCAGGGCAATCACCTTGGCGCCCAGCTCCTCGAGCACCGCGGGGGCCGTCTTGTAGGCGGCGCCGTTGGCGCAGTCGACGACGATGGTCATCCCCTCCAGCGTCAGCTCGCGGGGGAAGCACGTCTTGAGGAAGACGATGTAGCGGCCGCGCGCGTCCTCCAGGCGGAAGGCCCGGCCAATCTTGGTCGCGGTGGGGCGGATGGAGTCGATGGCGCCACTGGCCACCAGCTCTTCGATCTTCGCCTCCGTCTCGTCCGGCAGCTTGAAGCCGTCGCGCCAGAAGAACTTGATGCCGTTGTCCTGGTACGGGTTGTGGGAGGCCGAGATGACGGCGCCCGCGTCCGCACGCATGGAGGTGGTCAGGTTGGCGATGCCCGGGGTGGGCAGCGGACCCACCAGGTCCACATCCACGCCCATGGAGGTGAGGCCGGCGGCGAGCGCCTGCTCCAGCATGTAGCCGGACAGCCGCGTGTCCTTGCCGATGATGACGCGGTGCCGGTGGGGCCCGTTGCGGATGAGATGGGCGAGCGCACGGCCCAGCTGCATCGCGACTTCCGCGGTCATCGGGTAGACGTTGGCAACGCCCCGGACACCGTCCGTGCCGAAAAGCCGCTGCGAGGCCCGCTCGTCCTTCGGGGGCATGTTCATCCTGTAGGCCATAGTGTGCCGCTCCACCTTTCCCATGGGCCGGCCATGAGCCGGACCGCCGACGCCGAGGGCTTATACCGTGCCCTCCACAGCGCCCGAAGCTAGGGAGTAGAAGCCCCCTGGACAAGCTTGCGGCCAATCAGGCCGCCCCACCCCATGGTGGGTCGGGCCGCTTCTTACATCCTCCCTCAGGGTGAATCTCCCTCAATCGCGCACCTTTCCCGGCTGGTAGAGCGCTCCCCCGTCGACGGCCGCACGCAGGGCGTCCGCCACCGCGAGGGCGTCCTTCACCTCGGCCACGTCGTGCACGCGCACGAAGTCCGCGTTGCCCACCGCGGCCATGGCCGCCACCGAGCCGAGCGTCGCGGCCAGGCGCTCGTCCGCTGGCTTGCCCCCCGCCAGCTTCCCGAGGAAGGACTTGCGGCTGGTGCCCACCAGCAGCGGCAGCCCCAGCACGCGCAGCTCGTCCAGCCGCCGCAGCAGGAAGAGGTTGTGCCCGAGTGTCTTGCCGAAGCCGATGCCCGGGTCCACCAGCACACGTCCACGCGGCACGCCGGCCGCCACCGCCCGCTCCACGCCCTCTTCCAGGAAGGACAGCACCTCGTCCACCACGTCCTCGTAGTGCGGATCCTTCTGCATCGTCTGGGGCGTGCCCTGGATGTGCATCAGGCAACAGGCCGCCCCGGCCTCGGCCGTCACCCGGGGCAGCTCAGCATCGAAGTGGAAGCCGCTGATGTCGTTGACGAGCACCGCGCCGGCCTTCAGCGCCTCGCGGGCCACGGCCGCCTTGGTGGTGTCCACGGAGAGGGGCACATCCGTGCGGGCCCGCAGCCCCTCGAGGACGGGGACGATGCGCGCCGCCTCCTCCTCGGCGGACACGGGCGGCGAGCCCGGCCGGGTGGACTCCCCGCCCACGTCCAGCACGTCCGCGCCCGCCTCGGCCAGCCGCAGCCCGTGGGCCACGGCGGCCTCGGTGCCGAAGTAGCGCCCCCCGTCCGAGAAGCTGTCCGGCGTCACGTTCACCACGCCCATGACATGGGTGCGCGCCCCGAAGGTGAAGGTGCGAGCACCCAGCACCAGCGGGGCCGGCGGCGCCGAGGCCTCCAGCACGCGCGCCAGGGCTCCGGCCAGCCCGGCCAGCTCCGGCCGCGCCTTCGCCTCGGCCACCACGCGCTCGAACTGCTCCTTGCGTCCGGAGAGCAGCCCGGTGCCGGGCCGCACGCGCAAGTCCCCTGCCACCCACGAGGGGTACTCCTCGCGCCCGGGAGCCTCGGAGGCGGAGAAGAGACCGGCGAGGAAGCGGCCCTGCTCGCGTTCCAGACCGGTGAGCAGCACGTGCAGCGCGGGCAGCTTCTCCAGCAGGTACTCGCGGGCGGGCGTGGGCAACCCCATGCGCAGGAAGGCGGGCTCGAGGTCGGCGGGGCGGTCGGCGCGGACGGGGCGGGCGCGAATCATGGCGGGTCGGCTCTGGAGGACGCGAAATCGGCGGACACACTACCGGACACACGTGCGATGGGCAGGGTAAAGAAGAAGGGACGAGAGGGGGCCGGGATGGCGCTCAGTGGTGCCGTTGCTTCAGCTCGTGCCCAGGCGCGCCATGAGCGATGGGCAGCGTGAAGAAGAAGGTGCTGCCTCGCCCCAATTCGCTCTCCACCCAGATGCGGCCTCCATGCGCCTCGACGAGGCCCTTGACGATGGACAGCCCGAGGCCCGCGCCCCGGCGATCCCGCTGGTCGGCCTGCCAGAAGCGGTCGAAGAGGTGCGCGAGCGCCTCGCGGGGGATGCCCGGACCGGTGTCGCGCACGAAGAAGCAGACGTCCTCCCCCTCCACGCGGGCGCCCAGGCGGATCTCCCCCCCTGGCGGGGTGAACTTCAGGGCGTTGCCCACCAAGTTGGAGAAGACCTGGAGGACCCGCTGCCGATCTGCCCGCACCACCGGTAGCGCGCTGTCCGCCTCGAGCGACAGGCGCACCTCTCTGGCCAGGGGGCGCATCGCCTCGTAGGCCTCCTCCAACAGGGCCTGGCCCGGATGGGGGCCCGGCTCGACGGAGAGCGTTCCTCCATCCAGGCGAACCACGTCCAGCAGATCGTGGATGAGCCGGTCCATGCGCTGCACGGAGCTGGCGATGCTCTGCACCGTCGCCGGGTTGGGCGCGGTCCCCGCCGCGGCCTGGCGCTTCAGCATCTGGGTATACAGGCCGATGCTGTTGAGCGGGTTGCGCAGATCGTGCGCCACGACGCCCAGCACCTCGTCGCGGGCGCGAATGGCCCGCTGGGCCTGCTCGAACAGGCGGGCGTTGTCGATGGCGAGCGCCGCCCGGATCGCGAGCTCCTCGGCGATGCGGAGGTCGGCGGGCGAGAAGCGGCGCTCCGCCCGGGTGGAGAGGAGGAGGATGGCCCCCAGCGTCCTGCCGCGAGCCACCATGGGAACGATCATGTAGGAAACGAGGTGCGCCGGGGCGCGGAGCTCCGCCTCGGACACCTCGCTGACGAGGTCGGACTTCTGGGTGCGCAGCACGTCGTCCACCCGGCTCTGGAGGAGCTCCCGCGTCAGCTGCGACCGCAGGGCGTCCGCCTGCTCCGGGGCGAGCCACGAGTGGCTCCCATCCGCCCACTGGAGCAGGATGCCGCAACCGTCCGCGATGGAGGGGATGGCCAGCCGCTGGATGCGGCGCAGGGTCTCCTCGACGTCGAGCGACTCGCTGAGCACGCGGCCTGCCTCGGCCAGGAAGGCCTGTGCCCGCTCGGCCTGCTTGCGCGCCGTGACGTCGAAGAAGGTCAGGACACCCCAGAGGGCACGCCCCGTCGAGTCCCGCACCGGAGCCGCGCTCGCCACGAGGGTGCCACGCGTCCCGTCTCCGCGCACGATGGTGAGCTCCTCGTCCGTCACGGTCTCGCCCTTGCGCACGGCCCGGACCACGGGCCAGTCGTCCAGCAGGTAGGGCCGGCCATCGGGGTGGACGCCCCGCATGTGGCCATACTCCTCGAACGAGGCATACGGCAGGAAGCGCTGGCGCCAGATCTCCTCCGCCTGCCGGTTCCAGAGGACGGCGCGGCCGGTGGGGACCTCGGCGATGAGCACCCCCGCCGGCAGTTGCGTCAGGACCGCGGCCAACCGCGACTCCTCCTCCAGCTGCTCGGCGAGCCGGCCCTGGGCCTCCTGGGCCTGCCGGAGCGCGGTCAGATCATGGACCACGAGGGCATACCCCCGGAGCACGCCCCCCTCGAGGTGAAGGGCCGTGAGCGCCGTGTCAGCCCAGAAGCGGGAGCCGTCCTTGCGGACACGGTAGCCGGCTTCCTGGTGGTCCCCCTCGGATGCGGCACTGCGCAGGGCCCGCTGCGCTCTGCCCCGGGCGGCTACCTCGGGAGGGTAGAGGCGCCCGAGCTCCTGACCCACCATCTCCTGGGTGCTCCAGCCGAAGAGCCGCTCGGCGCCCCTTTCCCAGTCCGCGAAGCGCCCCTCGGGGTCGAGCATGCAGAAGGCATATTCGGCGGCGGCATGGGTGAAGCAGCGAAGGCGCTCCTCCAGGTGAAGGCGCTCCTCCTCCCAACGCTGCCGCTGGAGCGCCATGGCGAGTGCCGCGGCCGCGGCCACGAGGAAGCGGAGCTCGTCCGGGAGGAAGCGGCGCCGGGTGCGGGTATGGACTCCGAGGACCCCCTGGGGGCGCGCCGCGAGCAGGATGGGCACGCAGGCCCCGCTGATCGCCCCTTCGGCCAGCACGGGGGCGGGGATCTGGAAGCGGGTCTCGGTGGCGAGATCCTCCATGACGACGGGCTCGCCGCACAGGAGGGTGTACCCCGCGTAGGTGCCTTGGGCGGAAAGGGTGGCCGGCCGCCCGCCCAAGTCCTCCCGCCAGCCGAGGCCCACCCGCCGCCGGAGCGCATGCCCGTCTTCCGGGGATGGTTCGAGGAGCTCCACGAGGTCCACCTCGAGCGCCTCGGCCACCAGGCGCGCCATCTCCTCCAGCAGGGCCCGAGTGTCACGCGTCGCGAGGACCGCCTGATGCAGCCGGGCGAGCACCGCATGGTGCAGCTCCTGCCTCCGCGCCCTCTCCGCCCGCTCCCGCTCGTGCGCCCTCGCCAGCCGCGCCGAGTCCTGCCCGCGCGCGGCGGCGTGGACGTGCGATTGAAGGAGGAGGAGGCCCAGCGCGAGGGCAAAGAAGAGTCCCAGGGATTGGGCCCCTGCCACCGTGCCCTCGTAGAAGAGCGCCTCCGAGGGCACCACGAGGGTGACGAGGAGCGTGGCGAGGGTGAGGGCGAGGAGCCCGGGCCCAAGACCGCCGAGCGCCGAGACGAGCATCACGGCGGTGAACTCCAACAGGAGGATGGAGAGCGCGACCTGGGGATGCAGGAGGTGGGAGAGCACTCGGGCGGCGACTGGCATGAGGAAGGCCACCCCCCAGCGGAGAGCACTGGGAGGGGGCACCTGCTCCGGTGATGGGCCACCCGTCCGCATCAGAAGTGCACTTCCGCACGGAGGCCCCCCAGGGGAAGCCCGAGGGCGGAGTTGGAAACAGGCCGAAGCTCGCGCGCCTGCCCTCCGGGGTACGCCGGACGTGCCTTGCTCCGCGACATTCCAGTACCAAACCTTCACGAACGGGGGAGACGACATGGTCACGACCGACACCGCCAGGCAGGCGTGGAGCCGCTACGTCTCCACGGGGGCCATCGTGACGAGCCTCCTCCGGGAGCCCGTCCGGTATGCCTGGGAGCGGGCCCATGAGCTGGGCGCCAACCCGCACGCGATGAAGGCGGAGCGGCTGTCCACCCTGGAGACCGAGCGGATGCTGGCGCGCGAGCAGGCGCTGCTGAGCGCCGCGCAGCCCTTCCTCCAGGCGCTCTCCAGTGCGGCGGGGGCCGAGCGCCACGCGGTGATGATCTCCGACGCCCAGGCGGTGGTGCTGGACGTGGTGGGAGACGAGGAAAGCGTGCACGGGCGCGAGCGCGTGCCCGGACCCGGGGCGCTCCTCTCGGAGGAGGTGTGCGGCTCCAACGGGTTGGGGACGCCGCTCGCCATGGGGAGCTATGTGGAGCTCGTCGGGCCGGAGCACTTCATTGGCGGGTTCCACTCCTTCACCTGCCAGGGCATCCCCCTGCTGGGTCTGGACGGGCGGGTGGCTGGCGTCCTCAGCACGTCGGTGCGAGCGCCCGGTGCGTCCCGCCGCCTGCGAGAGATCCTCGTCTGTGCCGCCCATGGCATCGAGGCGGAGCTCCTCCTGGGACGGATGGAGCAGGACATGCAGAAGGTGCTCTCGGCTCCGGAGGATTCGCGTGCACGCGACGCCCTGCGCCGGGATGTGGCGCAGGCCCGCCGCATTGCCCAGGCCGGGGTGAGGGAGGCGGGACGCCGGGCGGCGTGGAGCCCCGTGGAGGAAGTGCTCCACCAGCTGCGGCTGGCGGACGAGGCCATCCTGCGCGTGCGCCGGAACATCCGCCTGTGGCGCGCCCTGGCCTCCTCGGTCACCGGGGCGCCCCGCCCCGTGGCGCTCACGGCCCTGGTGGAGGAGCTCTCGGAGCTGCTGCGGGCCGAGGCCGTGACGCAGGGGGTGGAGCTGATCCTGCGCGAGCGGGAGCCCGTCACCGTGGAAGCCGACCCGCACGCCCTGGCGCGCGTGCTGCTCCACGGCTTCCTGGATGCCTTCGCGCTCGCCGGGATGGGGGGAGCGGTCCAGGTCGATGTCCGGCTCGATCACGTCCTCCGCGAGGGGGAGGTCTCGGTCCTGCCGGTGCCGGCGATGGGACTCGGCGCGTCCCCCCCTGTCGTGCAGCGCCTCTCGTTCCCGGCGCTCTTCAAGGTGAGCCCGGAGAACACGCTCCTGTCACTCCCCGCGGTGGAGGAGAGGGAGGCCGGGCGCATGCGGCACGCCCCTCTCCCGCGGCCCGGTCACGAGGAGCTCGGGGAGATCGGAGGTGGCGTCAGCGGCGTGCACGTGCCGGCGCCCATCCTGCTGGGGAGGCGGGCGAACTGAGCCTGCTGCTCCCACGAAAACGAAGGGCCCTCCCCACGAGAGTGGAGAGGGCCCGGGTTCTACACGGAAGTGAAGCTCAGGCTACGCCTTGTTCGGCTCCATGCCGGGGAGCCCCTCGAGCGCGTCGAGGATCTTCCGCTTGTCCTTCTTCTCGGTGGACTTCGTGGGCGGCGCCACGACGCGAGGAGGCGGACGCTCGCGGGTCAGCTGCCCGCCCTGCAGGAGGATGTTGACGTCCTCGGCATCCAGCGTCTCGTACTCCACCAGCGCATCGGCGACGCGCTTGAGGCCCTCGAGGTGCTCGGTGAGCAGCCGCTTGCCGGCCTCGTAGCAGCCCATGACGATGCTGCGCACCTCGGCGTCGATCTGCCGCGCGGTGTCCTCGGAGTAGTCCTTGGCCGAGTTGAAGTCGCGGCCCAGGAACACCTCACCGTCGCTCTTGCCGAAGGACAGCGGGCCCATCTTCTCGCTCATGCCCCAGCGGCACACCATGGCGCGCGCCGTCTCGGTGGCACGCTCGATGTCGTTGGAGGCACCCGAGCTCATCTCGTTGTAGATGAGCTCCTCGGCGATGCGGCCGCCCATGGCCATGGTGATCTGGTCGAGGATCTGCTTCTTGTACCCGTTGACCTTGTCCTCGAGGGGCAGGCTCCAGGTGAGACCCAGGGCCTGGCCGCGCGGGATGATGGTGACCTTGTGGAGGGGATCGCAGCCGGGCAGCAGCTTGGCGATCAGCGCGTGGCCGGCCTCGTGGACGGCCGTGTTGCGCTTCTCCTTCTCGGTCATGATCATGGACTTGCGCTCCGGGCCCATGAAGACCTTGTCCTTGGCCTGCTCGAAGTCGCTGAGGTCCACCCGCTCCTTGTTCTGGCGGGCGGCCATCAGGGCCGACTCGTTGACCAGGTTCTCCAGGTCCGCGCCCGTCATGCCCGGCGTACCGCGGGCGATGACCTCGAGCTCCACCTCGGGAGCCAGCGGCACGCGGCGGGTGTGCACCTTCAGCACGCCCAGGCGGCCCTTCAGGTCGGGACGGGGCACCACGATGCGCCGGTCGAAGCGGCCCGGGCGCTGGAGCGCGGGGTCGAGCACGTCCGGACGGTTGGTGGCGGCGATGAGGATGACGCCCTCGTTGGACTCGAAGCCATCCATCTCCACCAGGAGCTGGTTGAGGGTCTGCTCGCGCTCGTCGTGACCACCGCCGAGGCCCGCGCCACGGTGACGGCCCACCGCGTCGATCTCGTCGATGAAGATGATGCAGGGGGCGTTCTTCTTGCCCTGCTCGAACAGATCGCGAACGCGGCTGGCGCCCACGCCCACGAACATCTCCACGAAGTCCGAGCCGGAGATGGAGAAGAAGGGAACGCCGGCCTCACCGGCCACCGCGCGGGCCAGCAGCGTCTTGCCGGTACCCGGAGGGCCCATCATCAGGACGCCCTTGGGGATGCGGCCACCCAGCTTGGTGAACTTCTTGGGATCCTTGAGGAACGCGACGATCTCCTCCAGCTCCTCCTTGCACTCGTCGGCGCCGGCCACGTCCGCGAACGTGATCTTGTTGTGGCTCTCGTTGAGGAGCCGCGCCTTGGACTTGCCGAAGGTCATCGCCTTGCCGCTGCCACCCTGCAGCTGGCGCATGAAGAAGATGAAGAAGAGGAACAGGAAGACGACGGGCATCCACTGGCCCAGGATGGTGAGCCAGAGGCTGTTCTGCTCCTCCCGCTCGTACTTCACGTCCACGCCGTTCTTGCGCAGCTGCTCCAGCACGACGGCATCCGGCTCGGGGCCGGTGGTCCGGAACTTCTCCTCGGTGTCGGCGAACACTCCCTGGTAGGTGTTCCCCTTGACGGAGACGGCGCGAACCTTGTTGGCCTCCACCTTGGCCAGGAACTGGGTGAAGGTCGGTTCCTGCACCTGGTCGCCACCAGTGGAGAAGAAGTTGTAGAAGGCGACGAAGAGGACGATCAGGATGACCCAAAGGCCGATGGTCTTATAAGTCGAACGCACGTGTCAGCTGCCCTTTCGGAGCTCGGCGGTATGAGGGCACGGCCGAAAAATGCCCAGCAGTTTCGACCGTTTGTCACGACACCGGGCGTGTTGCCCGTTTATCTGACGGTATCAGCAACAGCAAAAACGCCTCAACTATTTTGGGGGTTCCATCCCCCACCTCCCCCGCAGTGGTCCACTCTATAACGGAGGGGGACCGGGCACGCTCGTGACCGGTGGTGAGGCCCACAGAAAGAGGCGTACAGCGGCCTCGGACGTGGAATTCCAAACGCCCGGCACCCAGAGAACTGTCTGCTCGGCGTCCATCACCACCGGCAACGCATCGCGGCGCTCGGCGGGAATGCGCCGGTCCACCAGCACATCCTGCAGCTTGCGCGAGCCCGCGGGCCCCCTCACCCGGTCCCCCGGCGCGCGCGTGCGCACCGTGAGCGGCCACCGCGTCTCCTCTGAAAGGGGCAGGCCGAGCGTGCCCGCTGGAGGAGGCGCCGCCGTCACGCGGAAGGTCCAGCCCGTGCCCGGTTGGACTCCCGAGGCCCCCTCCCCCGCCAGCACCAGCGCCAGGGGCCGCTCGGCCGGGGCCTCGCGGCGCACGCAGCGCACGCGCCCGCCCGCGGTCCTCAATTGAAGGCCCCCGCTCGTCTGCCCTCCTCTCAGGGTCACGGCGCGGCCTGTCTCCACGGCCCGCTGCGCCCGGGCCAGGGAGGCCTCGTCCACCTCGGCACCCGCCTCGGCCAGCAGGCGAGCCAGCACCCGGCGGCGCAGGGGCGGCTCCAGGGCGCGCACCCCCACCGCGTCCAGGCTCCCGTCCGGCAGCGCGAGCCGGCCCCAGGCGCCGTCCGCCAGCCTGCCCAGCAGGGCCTCGTCCTCGGCGGCCAGCCGGGCGAAGGCGGCCAGCCGGGGCACCACCGGGAAGCCCGCGGCGCGCACCAGCACTGGCAGCACCTCATGGCGGATGCGGGTCCTTAGAAAGGCTGGGTCCCGGTTCATCGGATCCATCACGAAGGAGACCCCCTCCTGAGCCAGGAAGGCCTCCACCTCCTCGCGCGTGCGCTCGAGGAGCGGGCGGACGAGGAAGGGGCGGGCCCGGTGGATGCCCGCCGCGCCTCGCAGGGCCGTGCCCCGGACCAGCCTCATGAGGAGGGTTTCCGCCTGGTCCGAGGCCGTGTGCGCCGTGGCCACCACCTGGAGGCCGCGCTCCCGCCGCAGCGACTCCAGTGCCGCGTAGCGCGCCTCGCGGGCCCGCGCCTCCAGCCCGGAACCGGGTGACAACCGCAACGGGATGACATGACAGGGCAGCTCCCATCGGGCAGCCAGCCGGACGACCGCCTCCACCTCCTCCCGGGCCTCGGGCCGCAGGCCATGGTCGAGCGTGGCCACTTCCACCCCCAGTGCGAGAGACTCACGCACACGGGCGGTGCCCACGAGCAGCGCGGTGGAGTCCGCGCCCCCGGACACGGCCAGCAGGACGGAGCCGCCCACCAGCCCCAACTGCCGGTAGGACTCCCTCAAGGCCGTCGAAAACAGGACGCTGGCGTCTGCAGTGGAGGGCATTGAACAGGGGAAGGAATCAGAATCGAGCGAGACCCGTTACACCGGATGCAGCCGGTTGAAGCGGCTGAAGACGATTCTTATGATCGTCACGAAGGTCGCGAGGGACGGGCGGGTCGGGGAAAAGTAGGGGAGCGGGAATGGGTCGCGCGACACAAGATGTTCTCAACGTGAATTTTTGACGGAGTTGGGCCTAGGGGTCCCCCCCCTCCCCCTCTGGGCCCACGGGGCCGCCGGGATCAGTCCTGGCGGTCCTTCTTTCCGGAGCGCCCCGGGTTCTTCCTTGACTGGAAGGATCCGGGGCGTTCCCTTTTGCGGGCTTTTTTCCCCTGACGATGCCTGTACGGCTGCATACGGTACGGGAGCACTCCGAAACCGTTGACCCGTCAGGGCGTCTGTCGGATAACGGCTCCGGTGTGTTCAGGTCGTCACCTCGTATCCGTTGCGGAGAGCCAGGATGGCAGGCACCGACAAGCGTAAGCAGTCCCTCTACTTCCCCGAGGAGATGCTCAAGGAGATCCAGGAAGAAGCAAACCGCCAGGATCGCTCGCTCTCGTGGGTGGTGCAGCAGGCCTGGAAGATCGCTCGAGACCGTATCAAGTCGTTCCCCGCGGTGAACGACGTGACGGGTGACGAGCGGCAGGACCCCCGTGAAGAAGGGAGGTCCTGAGCTTCATGGCCGCCACCGACCATCGTAAGCAGAGTCTCTACTTCCCCGAGGACATGCTGGACGAAATCCAGCGTGAAGCGACGCGGCAGGATCGCTCACTCTCGTGGATCGTCCAGCAGGCGTGGAAGGTGGCCCGCGCCGAGCTGCGCAAGATGCCGTCGCCCAACGACGTCTTCGGCCCTACCCCGAACCAGCCCAACGGTTCGGACACCCCGCAGTCCTGATGGACGTGGCCCGCGCCCCGGCCCTATTGCACCACGGGCCGGGCGGGCCGCGCGCAGTTCTGGAAGAGGATGCGGCCCGCCTCGCGCAGGGCCCGGTTCTCGGTCGCGTGGTTGGAGCGCATATGGGCCTCGGCGAGGTTTGCGTCCGTGGCCTTGCCCTCCGCCGTGCTCGCCGTGACGGGATTGCGTGAGAGGTCCGTGGCGGCGTCCTTGAAGATGGAGCCGTAGTCATCCCCGCCCCCGAGCAGGAAGTCGGGCATGGCCACGCGGTACACGATGGATGGATCCGCACGCGGCGGCAGCGGCACCGTGCGCGCATTCACCTGCAGCCCCACCACGCGCTGGCCCACGGGACGCTCGCAGTCCACGGTCACCGTGGTGCCCTCGGACACGTGCAGGAAGGCGCCCGAGGGGAAGAGGATGGGCTGGCCCTCCGGGTACAACCCCGCCACCGCGTGCTCGAACATGGCCACCAGCTGCTGCTCGGTGAGGTTCACCGTCACCACGGCGTTCTCGAAGAGGAGGACCTCGTGCAGGAGGCCGTTCTTGAGCGGGCCCTTGGGGATGACGGTGCGGGTGACGCACAGGCCCTCTGCGCGCAGCGAGCCCCCGTTGACGATGCCCAGCTCCGCGGGCGCCTTGGACGCATCCTCGGCATGCCGGAAGGCATCCGCGGCGAGCTGCCCGAGGGCGTTGTTGTCGTGGCGGGCGTAGGGCCGCTCGAGGAAGACGTCCTCGGCCAGGTAGCCGACGGTGGAGTCCGGATCGGCCACCAGCGGCTGACAGGGGTCGTTGTACTGCAGGCAGCCGAGCCCGGGAGCAAGGGCCACGGCCAACAGGGCGGCGGTGAGCGTGCGGGACATCAGTTGCGAGCCCTCAGGGTGAGGAAGGCGGAGACGCCCTCGCGAGGAACCAGGCCGGGCATGCGGTCCGGCCGGGGGACGTCGTCGCGCAGGTCCGAGTCGAAGACGTTCTGCACCACGACGGCCAGCTCGAAGTGGTCGCCAATGGGCTCGGTGCGCACCTGCGCGGTGATGAGGCCGTAGGCCGGAATCTTGTAGCGGCGGATGAGCTCCAGCACGGAGCGGGTGTTGTTGCGCCGCTCGGCGCCCGCGCGCACCACCACATCGAAGTTGATGAAGTCCCCGATGGGCATGGACACGCCGGCGTTGAAGCGCGCCTGGGGGATGTCGGTGAGGTAGCGGTGGTTGGAGGGCAGCTCCTGGTCCTCGGCGCGGAAGAGGCTCGCGTTGACCCAGGTGGTGGCGCGCTTGGAGGCCTCCAAGCGGGCCTCGCCCTCCACGCCGTAGACGATCACACCCAGCTCGCGGTTGCGCACCGGGACGATGTTGCCCGAGGTGTCCACCGCCGCGATGGGGTTGGAGAAGCTCTCCAGGAAGGCGTTGGCGCGGATGCGCACGCGCGACTCGCCGGACACCTGGATGAGATCCGCGCCGGCCTCCAGCGTGTTCACCACGGCGGGCCGCAGGGCCGGGTTCCCCTCGAAGCGGCCCTGGTTGTAGTAGGTGTTGGGGATGGTCTCCAGCAGCTCCTGGAGCGTGGGCGGGCGGAAGGCGCGGCCGTAGAGCAGCTTGATCACGAGCGAGTCGGTGGGCGAGAAGACGAGCCCCACCCGCGGGTTGACGCTCGGCACCAGCTGCGTGCCGGTGATGGCGTTGGTGTCGTCCACGGAGGGCAGCTGGGTGGCGTCCACGCGCACCCCGAAGGTGAGCGTGAGCGGCTCCACCACCGTCCACTGGTCCTGCGCGAAGGCGCTGAACGTCAGGCGCCGCGACGCCGCGCCATCCGCGATCTTCAGCATGTCCACCACCCCCTCGGGCGTGGTCAGCGAGGGCCGGCGCCGGCTGTCGAGCGTGTAGTTGGTCTCGTAGCTGTACGCGCCCAGCATCTGCAGCTCGGCCACGGCGCCCAGCGAGAGGCGGTTGCCCTCGAAGAGCGAGACGTCCGAGTCCACGCTGGTGCCCAGCGAGCGCACGGTGACGCGCGTCTGCTCGAGCATGCCGTCGGGGAAGAGCTGGTTGTCATCCGGGCCGGTGCGGAAGCCGTCCGGGCCGATCTGGAAGAGCCGGTCCGTGCTCTGCTGGTCCCCGTAGAGCCGCGCGCGCAGGCGCACCCGGTCGTTCAGCTCGTGCTCGTAGGTGACGTCGCCGAGGAACACCTGCCACCCCAGGCGCGAGCCCGGCCCCACCGTGTCGAAGAGGCCCACCAGGGCGGAGCGGTCCTCGGAGAGCAGCCGCGCGGAGACCTGGAGGCGGCTCGCGGAGGACAGCTCGTAGCCAAACCCCAGGCCCAGGTTGAGCAGGAAGCGATCGTCCTGGGTGGTGCCTGAGGGCTCCAACGGCTCGCGCAGCTTCTGGGCGAGCGTGTCCGCGCTGAGCGCATCCGTCTCGATGGGCGAGGAGTCCCCCACCTGGTGCCAGAGGTCCGCGTCGCCGAAGAGCTTGAAGCGGCCAAAGGAGTGCGCCCCGGAGACATGGCCATCGAAGGTGGTGGCGGGCCGGTCGTCCAGCTTGGGGAAGCCGCCCCCGGAGACGGCGGCGAGCAGGCCCTCGGAGCGCTGGGTGACGATGTTCACCACGCCCAGGAAGGCACCGGCACCGTAGAGCGCCGAGCCGGGCCCGCGGATGACCTCGATGCGCTCCAGGTTCTCCACCGGCAGGTTCAGCAGCGCCTTGCCATCGAAGAAGCTGTTGAGACGCTGGCCATTGAGGAGGAAGAGCACCTCGGCGTCGTTGCGCAGGCCGCGGATGGCGACGCGGTGGAAGCCCTGCACGTCACGGCTGAGCGTGAGGCCGGGCATCACGTCCAGCACGTCCGCCACCGTGCGCGCCCCGAGCGCGCGGATCTGCTCGCGGCCGAAGGAGGCGGCGATGGCGGGCACCTTCTTCACCTTCTCCTCGTGCCGGGTGGCGAGCGCCAGGGTGTCCTCGGCGCTGTAGAGGGCGAGGTCCTCCTCGAGCTCCGAGCGCTTCGGCTCGGGCTGCTCGGGCTCGGCGGACCGGGACGGGCGCACGGGGGCCGGGCGGGAGGCGTCACTCCCCGTGTCCGCGGGCAGCTCGGCCGTCAGGGCCGCCATGGCGTCATCCGACCCGGACTTCCGCGCGGGCTCGGGCCTGCGCTCGGCCTTCGGAGCCGGCTCCACCTTCGCGGGGGGCTCGGCCTTCGGGGCGGGTTCCCCCTTCGGAGCGGGCTCGGCCCGGGCGGTGGGCTCGCTCCTGCGGCCCGGCTCGGACCTGCGCTCGTTCCGGACGGGAGGCTCGGGCTTGGCGGGAGGCGCGGCCCGGACGGAGGGCTCGGGCTCGATGGTCCGGGTGGAGAGCGGCGTCCGCGCCGAGGGCACCTGCCCCACCACGACGACACGGGCCGGCCGCGCGGCGTTCTTGAAGAGGGGCACGCGCTCCCCTCCGGGAGTGAAACCCTCCACGTAGTACTCGACGCCGGGCGGGGCCAGGCTCGAGGCCGGAATGGTGCCCCGGTACAGGTCGCCGTACTGCAGCTCCAGCGGGGCCTCGGCGTAGGGCTCGCCGGGGCCGCGGTAGCGGATGACCATCCGCATGATGCGCTGCGTCCCGGTGAGCACGCCGTCCACCACGAGCGCCACCCCGGGCTCCGCCTGCCCGGGCGCGTTGTGCAGCAGCGACGACTGCTCCTGCGCCATCACGGGCAACGCCGTGAGGAGCACGAGCACGAGGGCGAGGGGGCGTGATCTCGTAAGTACGGATTTCACGGTCAACCCCGATCGTCCCCCGAGGGGTGCGGCCCGTCAAGGAAGGGGGGTCCCAGGGGCCGAATTTTTGCCGGGCTGGCACTCGCGTGCGAGTTGTGATCGTCCATGCGCGCGTCGCTCGCCCTCCACTTCGCCCTGTTCCGCCGCCAGAAGGCCCAGATCGCCCGGGCCATCGAAGGGCAGTCCGCGGCCTTCCGGGCCTACGAGGCCCGTTACCGCCGGCGCACGTCCGAGTACCGGCGGGTGCTGCCAGCCTCGGCGGTGTCCCAGCGGGTGCAGGCGGCGGACGTGGTGTACGTGGGCGACTACCACACCCTGCCGCTCGCCCAGGAGACGTACCTGGAGCTCGTGGAAGGCGTGCGCGAGGCGGGCCGCCGCGTCGTGCTGGCACTCGAGTGCGTGGAGGGCCGGCACCAGGCGGCGGTGGAGGCGTACCTCGCGGGACGGCTGGCGGAGCGGCCCCTGCTCGCCCGGCTGGGACATGGCACGAGCCAGGGCTCCTGGTCCGGCCTGCGCACGCTGCTGGCCTACGCGAAGCGTCATCGGCTGCAGGTGGTGGGCATCGATCGGCGCGCGCAGGGCGAGCGCTCCCTGGAGCTGCGGGACGCGTACGCGGCGGAGCGGATTGCCCGGGCGGTGCGAGCGGAGGACAAGCCGCGGGTGATGGTGCTGGTGGGCCAGTACCACGTGGCGCCCTGCCACCTGCCGGAACAGGTGGAGCGGGCCCTGGGTGAGGCGCACGGAGCGCGCGGGCTGGTGGTGTACCAGAACGCCGAGGGCGTCTACTGGCGGCTGGCCCGCGAGGGCAAGGTGGGCATGTCGCAGGCGGTGGAGCTGCCGGACGGCGCGCTGTGCCTGCTGAATGCCTCGCCGGTGGTGTGCCAGCAGAGCTTCCTGGACTACCTGGAGGCGGAGTCCGGGGACTCGCCGCTGCGGGACAGGAGCGCGGCGGAGCGCTTCCGGGAGATGGCGAGCCTCATCGGCCGGTTGGCGGGAGTGCCGGTGGGCCGGTCGCTGGACGAGGTGGAGGTGGTGACGGCGGCGGACGAGGACGCGCTAGGGCGCATCCAGCAGCGGGGCCGCTTCACGCAGGGGGAGCTGCTGCAGCTGCGGCGGCACATCCTCTCGCGGGAGAGCTGCTACATCCCCCGGTCGCGGACGGCGTACCTCGCGTCGCTGTCGCTGAACCACGCGGCCGAGGAGGCGGCGCACTTCGTCCGGCACTGCGCGGTGGGAGACGCGATGGAGGCGCCCCGGCGGGCCTCGGATGCCTTCTACGCGCGGTGCCTGGAGGAGGCGCTGGGCTTCTTCGGCTCGAAGCTGGTGAACCCGCGTCGCACGTGCCTGGGCACGGGCGAGTGGGCGCTGCGCTTCGCCGGAGCCCGGGGCGTGGAGCGGCAGATCGCCGCGTTCGTCCTGGCGCACAAGGCGGCGGAGGTGGAGGTACCGGACGAGGCGGTGAAGCTCCTGCCGCTGCGCAAGGACCGGCTCTTCCACGGCGTCAGCCACGCGCTCGGCTACCTGCTGGGAGACGCGCTCTACCGCGACTTCGACGGCGGCCAGGTGGACCGGGCCGAGCTCCGGGCCCTGTTCCGCGATCCCCTGGAGGACCCGAGGGCCACGTACTTCGATTGGGTCCGCCGCCTGTCCCGGTGAAGGCAATGACCAACAACACCGCCAAGGCCATCTCGGACCTGATGGTGTCAATGGGTGCGCAGCTGAACGAGTCCATCCGCCTCGTGCAATCAACGGAGGACGATGTCGAGTTCAGGCGATACCGAGACTCGGTTTCCAAGATCATGACCACCATGCTCCTGGAGATCATGAACCCGATCTACTCAGAGCATCCCGATCTGAAGCCTCCAGAACTCCGATGAACGCTCGAGCCTGGCAGCATCTCGACTTCGATGACCCGACGGTCGCCCCGGCCCTGGAGGTGCTCCAGGCCTTGCAGCGGGAGGACCGCGAGGTGGTGCGCTACCGCATTCCGGAAGGCTTCTCCCCCTACGATGAAGCAGTGGCGGGCGAGATCATCGAGCTGCAGCAGCGGGTCCTCGATGCGCTCCGGAAGCTCGTGCCTCCGGGAGAGCGCCTCGCCGTCGTGAATCCCGAGGACCACCACCCTCCCCTGCTCTTCCATCCCCACGTGCCCTTCGAGGACGTGAGCCGCGAGCGGCTCTGGGGCTACAAGCACTACGTGATGCCCGCATGGAGGGTGGGGCTCCTGCCCGATGGGGAGAGCTGGTGCTTCGTCGGCTCCGACTTCGCCTGGGAGGCCCTCTACCGCGTCACGGGCCCTTCCGAGCTCGTCATCCGGGGCTCCCGCCTGCTCTCCCTGCTCGATCCGCCATCACTCCGGCTCCTCGCACGCTTCGAGCAGGTCCCTGCTACCCGGGTCCGCCGGGCAGGGTGAGCACCGCGGCCCCTACGACTGCCAGTGGTGGAACTCCTGCTTCAGGTAGACGTTGCGGCAGAAGCGCCCCGTGCGGACCACCGACCTGCCCCACTCCTCGAGGCACGAGGGCAGCATCGCCGTGAGGGCCTCCAGCTCGCGCAGGTGCACGCTCGATTGCCTCGCGGCCTCCAGCTCCGCCTCCGCCTCGCTCATCCCCAGTTGCATCAGCAGGGTGAGCGCGTTGGACTTCCCCTCGCGTGACTCCCGGTCGAAGCTGCGGATGTCGTTCGTCCAGCGCACCAACAGCCCCAACTCGCGCAGGATGTCCTCGATCAGCGGATCCTCCGACAGCTCGTGCTCGACCTCGGGGGCCAGCACCATGAGCACGGCCGCGGCCCACATGGGCAGCGAGATGCTCCACTGCCCCGCCTGCAGATAGTCCTCGAACTCCGGCAGCAGCCGCTCGCTCTGGAACAGGCGCTTGGAGCACAGCTCCGCCTGATGGCTCGCGCACATCCGCCGGAAGTGCTCCCGCCACAGCCAGCCGAAGCGCCCCGCGCCCGGAGCGGCCATCAGCTCCAGCGTCAGCTCCTTCAGGGCCGCCCCCACACACTCGGCCTCACCCCGCGCCGCGTCCCAGTGCTCGCTGCCGGGTGACTCCACCGTCAGCAGGTAGCGATCCATCATCCACAGGCGCTCCTCCTCCGTGAGCTCCCCCAGCTCCCCATCCGCGATGTCGTCGATGGCGAAGGTGATGAGGCCCACCTTGGTGAGCAGCACGTTCTGCGCGAAGGTGGAACCCGGCACGGCGGCGACCGCCCCCGTCAGCGCGGTGGACTGCACCCGCGAGGCCGCGATGGCCGGATACCGCTCACACCACTCCGCCAGCTCGGGCATCAGCCTGTTGCACAGCTCGAACACCCGCGCCTGCGCGGCCTGCGGAAAGAGCCTGTACTCCTCGGCGGAATACTCGTTCTTCAGCTTCCGGGTGATCTCGAAGTGCTTGCCGCGCACCCCCACGTCCGTGGGAGCCGGCGACGCCATTCCCACCACGATCATCGTCTCGTCCACACCCGGGCGGGATACGAAGGACCGGGTCATCTTGCTCCCCCTCGGGGATGTGGTTTCAGGCTCACCATGTCGCCATCATTCTCACATCTTCACGCCCAGTGCCAGAAGATTTTTACTGCCTCACGGGAAATCCAGCCGGCCTACCTGACCGGACGGGTTGACTCCCTGCTGACTCCATGACAGTCCCGGCTCGCGCTGAGGGTGGGCTGGATCGGGCGCATCGAAGGGGGCACAGGTGACTGGACAGGTGAACCAGGTGGACATGGCGGATGAGAGACAGCAGGCGGCGCTCACGCGGCGCATCCTGTTGTTGCTGCTCGGGTCGAACATCCCCCTCACGCCCTTCTCCACCTACACGGCGAGCCTGTTCGTGGGACTGGAGCGGCCCGAGGACGTGCGCGCCGTGCTCGGCATGCTGGCCCTGGTGGTGGTGTTCAACGCAAGCCTGGTGCTCTTCCTGGTGCTGCGCTTCCTGGTGCAACGCACGTTCGCGCTCCACCCCACGGACAAGGAGGGCGCCCGGCTCGTGCGCATCCTCGAGCTGCCCTCGCGCATCGCCTTCTTCTGCGTGCAGCTCACCTGGTTCCACGCCGGCGCCTGCTTCATGCTCGGCGTCTGCCTGATGACGGGCCAGAGCCTCCAGGCCGTCCTTCCCGTCACGGCCATCGCCTCGGCCTTCGGCGTGCTGTTGACCTTCCCCATCGTGCCCGTGCTCGAGCACTGGATGATGAAGCACGCCCTGGCGGAGCAGGAGCGGCTGGGCGGCAGGCACGTCACCGGCCGCGGCTACTTCTGGCCTCGCCAGTCCTGGTACCAGCCGTATGCGGTGGCCAGCGCGTTGGTGTCCACGCTCTTCCTGGCCGGGGTGGTGGTGTTCATCAAGATCAACCGCGTCCAGGAGCAGTTCGTCGCGAGGTTCGAGGCGCAGGGCGCCACGCAGGTGGCCGAGCAACTGCGTCAGGCCTCGGGGGAACTCATGCGGGAGCTGGGCGTGCCGTTCCTGGGCCTCTTCGCGCTCGTCTTCATCTTCCCCACGCTGGTGGTGGCCTTGCAGGTGTGGAGGCAGTCGCGGGCCATGCACACGGTGCGCGAGGCCATCGAGGCGCTGGCCACGGGAATGCCCAAGGCCCCCGCGTGGGTCTCCACCGACGAGGCCGGGGACATGGCGGACGGCATGAGGTCCGTGCTCGTCAAGCTGCGGGAGATTCCCGTCACCCTTCAGTCCTCGGCCAGCCGCCTGTCCGAGGCGGGTGAGAGCCTGAGCAGCGCCATCGAGCATCAGCGGCAGAGCCTCACCCAGCAGGCGTCCTCGCTCCAGCAGGCGCAGGTGACGTCCGAGGAGATCAAGCAGACCTCGGAGATGGCCGCCCAGAAGGCCGAGGCCGTGCTGACGGTGGCCGCGCGGGTGGAGGAGCTGGGCCGCGCTGGCGAGCAGGCCCTGCAACAGAGCCTCGAGGGGCTCACCACCTTCCGCCAATTCGTGGATGGGATGCGCGACAAGGTGTCCCGGCTGGGTGACAGCACGCGGCAGATCGGCCTCATCACCACGACGGTGAAGAGCATCGCGGACAGGTCCAACATGCTGGCGCTCAACGCCTCCATCGAGGCCGTGCGCTCCGGCGAGCACGGCAAGGGCTTCGCCGTGGTGGCCCGGGAGATCCGGGGCATGGCCGATCAATCGCTCCAGGCCACGGGCCGCATCCGCGACATCCTCCAGGAGATCACCCTCGCCATCACCGATGCGGTGGACATGAGCGAGCAGGGAACCCTGCAGCTCGAGGACGGCATGCAGCGGATCAAACGCTCCGGAGAGAACTTCCGCGAGGTGTCCGACATGGTCCAGCAGAGCACCACCAGCGTGCGGCAGATCTCCGCCACCGTCCGCCAGCAGAACGAGGGCATGACGCAGATCTTCACCGCCATCCGGCAGCTCTCCGTCATCATGGAGGAGACGGTCAGCCGGATCGACTCGACCCAGCAGGCGTCCCTGATGCTCAAGGCGGTGTCGGACGAGGTGACCCGGCTCGGGCACGCCTACGAGCATCGGCAGCGGGCGGAGGGATAGCGGCCCGCGTCAGTCCCCGGGCGTGGGGAACACCAGCAGCCGGCCCGAGCGCAGCAGCACCGTGAGCTCGGGGCGCTTGTCTTCGAGCAGGTCCACGGGCCTCACCCACTCCACCTGGCCCCCTGGCTCGTAGCGCCGCGGCGCTCCCCACCGGCCCTTCTCCGTCCCGAGCGACACCCACAGCACGGTCCCCTCCGCGGACGTGCTGACGACATCCGGGAGGCCATCGGCGTCCAGGTCCTCCACAGCGATGATCTTCTCCCCCGTGGGCGGAGCGCACTGGAAGGGAGCCTGCAACGACCCGTGCCCATCGCCGCGGTACAGCACCACGCCGCCGCTCCGCTCCTGCTGCTGCACCAGGTCCACCGCTCCGTCACCATCCACGTCCGACACCCCGAGGAACGGGCCGGAGGAGAAGCGCCGCTCGAACCCGTGTCCCGGCAGCGTGGTCCCATCCGCGGCGGTGGGGTTGAGGTTGATGCCCAGCGTCGTGTGGAGCAGGTCCAGCGTGCCGTCGCCGTTGAAGTCCCCGGCGATCGGATCTCCCGCCCCGGGACACCGGTCATCCGGCTCGTAGTTGTGATCCGTCAGGAGATCCGGGCGGAACATGCCGTTGCCCAGGTTGGTGAAGCGCGTCCCCCGCCCGGTGCAGGGCCCGATGAGAGCGGCCGCCACATCCACGAGCCCGTCCCGATTGAAGTCCGCGGCCACCACGCCACCGCCACCTTCCGTGAACCCGAGGGACTGGCTCCTCGCGAAGGGCTCCGTCACGTCATTCCACAGCACGCCCACGTAGGGACCGGCCCCGCTGTCCAGGGTGCCGGCGAGATCGCTTCGCCCATCGCCGTCGAGGTCCCCCGCCGCCAGGCTGAGCATCCGATAGCTTCCCGCGACGTCCCTGACCGTGAGCACGCCGTCCCCCGGGTTCGACACCAGCCGCACGCCACGCTCCGGCAACGCGAGCGCGAGCTCCCTCCGGCTGTCTCCATCGAAGTCCCCCACGGTCACGTCCGAGGTCACCACCTTCGTCTCCACCGCCGCCAGCGGAGACACCGCCGGGAGCGGGGAGGCCCCGCCGGACTTCACCTCCAGGGGACACGTCAGGGGGCCGATCGGCTCGCGAACGGGCTCGTCCGGGACGGCATACACGGACACGGTGTTGTCATCCGCCTCGGCCACCAGGAGCTCCGGCGTACCGTCCCCATCCAGGTCCGTGGTGGCCGCGGCGCTCGGAGCCCGGCCCACTGCCAGCAGGGCGTGAGGCACGAGCGTTCCATCTCCAATTCCTCGCAGCAGGGACACCGCCTCCGCTGGGCCGTGCAGCGCCACCACGTCGGGCAGCCCATCCGTGTCCAGCTGCACCACGGCGACGTCGCTCACCTCGGCCTCGAATTCCACCGAGAAGGACTCGGAGAACCCACCACGGCCATCGCCCAGGGACACCCGCAGGGAAGCGGCGTCCGACGCGAGGAGATCCGCGTGCCCATCCCGGTTGAAGTCCGCGGTGTACACGTGGCGGATGCCATTCCAGGGCAAGGTGCCACCCACTCGGACACGGCCCGACTCATCCCCGAAGAAGAGATTCCCCGCCTCCGGGCCCGACCACCGCGATGGGAGGCGGTTGAACACCACATCCGGGAAGCCATCCTCGTTGTAGTCCGCGACCGTTGCGGTCAGCGAGGACTCCAGAAAGCCGACCACCTCGGAACCGGTCTCCTGTCGGCGGAGCTCCGAGAACTCGAAACGGCCCTCCCCGGCATGCCGCAGCAGGGAGAAGACCGCGAAGCCACTCGGGTAGTCGTAGTCATCGTAGTTGCCCAGGGCCCAGAGGAGGGGCGTACCGGTGCGCCCCGTCCAGAGACCCAGGCTGGAAACCATCCCATCGCTGGGGACGTCTTTCGCCTCCACCCCCACGAAGGAGCCATCCCCCCGTCCGAGCCTCACATCCACCCCGTAACGCGTTCCCACCAGCAGATCCTGGTGGCCGTCTCCGTTCGCATCACCCGCCGCGATGCGGCCCGACGAGCTCCACAGGGACTGCCGCTCGGCCACCTTCCCGAGCCCTCCGCGCCCGTCGTTGAGCAGCACGAGGAACTCACCGTGGCGGGTCACGTACTGGCTCGAGAAGTTACGGCTCTGCGCGTTGACGGCGACATCTGGCGAGCCATCGCCATTGAAGTCCCCGGCCACGAGCCCGCCCGGTCCCACGCCCGCGTAGAACGAGGCGCGCAGCCATGCCCTGCGCGGGCGCTGTCCCGTGCCATCCGGAGGCCGCTGCGGTTCTCCCTCCGAGCCGGTGTCTGGCTCGACGGGAGGCTCGCCCGGCTGCTCGCCCTCACCCACCGGGCCTGGGCCGGGCTCGGCGGGAGGAGGCTCCCCGGGCGTTGGTTGGAAGACATTCTCCGGAGGGAGGGGCTCCGCGGGCTCCGGCTGCCCCGCGTCCACCGCACCACATCCCGTGTACAGCCCCGCGCTCACCAGCAGGCCCACACGTGCCCACTTCCCCCAACCACTCCTCGCCGCCATCGCCACTCTCCCCCGCTCCACTCGCGGTGTACTTGCGCACGGGACAGAGGGCTCGCAAGCGAACTGTGACGGGCGCGCGGACGCCGCCGGGCTGCTCCCCCTGAGCCGGCTACCGCCGCGGTGTGACCCGGGCCGCACCGAGCGCCACCAACGCATCGGCGAGGCGGTCGATCTCCTCTCCTTCCAGACCCGTGGACGCCAGCTCCTCACGCGCCTTGCGCCGCGTGGCCTCACGGTCCAGCCCTCCGGGGACGCGCGGCACCAGGGTGCTGAGACGCGCGCTGATACGCGCGAGCGCGGGCCGGAGCTCCGCATCGAGCGAGTGCACGGGGGCCTCGGCGGTGGTCTGCGTGCGGAGCTGAATCTTCTTGGCCGCGTCCATCTGCGCCTGGAAGAACGCGGTGATGGCCTCGTCCGGAGGCGCCGCGATGCCCAGGGCCTCCGCGGCGTCATGGACCTCCTTCCGGGCGGCCTCGAGCACCCGCGCCTCCTGCGAGGGCACCTCGATGGGTTGGCCCTCGCGCTGCTTGGCCGCGGCCACCAGGGGCATCAGCGTCAGCCGCTCGGCCGTCGCGGAGAGCAGCGCGTCCACCGGCGTCGCGGTGGGCCCGGTGGCACCGGGGCCCAGGTACCGCGCACGGAGCTGCCCGAGCGCCCCGCTCTCCTCCTGCTGCAGGAGCCACGTGTCCAGATCCGCGGCCAGCCCGGCCCGCGAGGGCTCCACGTAGAGCGCCACCACGTCCCGGGTGAACGGGCCGACGAGCTCGATGCCGGAGAGGCCCTCGGCCCAACGCGGTCCCTCGACGGTGTTGCTGAGCGCCGCGTCGGCCTGCCCGGTGGCCAGCGCCTCGCGCACCGCGTTGTCGGAGATGGCGAGGATGCGCGCCTGCTGGAAGTGGGCACGCGCCACGCGCTCCAGGTGCCCGCCCCGGTTCACCGCGAGGCGGAACTCGGGCCGGTCGAGCGCGCGCAGGAGCGCGAGCGGCTCCTCGGGGGTGGAGCTCCCGGGCGGAGGAGCCCAGGACGGACGCCGCAAGAGCAGCAGGGCGCCGTTGCGCGCCACGGGCACGGTGTAGCGCCCGGCCAACGAGCGCTCGGGGCGGATGGTGAGGCCACTGGCCGCCATGTCGAAGCGCTGGGCGCCGAGGTCCGCCACCAATTCCGGCCAGCGGAAGCGCACCCATTCGAGGCGGTACCCACGAGCGGCCGCGTAGGACTCCATGAGCGCGGCGTCGAAGCCAGACGCCTGCCCATCGCGCAGCGTGCTGAACGGGGGATAGTCGCCGCTCGTGCCTACGCGGAGCACCCGGGTCTCGCGCGAGGGAGCGAGTGCCTCGGGACGGGCCGCACACGCGGCGAGCAGGGCCAGCACGGCGCCCGCGAGCAGGGCACGGGCGTGCGCGAGTCCCAGGAACACGTTCGGATGAGGGGAAGGTCGCATTCTTAGACTCTGCCCCAGAGCGGCGCGAGCGGTCTCAGTGATTGATGGGCAGACCCCCCACGCACCGGGTGGCGTGGAACGTCCCGGTGCCCGTGGCGCCATACTTGGCATCGCAGATCTCGAGCTGGCCAGTCGGCGCCGTCGAGTCCGGAGTGATGGCGCCATCCACGGCCATCCGGAACCCCCACCCCACCACGTTGGCCTGGTCATCGAAGAAGGAGAGCTGGCCCGTGGCACTCCCCGCGGGAGACGACTGGTCGAAAAGCGCCGTGAGATAGGCATAGCCGTTCGACTTCCCGAAGCAGCCAGGACAGAGCGAGCAGTAGTCATCAGGACACCGCTCCGTCTGCTCGTACTGGTTGGTGTTGACCAGCGTGTCGCACAACCGGGGATCGTTGGAGACGATGAGCTGGAACCGCGTGGTTCCACGGATGGGCACGAAGGCGGCGGAGACCCAATCGATCGTCCTGGGGTGCAGGGAAACAGAGAGACTGCCCCGGGCGGTCCCGGGTTCCAGCCCCGTCGTGGGCGCCTCCGGAACGGGCGGGCAGGAGGCCTCGATCTCACAGCTCGCGCTGCACAGGTCTCCGTTCACGGTGTTGCCGTCGTCACACTGCTCCCCCGCCTCGAGCCGGCCGTTGCCGCACCGGGGAGCACACGGGCCACAGTCGAGCGTCCCGCCACAGCCATCGGAGATGACGCCACAGGTGGCACCCGCGGCGGCACAGGTCGTCGCGGTACAACCACAGACATTCGGCGTACCGCCGCCTCCGCAGGACAGCGGCGCCGTACACGTCCCGCAGTAGAGCGGCTCCGCGCAGCCATTCAGCACCGTCCCGCAGCTGGCGCCCTCGTCTTCACAGGTCGTCAAGGTGCAACCACAGACGTTGGGCCGTCCACCCGAACCACCTCCGCACGTCCACGGCGGCGTACACCTGCCACAATCGAGCACTCCTCCGCAGCCATTCGGGAGCGGACCACAGTTGGCACCCGCGGCGGCACAGCTCACCGGGGTGCAACCGCAGACATTCGGCAGCGCGCCCCCGCCACACGTCTGGGGCTCCGTGCACGAGCCACAATCCAGAGGCGTTCCACAGTTGTCGATGACACCACACTCCGCGCCGCGTTCAGCACAGCTCATCGGCGTGCAACCACAGACATTCGGTGTGCCAAATCCACCGCACGTCTCGGGCGCCGTGCACGTACCGCAATCGAGCACGCCCCCGCATCCATCCGGCACCTCGCCGCAGTTGGCTCGGGCCTCGGTGCAGGTCATCGGTGTGCACCGGGGCCAGGGAATGCAGAAGCACCCGGCACACGCGACGGACAGCGCCACCGCGGCAAGAGTCAGCAACGCTCGGACTGGCATGTCTCTCCCCTCGAATCCAAGGACTACGGCGAGCCCGTTCCGCCATCCGTGCCTTCCGCATGGACCACGCGGAAGCGCAGCGCTTGGCCGGACACAGGCTCCACGGTCCGCCGTCCCAACGCATTGGGGACGAACCAGACACCGCCTTCATCATTCACGGCCCACAGCTCGTACTCCCCGACGGGGATGGCACCGAGCGTGGTCACCACCCTCCCCCGCCCCGGCTCCTGGGTGATGGCCTGGGCCAACGGGACGACGAAGAGCTGGAGCGACCCGGCGGCGATCGTGATGCCCGGATCCCCCTGCAGACTCCCGAGGAAGGGCGTCAAATCGGGCAGCAGCGGGACGATGACCTGCGCGGGACGGCCCTGGCTGTCCAGGGGCACGGCCTGCCCGGGCCGGGGAACGAAGCGCAGGAAGAACTGGGGCCACACGTCCACCACGCCATCGCCGTTCACGTCATCCGGCGTCCCATCCCCATTCGTGTCCGCGAGCCGGACGAAGAACCGGGGCACGTCCCCGCGCAGCAGCCCGAAGCCCTCGCTGCGCACGTTGAGCGAGGCAACCGCCGTGGACGAGTCCGTCAGGGTGAACACCCCCTCCGTCCCCTGCTCCACCACCTGGAATGCGGGGAGCGGACGCCGCACCCGGCGAGGCAGCGAGAGGTCCACCGGCAGCGTCTGTCCCGGCTGCACGTTCAACTCGACGGAGGACTCAGGGACCCAATCCCCCGCCCCCGGTTGCGCGAGCACGTCCACGGTGAGGTCCGCATCGCCATTGGCATCGAGGAAGCCCCACAGCCGGTACACATCGGGGCCCACCCCGGAAAACCCGAAGCGCGCGTCTCCGGCGGCGAGGCGCACCTCGGGGACGGCGGCCACGTACCGGGGCTCTCCCCGCTGCTCGGGAGGAGCCTCGTCCGGGGCGAACAGGAACAGGAACGCATTGCCCACGGGAGGGCCGGCCAGCGCCACGCGGCCCTCGACCCGGGCCTCGCGCCGGGGCTCCGAGGAGGGAGGCACGGAACAGCCAGCGAGCACGAGCCCGAGGGCCGGAGCGAGGGCACGAAGGACGATGGAAGACACGGCGCCACTCTACCCTTCCGGGGGTGCTCGCGGCTCTGGCAAGGTAGCGCCCGACTCTCCTGGGAGATCACACCATGAAGATGAAGGACCGGGTGGAGAAGCTGGAAGAGCAGCGCCGCCGCAACGAGGGAATGGGCGGACCGGAGCGCATCGAGCGCCAGCATGCCAAGGGCAAGCTGACGGCCCGCGAGCGGCTGAAGCGGCTCTTCGACGAGAACACCTTCGAGGAGATGGGGCTGCTGGCGGGGGCGGACGGCAACCTCCCCGAGGAGAATGAGCCGGGCAAGCCCTCGCCGGCGGACGGAGTCATCACGGGGGTGGGAGAGATCGACGGCCGGCCAGTGGCGGCGGCCATCTATGACTTCACGGTGTTCGGCGGCTCCATCGGCACGGTGGGCGAGCGCAAGGTGGCGCGGCTGCGAGACATCGCGCTGAAGAACCGGATTCCGATGGTGTGGCTGGTGGACTCGGCGGGAGCGCGGCTGGAGGCGGGAGGCGAGGTGGACCCGCGGCGCCTGGCGAGCTTCGCGGACACGGGGTACCTGTTCCGCGAGCAGGTGGTGATGAGCGGAGTGGTGCCGCAGGTGGCGGCGATGGTGGGCCCCGGAGCGGCCGGCACGGCCTACATCCCGGCGCTGGCGGACTTCGTGCCGATGGTGAAGGGCACGAGCTCCATCGCCATCGGCGGCCCGTACCTGGTGGAGTCGGTGGTGGGCGAGAAGGTGACGGAGGAGGAGCTGGGCGGCTCGAAGGTGCACAACGAGCTGTCGGGCGTGGCGGACGCCGAGTACGCGGACGATGCGGCCTGCCTCACGGCCATCCGCGAGTACCTGGGCTTCTTCCCCGCCAACTGCGAGGAGAAGCCGCCGCGCAGGCAGTCCACGGACCCGTTCGACCGGCGGGACGAGGAGCTGCTGAAGGTGGTGCCGGACAGCCCGAGGCAGGCGTTCGACATGCACAAGGTCATCCTGTCGCTGGTGGATGACCGGAAGTTCTTCCCGCTCAAGCCGAGGTTCGCGCGCAACATCATCACGGGGCTGGCGCGGATTGACGGCTGGCCGGTGGGGATCGTCGCGAACAACTCGATGTTCCTGGGGGGCATCCTGGACGTGAACGCGGCGGACAAGGCGGCGCGGTTCATCAACCTGTGCGATGCCTTCAACATCCCGCTGGTGTTCCTGCAGGACGTGCCGGGCTTCATGGTGGGCACGAAGGTGGAGCAGCAGGGCATCATCCGGCACGGGGCGAAGATGATGTACGCGGTGGCGAGCGCCACGGTGCCCAAGCTGACGGTGGTGGTGCGCAAGGGCTACGGCGCGGGCTACTACGTGATGAACGGCCGGGCCTTCGAGCCGGACCTGCTGATTGCCTGGCCGGGAGCGGAGATTGGAGTGATGGGCCCGGAGGGCATGGTGTCCATCGCGGCGCGCAAGCTGCTGCAGAGCGCGGAGAGCCCCGAGGCCGCCGAGGCGATGAAGAAGGAGTTGGCTGACGGCTTGCGCCAGCACATCCGCATCGAGCGCACGGCGGCCATGGCCATGGTGGACGACGTGGTGGACCCGCGCGACACGCGGCGGCTGCTGGCGCGCGCCCTCAAGCGCACCGCCAACAAGAAGGTGGAGCGCCCCTTCCGCCGCCGGGAGATCTCCCCGGTGTAGCGATTTCGCCCGGTGGGGTTGAATCCCATTGGGGATACACGAGCCGAGGCTGGAATCTGCTGATCCGTCAAGGGTTTCCTGCCTTGGCTCATTCAGGCCCAGGCCCCAATGTCAGGGCACTTGGCGCCTGGAATCATTTACGCCAGTGCGCCATGAGAACTCTGGCGATCGTAGCTCCTTGTAGAGAGCCCTATTCCTCATGCGTTGTTGGGAAGCCTCATCGATGCACAAAGCTTTTAAGGCTCCAACTCCCCTGCAAACCGCCGATGTGAAGTTCACCAAATGCATCTACTGCTCTATTAAAAATCTCCATTTCTTGACGCCCAAGGTTTGCCTGTCGCCCGAGTTCTCGCGAATAAACGACTTTATCCAAAACAATAACAAGCTCTGCAACCTCCTCTTCTCTTTCAAAAACCGCAACCACCCGCTCCTTGAATTTCAAGTTAATATATCTAGAACCGGCGTAGCGATAAAGCAAGAGTCCAGAGATGTGGCCAATATACTCAACAAAATCTCCCCACCCCATCGGCACACTAATAAAGTCACGGCATGACTCAAGCCGCTCCCTCCAATTTAGACAAGGGGGAGCTAGATACAGGCTTCCTTGTTCTCCCATTTTTAGACGGGTCACTCGCGGCATTACGAGGTCTAGCATCCGCCAGTGCAACTCATGTTCGAAGGACAATATCCTCAGGGCTCCGCCCTCGCCTCGTTCCCACTTATCGAAATCATCATCCACCGTCTCTGAGCGAGAATCTCTGATGATTGCCTGCCACCCCAAGCGCCCCAGGCGATAGATTTGGTATGCGCTGTAGTCCTGTAGCCACAGAGCATCCTCAAGAATGTCTCGCCTAGGCCTTAACTGACGCGTCCCTCGAACTTCCAGATGGTAAACATAACCCTCGTGTAGTTGTTCGCCCATGTCGAGCAACTTAGAGAGCCACGCCTTCAGCACTCGCTTCTCCACCACCTCTTCGTCAACTAATTTAGTGCGCGCAAGATTGACGGCGAGATACCGATGCGAGGGGTTTTTTTCGAAAGTTAGTTCAAGCTTGGCGCCTGCGATTCGATCCGTGGTGAATGTGCTAGGGAGACCTGGAACCCCACTGATTTTGAACCCACCACGGAGCAAAACGGAACCATCTTCATGGGAAGCGCTTTCAGATGTTGCTTCTGTTCTTAGTGGTTGATTTCTTGATATCTGCTGTATGGCGTTTTTCGCAAGGCGGGCATTTGAGATGGCGATTTCACCATTCAGGCCGAGTTCAGGATCATTTACAGGTATACGGAGTGTGAATGGCTCCAAATGGAGCGGCACTGAGACCGAAAGCTGTTGCGGTTCGATATTGACTTCTCTGATTCCATCTGCCCCAGAATGGACAAGATGAAGTGTGTATGGCAGCTGTATGCACACTGTTTCCAGGTACATTTTTATTTCTGCCCATGAAGGTGGATTGTTACGGTCTCTGCGACTGCCTCGCTTTAAATGCAACGTGACTTCTGTGCCCTTGAACCTTGACACCCCATCGTTTTTTTCGTCCCTCAATCGGATCAATCGTGTAGGCCCATCGATCTGCAGGGTACGTTTCCGCGTGTCCCCTTTTTCGGATTCCCACAGCGCTGTCTTGACCTCGATTCGATCCGCCAGAAGGAAGCTAGACAGAAAGCCTATTCCGAATTCAGAAACAGGCGCAAAATCCACTCCCCTTGCGCGCAATTGAATGCGAGTCTGGTTGAACTCAGTTGATTTGTAGTAAGAGCGCCCCAGTTTCAAAAAGTAATTCTCCAGGATTCTCTGGTCCATTCCAGTGCCACGGTCCGATATGATCAGGCGTGGCGGATGATTCTTGTCGAGCGGCTCTTCGTAACGAACAAATATTCGGCCAGATTTGCGTGGCTCCGTTGTCTCCTGCAAGAGAGTATGAGCGTCTAGCAACTTGCATGCATCCACCGCGTTCTGGATGAGTTCGCGAACTGCATCAAGTGGGTTTTCGTAAATCGAATGCCCCAGCAAAATTTCGTTGATGCGAGCAGCATCTATGTCGAATCGATATGGAACGTATCGATACCCATCTTCGAAAATTTCTGCCTCTACCTCTGATGGGAGCAAAAACGGCCAGGGATCATCCTTAATAAAGGTTGATCTTGTGTTTTCAATTTCACGCTTGATTGTCTCACAAAACCCAACAACCGCGTGGTGCACGATATGATCGTTGCATCGTCCTTTAAACACGATGCGTTTTGAATCAATGTTCCAATTCGAGATTGCGAGATGTTTTCGCCACTCAAGAACTGAACGGTTCTCTGTTGGGGCTAGAGTGCTTGGGAGCAGATAATAAAACAGCGAGGGGGGCGTTCTTTCCCGGTCAAAGTCCAGAATGTCAGCAAGACGCAGGGTTGCTGCTATTAGGTGCAAGTCAGCATTGCAGCGCCCGACCGGGTAGTCCCTGGGAAATCTTGTTTTTGAAGGATTATTTGGATCTGGTTGGACCAGGACAAGCGCGTCTTCATTGTGGCTGACGCAAATGTCGATTATCTTTTCTCTATATGAATCGCTATCAAAACCAAGGGCAGCCGAGATATCCGGAGTTGATGAGGAGGCATTTCTGTGAATCTCCTCAAGCATATGCAGAATCTCTTCATACCTGATGCGCGTCGCATGCCGCTCCCGGGTGTCTTGACATAGAAGTGCCTCTCGCGCTTGTTCCAATTGACGCTCGGCGTGGCGTCGGTCGTCGATAGAAAGTTTTTCGTTGCCAACGCTCAACGCTAACTTCTCCATGTTCTCCCGGGTTGACTCATCTAACTGCAACCGTTCCCAAAGATCCGAACTACTACTTAGTCGCGCGTTACGCTCTGTAGGACTGAGGCCCATCCCCAAGTCATGAAGATGCGCGGCAATCAATAACATTCCAATTTCGGGAGGAGTTAGGCGTTGGCGCCTCTCGGGAGTGAGTATGTGCCACATAAGGTGCGCGACTTTTCGGCCATGCACTCGATCATGCAGTGTGAATGCTTCCATTTCACGGGTTGTCACCCGGTCTAGGTATGGAGCAAAAAACTTATTCACTACCCCGATAATGGCTGAATGTAGGGTTCTACATGCTTCTCGCATTTGGGGGCCTAATGCTTCGCCATCCCAAGCGGCATTGCCATTTGCATAACTGTCGAGCAACTTCATCAGGTCAAGTTGTTCAATGCTGCTGGGCGTTTCTGGTATGCGCATGATGGGTGATGTTTGGTCTATTCGAACAACATGGTGCCGCAGGCGGCGTATCAATGCTTCCAGCCTTCCTTATCTTACCCCATCCCCCTTGCAAAAAAGCAAGCTGCGGAGTCAACAGAGAGAAGCCAAAGGGCCGCCGATCGCTCGCGAGACGCCCGTCCTTAAGGCTCAATTCCCCGCTTGGCGCGAGTCCATGGCGCAGGAGGGCTTATTGATGCACCGTGCCAGGGTTCGCCAAGCGGCGATCCATTCGCATTGGAGTGATGGCTCGGAGTGGTTGACAGCCAGTCTCAAAACCGGTCGGACCAGCTTAGCAGTATGGGAGCTGCGATCGCTGCCTGGTTGTGCCGCAGGGAGGCACTAGCTGAGCGGATGTTGGAGCCGAGCTCATAGCTGATGGCCGAACACACCGCCGGCAGGACGAGCCCAGTGAATGCCAGCCATGCCAGCCCGGCCTCGCTCTTGCGCAGCTGCTGCGTCACGACCAGCGACCCCATGAGACCGACGAAGCCACCGAGCAGGGCGGAGTCGAATCCACCCTGCCCTTTCATGAGGCCGCCCACCCACGCGACGCCGAGGGACGCCCCGGCCGCCGCCCCGAGCATGAGGGAGGCCCCCATGACCTCCAGCAGGAGCTGATCGTCCTCCGTGGTGCTGAGAAGGTTCGCGTTCCGGAGGTAGATCACCGCCAGGCTCTCCACGGTGAAAAGAGCGAGTCCTGCCGAGAAAGCGCCCACCACCCCTGCTCCGCTCGTGACGAAGGCTCGCCCGACGTGCCCTCCCAGGCTCTCGGACCGGACCGGCGCTCTCAGCAGGGACAACTCCCGGGCCACCGCGCTTTGGGGGGTCAGACAGAGCAGGGACAGCATCAGCCACGCCGCCCACCCCAGGGTCCCAGCTCGGCTCCCGATTCTCTTCATGGTGAGACGCCTCCGCGTCCCATGATGACCGCGCGAAGCCGCTCCAACCACTCCCGGCGGTGGGGATTGGGATTGCTCGCGAGCTCGCCTGTGAGCTGGTTCGCGGCCAGGGTCCGAAGCCGAGGAGGGAGATGCTCGCGGTCCTTGGGCGTCAGGCGCTCGGCGAGGTCCACCCACGCGGAGCGGCATCCGATGCCCTCTCCGAATGCGGCGAGTTGCTCGAACTCCGCGAGGCTCAGCGCCGGCGGCTCATCCGCATCGAGGATGTGGCTGCAAAGTGTTTCAAACGCAATGCCACGCTCACCATGGCGCGCGAGGTCGCGGACGTCCTCCACGCCAGCCACGCGCTCCTGGAATGCATCGCAGAGCTGGGACAACCGCGCGTCCAGCCGCTCGCCGAGGGCTTTCCGGATGCTCGGTGCCTCCCACCGGAACACGCGCTCGGGCCCGCGCTCTCGTGGACTCCAGCCCTGGGAGAGGGCGTGAAGAATCGCCTCACGCACCAGCCAGGGGGAGATGGCCGTGCCGTGCTCGACCCAGGTCACCATGCGTTGCCCGGCCAGGTCCGCGGCTTCCACCACGATACCCAGGCCGGGCTCGTCGTTGGGTGCAACGACCCAGCGGTACCGCGCGCCCTCGATGGTCAACAACCGGGTGCCCTTCTTCGCCAGTCCCATGACGTTCCTTTCGCCTCACCAACGTATGCCATCTTCGGCTGAGGTGATCGGACCCGGGAGAGGAGCACATTTGTCTCGGGGCTGACGGACCGGGACACCGGGCTCCATGACACGGGGAGAGTGGGCGGTTCACACTCCGCGGGCACGCCATACCCCGTCTGGAGCCCTCATGCCGCGCCATACCGGTTGGACGTCCTGGTTCACCCCGCTGGCGCTGGGCCTGTGGGCCTGCTCCTCCGCGCCCCCCGTTTCCCCCGCGCCCCCCGCGGCCCCCATCCCTCGCATGCTCCCCGCCCCCGCGCCCGGAACGAAGTGGCTGGATGGTGAGGTGCTCACTCGGGAGTCCTTCGCCCAACTGGGCGAGTGGGCCGCGGTAGGCTCGTCTCAGGGCGAGGCCCTCGCCGCCCTATTGCCCTCCCCCTGGCCCCGGCTGCCGGTCTACTCGCCTCGCGCGCCTCCCGTCCCCCTCTCGGAAGCACAGGTGGACGCCCTGCTGCACGAGCCGCCCCCCCTGGGCATCCTGGTTCCGTACACCGATCGCTTCTGGCTGCGCGGCGATTGGCGCTCCCTGCCCAATCACTGGCTGTTCACGGGGCGGGTGTCGATCGACACGCTCACGGACGTCCAGGGGCGGCCCGTCCCCTTCAAGCAGGCCGGGGAGATGGCCTTCCAGTTCCAGCAGCAGCAGGGCACTCGGGCGATCGAGCTGGCACCGCCCCTGGAGGAGGGCGCGAAGGGCCCCCCCACGTGGAAGGGCACGGCGCGCCTCACCGTGTCCCTGCCGGTGCGCTTCCAGGTGCTCGCCTTCACCCCGGCGGACGTGGGCCGGGAGAAGGACGGAGTGCGGCTCGTGTCCTGGAAGGGCACGGACGTGGTGCTCGAGGGAGAGGGCCTGGATGGGGAGCTCGTCGCGCGTGGAGTCGAGGGGGCGCGCCTGGCCGAGCGCCAGAGCATCTGGCACGAGCCCGGCAAGTGGGCGTTCTACGCGGCGCTGGCGAAGAAGCCGTGGGAGGAGCTGCCCGATCAAATGGACACGCCGGAGGGGGCCCGGCGCGTGCGCGTGATGACGCGGCTGGAGGGCACGCCCACCGTCCTGGAGTTCCACCGGGTGGAGCGGCGCGTGGAGCGCACCGTGGAAGTGCCCCTGGTGTCCCAGGGGTTGCTCCGGAGCGAGCCATCTCCGCCCCTGGCGGGCCAGGAGGGCGCGCGTGTGTGCGACGGCGTGTCGGCGGAGTGGCTGCGCGAGCGGCTGCGGGTGTTCGCCTCGCGCGAGGGCCTCGGGGGCAGTCCGTTCATCGGCCTGGAACTGCCCGCTTGCGGCAACAGCCTGGGGGCCGAGGTGCGCTACGAGGACATGACATGGCTGGACGCCCAGGGCGTGTCCCTGCCCGCGTCCTACCTGCGCACGGAGCGCCCCGACAAGCAGTTGCCCCATGGAGACAGAGTCGATGTGGTGCCCGGAGTGCGGTACTCGGACGAGACGCGGGACCTGGACCTGCTCCGGCTCCACCGCGCCCAGGGAACGCTCCACGTGCGCTACCCCCGGGTCAAGAAGGTGGTGCTCGCGCTCCAGGCGCCGGGCGCCCCCGGGCCGGGCTTCACTCCGGGCGAGCGGCCGGGCGAGGTCATCCCCCACCCGCCGGACGCGCCGGGCGGGTACCTGCCGTACCTGGCCGCCTACGACGCCCGAGGGCTGTGGCTCACGCGCGAGAAGTCCTCGGAGGACACCGTGCGCTTCAGTGCCCCGCCGCACCGCCTGGAACTGCTCGTCCGGGAGGGGAGCGTCGACGTGGCGCTGCCCATGTCGCTCACGTGGCCGCCGCCGCCCGCGCCCGACGTGAGGACCCTCGCCGGGGAGCTGATGACGGACTCGGCGCTCCGCGATCGGGCAGGGACGCTCTCCCACCCCGAGCAGCGCGTGCCCTGGAAGCCGGACACGGAGGCATCCTGGGTGCGCCTGCCGTCCTACTCCTTCCGCGCCCCGCCCGTGGCCCTGGACGCGCCGGACGCCCTGGCCCTCCTCGACGAGGTGGGCCCCTTCATCATGCTCAGGCGCGACGAGTCCTTTTACAGCAAGCTGCTCGTCGGGGCTGACCTGGGCGCGCTGCCCAACCACGGGCTGGGCCAGGTGCGCTTCCAACTGGAGTCACTCCAGGACGAGCAGGGCCAGCCGGTCGCGTTCGACCAGCACACCGGGCGCGAGTGGGGGCCCACGGGCGGCGCCTACGCGACCTTCGATGTGGCGCTCGAGCCGCCGCTCAGGTCGGACAAGGACCTGCGCGGCTGGACGGGCCGGGTGAAGGCGTGGGTGAGGCTGCCACTCGGCGCGAGCGAGGCCACCTTCACGCCCGCGGACGTGGGCCAGCAAAAGCAGGGCGTCACGCTGGTGTCCTGGAAGGACGCGCAGGTGGTGATGGAAGCGGACTCGGACGCGTTTCTCCAGGGGGACACGGTGGCGCTGGCGGCCGGCGGACGGCGGCTGGAGCTATTGCCTCCCCTGGTGGAGTACCCCGTCCAGCGCGCCTTCTTCGAGGAGTTGGAGAAGCGGCCGTGGGAGTCGCTGCCCGCGAGGGTGGAAGCGCCGCCCGGCTTCGGGCGCGTGCGGGTGACATGGCGGCTGGAGGGCCAGCCCAAGGCCCTGCGGGTGCACCAGGCGGAGCGGTTCGTGGAGCGCGAGCTGACGCGGCCCGTGTCCTTCTCGCACCGGCCGGCGGGCACGTCCCGGGCCGGGGCGGTGGAGCCCGTGCTGTGCGAGGGGTTGACGGAGCGGCAGTTGCGCGCGCGCGTGAAGGTGCATGCCACCCGGGTCCTCGAGCGCGATCATCATGGCACCCCGCTGCTCGCCCTGGAGCTGCCCGCCTGCGCGAACAGTGCCTTCGCGACGCTGACCTTCGAGCGCCTGGAGCTGCTGGACGCCGCGGGCAAGGTGTTGCCAGAGGACGCCTATGCCCAGGAGGCCCATGGCCGGGAGGAGGCCTATGGCGCGGAGTACTGGTTCACCCGCTCGCAGTGGGAGGACAAGCTACCGGTGGTGCACTCGGTGCGGGGCCGGCTGCGGGTGCGCCTTCCGGACTTCCAGCGGCGCACGCTCACGCGGGGGGCGGGGTTCACGCCGGGCGCGACGCCGGGCGAGGTGCGGCTGCAGGGGACGCGTGCCTTCCACGAGGCGCTGGAATGGGACAACGAGACAGACTTCCAGTCCGGTCCCTTCCAGGCCATCACCGCCTGGGACGCCCGGAACCGGCTGCTCCCGCGCCAGCGCTCGTCGTGGGACCGGGCCCTCCCGCGGGGGACCTTCCTCGAGTGGGGCGAGACATTCGCCGGGACACCCGACCACGTGGTGCTCATCCTCAAGAAGGGCGAGGTCGAGGTGACACTGCCCTTCAAGGCGACCTTCCCGCCGCCGCCACCCGCCCCGCGCCCATGACCGTGCCTCAAGCCGGCGCGGAAATCCGAACGACGAAGTCGATCGGCCTCGCCAGCTCGAGCGGCGCGATGGAAGGGTGCAGCACCGTCCCGTTGGCGACGCGAGCCGGAATGCTGATCCAGAAGGACACCCGCTCGCGCTCACGGCCGGAGCCGGCGCACCGCTCGCAGCCGGCCCCGGGCGTGCCCGTGCAGCGCCGGCAGACGATGTCGGCATCGAACGAGAGCATCGCCACTCCCCCCGTCAGCGCTTCATCCTCCTCGAGCCGCAGCTCCACCGTCCCGTCCGAGAGCAGCCGTACGCCTCCACACGCCAGGGCGGACGAGAGGTGGCCGGACAAGCGCCACAGCCACCGGGGCGCCGGGCTTGGGCTGACGGCGGCGTCCGGGCCCATGGAGGCGACCTCCAGACGGCTGTACGCCTCGGCAAGCGCCTGAAGGCGAGCGGCCGTGTCCGGCCCTGCCCCATCGGTGTAGAGCTGCTCCACGCGCCGATGAAACGCGCTGCGGGCCTCTTCTTGCGAGGCTCCACGGCGCAGCCCGAGAAGCGCATAACAGGAGTCGAGATTCTGCATGGGTCTACTGGCCTCCAGGTTCCAGGGAGCATAGCCATGGAGTGCGCTCCCGTGGAGTGCGCTGTTCCTCCAAGCGCCCGCTTCCCGATAAGCTGCCGCGGCATGCGGCTCCCGGCCCGTTCCAACCCCGAGGTGGCGTGACATGTGGCTCGCGCTCACGCTCCTGCTGCTCGCCGCCGTCATCACCGGGCTCTTCGTCGCGTGGCGGCTCCGCCCGGCGCCGGCCCCCTGCCAACCCCAGCAGTACGACGCCGCCCCGCGGCCGGGGACGTTCGCGGTGCGGGCGCTCGAGGAGATGCCGCCGATCGCTCGCGAGACGCCCGTCCTCGAGTCCCAATCCCCCGCCTGGCGCGAGGCCATGACGCAGGCGGGCCTCCGGATGCGCCGCGCCGGGGTGCGCCACGTCGTCTTCGTGCACGGCACCTTCGTCGGCCACGACCCCACCCTGCTGCTCTCCGCGCTCGAGGGGCCCCTCTCCGCGCTCGGCCCGGGGCTCATGCCGTCCCTGCAACGCCTCTCCAAGCTCCCGAGCGATCGCGTCCTGCGCGATCTCGGCAACTACACCCCCGAGTACGTCTCCCTCTTCCAGAAGGCCCTGGGCGCCGATATTCCCACCACGCGCTTCGTCTGGTCCTCGGCCAACAACCACGTCGCCCGCCTGCGCGCGGCCGTGGACCTGCTGCGGCTCCTGGCCTCCTCGGAGCTCGGGCGCAAGCGGGCGCTGTTGCTCGGGCACAGCCACGGCGGCCAGGTGCTCGCCCTGCTCACGCAGCTCATCTACCCGGCGCGGACCGCGGAGGCCCTCTGGCAGGCCGTGCGCGACGCGGGCGAGCCCACCGAGGCCCTCCAGGAGATGGCGCGCACGGTGGCCCGCGCGCGGCTCGACATCGCCACCTTCGGCATGCCCCCGCGCTATGGCTGGGCCACGGGCCGGCAGTGCCGCCTCCTCCACGTCATCAATCACCGGGGCGCCGAGCCGCGCGGGAGCACCGTCGCTGGCGTCCTCCACACCGAGTGCGGTGACTACGTGCACCTGTGGGGCATCGCCGGCTCGGACATTCCGCCGGGCAACGCCAAGGACCGCGAGCTGGCCGCGCGGCTCGATGCCATCCTCGGCGTGGGCTACGACGTGAAGGCGTGGCTCCAGCACGTGCGCCACGGGGCACGCGTGCCGCGCGAGGGGTTCAGCTACCTCGTCGACTACGGCGACCGGGGCACGGGCGCCCTGCCCAACTGCCTGGCCACCTGCTTCGGGCACGGCGTCTACACCAGCTATGACGCCATGCTCTTCAACGCCCGGCTCCTCGCGGACCATTTCTACCGGTAGCGGCCGGATTGACGGAGCGCGAGGAAACCGGCCGCCAGGAAGAGCGGCGCGAAGGCATCACCCGCCTCCGCGCCCCTCCTCGAAGCGTGCTGGGGTTACTCCGCCCAGTAGGTCTCGGACAGCACGCTGAAGCCGTTCACGGTGTCGACGAAGATGGCGGCGGAGTGCCCGCTCCAGGGGTCGTTCGCGTAGCCGAAGTAGCAGCCCTTGAACGAACGCCCCGTGATCAGCGCATCGAGGTTCGCCATGCCGGCGGAGATCACGCTGCTGGAGATCTGGTTGTTCCAGTTGGCGGAGGACACCGTGCTCAGGATCTCGGCACGCACCTCGGCGGCGTCGGCCAGGTACGGCCGGACGGTCGCGCCGGACGGGACGCTGCTCGGCTCGAGCCCGAAGCACTCCAGCCCGGAATTGTAACTGCCGTTGGTCGTCACGTACTGCCACCAGTCGAAGTGGCGGTCCATGAACGCTCCGCCGTGCCCCCAGTCCCCCGCCACGTTCACCGCGTTGATGAGCGCCTCGAAGGGCCGGCTCAGCGTGGCCGAGTTGCGGATGTTCCGCAGGCTCACCTCGCCGATCCCCGCCGTATTGGAGATGGCCTGGACCGAGGTGAACGGGCGCGCGCCGAGGAGGTTCACGGCGCCATTCCACGCGTCCGGCAGGACGTCATGCAGCTCGCTGTCGTCGATGGTGTTCACCAGCGACACGATCGCCGCGGCGTCATCGGCGGACACGGCGAGGCCGTCCATCACGCCGACACAGCTGGAGCCGATGAAGCCCTGGGCCCGGGCCCCACCCGCGAGCTGCTCGAGACGGGCCTCACCGACCAGCCGCACCGAGGAGATGTCCGCCAGGGACACGAACGGCGACGACGCGCGCCGGGTGACGAGGTTGGTGACGACGTCGCTCGGCAGGTACGCGTCCAGCGTCGCGAACGAGGCCGTGTTCGCGAAGGTGAGGATGCCCTGGCACTCCGGGGGCACGTCCACGTCCGTCGTGGTGAGCGGCGCCTGCTGCTGCGCGATGGGCTCGGAGGACGACGGAACTTCGCTACCACCGCAACCAGCGAACAGGCTCACGGCGAGAAAGGCTGAACCAAGACGGTGCATCAGGGACTCCTTCGGGGGGGTACTGCGGGGGTAGCAGTTCCATACACCAAAGGGCTGACGCTGAAGACCCGCTTTTCTCGCCTCTCCGAAGCTTGCTCCCTTCCGGACTTTTTCCTAGAATCCTGATTTTCGCGGAGCTGCCCTCAGGAGCTGCACGAGAGGGCCGAGCAGCCCGGCTTCGAGCGCGCCCACTCGGGCCGCTTCGCCGCGTAGGCCTCGCGCCCCGGTTGCTCGTCGAAGGGCCGGCGCATCACGTCGAGCAGCTCGTGCACCTTGGAGTCGTCGCCCGCGTGTGCGGCGTCGATGGCCTCCTGGGCGAGCCAGTTGCGCAGGACGTACTTCGGATTTACCGCGTCCATCCGCCGCGCGAGGGTCTCGGGCGGTGCATCCTCACGCCTCGTGCGCTGCCACCACGCCGTCAGCCACTCGAGCACCCTCGCCACGTGCGCCTCCGGCACCTCTCCGTAGAAGGCGTTGCGCACCACCCGCGGCAACTCGCGGGGAACCTCCGGCGCGGTGACCACCTGGGACAGCCCGCGGAAGAAGAGCGTCATGTCCGTCTCGTACGCGGCGAGCCATGCGAAGCAGTCATTCACCAGCGCCACGTCGGCATCGGCCTCCAAGGTGGACAGCCCGAGCTTCGCCGCGAACCGCTGGGACATCTCCACCGAGAAGGTGCGCTGGTACTCGGCCAGCCCTTCCTCGACGAGCGCCTCCTGCTCCTCGAGGAGCGGGAAGAGCGCCATGCCCAGCCGCTCCACGTTCCACATGCCGATGGCGGGCTGATTGCCATAGCGGTAGCGGTGCTCCTGGGCGTCGGTGGTGTTGGGCGTCCACCCGGGGTTGAAGTCATCCACCCACCCGTAGGGCCCGTAGTCGATGGTGAGGCCGAGGATGGACATGTTGTCGGTGTTCATCACGCCGTGCACGAAGCCCACCGCCTGCCAATGCGCGATGAGCCGGGCGGTGCGCCGCGCCACTTCCCGGAAGAAGGCGGCGTAGCTCTCCTTCGAGGGCTCCCCCAGCTCGGGGAAGAAGTGCTTCAGGGTGTAGCCGGCCAGTTGTTGGAGCAGCCCCAGGTCCCCGCGGCTGGTGCACAGCTCGAAGTTACCGAAGCGCAGGAAGCTCGGAGCGACGCGGCAGACGATGGCACCGGGCTCGGCCTGGGGGTGGCCGTCGTAGAACATGTCCCGGATGACCTCGTCCCCGGTGGCCACCAACGACAACGCGCGGGTGGTGGGCACGCCCAGGTGGTGCATGGCCTCGCTGCAGAGGAATTCGCGGATGGAGGAGCGCAGCACCGCGCGCCCATCGGCCCGGCGCGAATAGGGCGTCCGGCCCGCGCCCTTGAGTTGCAGCTCGTACCGCTTACCACCGGGGGCGAGCAGTTCCCCCAGCACGATGGCACGGCCATCTCCGAGCTGCCCCGCCCAGTTGCCGAACTGATGCCCTCCGTAGTTGGCCGCGTACGGCACCATGCCTGGCCACAGCGCGTTGCCCGAGAGCACCTGCACGAACCCGGCGGACCGCAGGGTCTCCTCGTCGAGGCCGAGCAGTTCCACCACCTCTTTCGAGTACGCCACCAGCCGCGGCGCCGGCACGGGCGTCGGCTGCACCTTCGACCAGAGCGCGCCATGGACCTGGCGCGGCCGTGCGTCCTGGAGGGGATCCCCGGGGGTGGAGTCGATGAATCGGGACGTGAATTGAGGCATTCAGGATGCATGCCTCCGGGAATCCGGTGATGCAACGAATAGTTTCCAGGCAAGCGAGCGGAGCCGACGGCGCCGACGGGCAGGCAGGTACGCGGGCGGCTAGTAGCCGAGCCGCTCCGCCATGTAGTGGTCCAGCTGCCGGTACCAGGTGGGCCAGTCGTGGGGCATGTCATCGCCCCAGATGTCCAGGTTGTGGGGGATGTCACGCTGGTGCAGCAACTGGCTGAGGTGCTCGGAGTACCCGGGGTTCTCCCAGGCACCGCGGCTCGTCACCAGGTGGATGCGGCTGTGGTGCCGGAGGAGCTCCATGCCCTGGCCCTCGGGCAGGTTCGGCACGTACGAGGCGGGGTTGTTGAAGTAGACGTCGTCGCTCCAGTAGCCGTGGAGGAACTCGCCCTGGAGGTCGTAGAAGCCGCCCAGCCCGAGGAGCAGCTCGAACTGATCCGGGCGCCGGAAGAAGGCATTGGCGGCGTGGAAGGCCCCGAAGCTGGCTCCCACCGCGCCGATGCGCGCGTGCTCGTTGCCCAGGCAGCGGCGGATGTGCGGGACGACTTCGTGCTCGACGTACTCCGAGAAGCGCGCCTGGTTGTGGGCCTTCTGGTGGAGGGGCATGCCCTCGTTCATCCACGCCCAGGGGTTGATGCTGTTGATGCCGAAGATCTGGACCCGGCCGGCGAACAGGTGGTGGGCCACGCTCTGGATGAGCCCCATGCGCTCGGCCTCGAGGAAGTCGCCGCCCGCGGTGGGGAAGAGCAGCAGGGCCGGGCCCCAGTGGCCGTAACGAACGATGGGCATGTCCATGCCCAGCCGGGGGCTGTACCAACCGAAGAGCTCACGGCGCAGGTTCGGATCGACGTTTGACATGGGGGGCAGATTCCAGAAGAACCACCCGCTGTAAAGCCGTTTCCTCTGGACGTGGAAAGCCGCTCAACGAGGCGCGCCCACCTGCGCCAGTGCGCTCTTGAGCTCGGGGAGCGCGTAGGGCTTGGGCAGCAGCACGGCACCCGCCACCGCGCCGCCCGCGGTGACCACCGAGGTGCCATGGCCCGAGGCGATGATGACACGCAGCCCGGCATGCCGGCGGACGGCCTCGCGGGCCAGCTCCAGTCCGGACTTGCCGGGCAGGCTCACATCCGTGAACAGCACATCGAAGCCGCCCGCGCCGAGCGCCTCGTGGGCCGCTTCCGCGCTCGCCACGGCCCGCACCTCGTGGCCGAGCACCTCCAACAGCTCGCGGGCGGACTCCCGGATGTCCTCATCGTCTTCCACGAGGAGGATGCGCAGGGCGCCCGGCTTCGCGGACCCGGCGGTGCGCGCGGCCCCGGCGTCCACCTGGGCGGCCAGCGACGCCCGTGAGACGAGCCGCTGCTGGCGGTTGCGCAGCAGGTGGCGGAGCTTCCGGGCGAGATCCTCCCGGCGGTAGGGCTTGCTCAGCAGGCTGACGCCGGGATCCAGCCGTCCCCCATGGACGATGGCGTTCTCCGTGTAGCCGGACGTGAACAGCACCTCCAGGTCGGGAAGGATCGCCTTGGCCTGCCGGGCGAGCTCCGGGCTGCGGACCGGGCCCGGCATGACCACGTCGGTGAACAGCAGGTCCACGGGCATGCCGCTCTGGATGACCGCCAACGCGCTCTGCCCATCGGAGGCCTTGAGCACGCGATAGCCGAGCTCCGTCAGCAGCTCCACCACCGTGGCCCGCACCTCGGGATCGTCCTCGACCACCAGGATGGTCTCGGTGCCGCCCTCGATGGGACCCGTCACCACCTCGGTGGGCGCCACCTCCGCCTGGAGCGAGCGCGGGAGGTAGATCTTGATGGTCGTCCCCAGCCCGACCTCGCTGTAGATCTTGACGTGGCCGCCCGTCTGTTTGACGAAGCCGTACACCATGCTCAGGCCCAGCCCGGTGCCGCGGCCCTCGGGCTTGGTCGTGAAGAACGGCTCGAAGGCCCGATCCAGCACCTCCGGGGACATGCCGCAGCCGGTGTCGGAGATGGCCAGCATCACGTAGTGGCCGGCCACCACATCCTGGTGAAGCAGGGCGTAGTGGTCATCGAGCATGGCGTTGCCGGCCTCGATGGTCAGCTTGCCCTCCCCCTCCATGGCGTCGCGGGCGTTGATCGCCAGGTTGAGGATGACGTTCTCGAGCTGGTTGGGGTCCGCGAGCGTGTTCCACAGGCCGCCGGTGATGACGGTCTCTATCTCGATGCCCTCGCCGAGGGCACGCCGCAGCAGGTCCCCCATGCCGCGCACCAGCCGGCCCAGATTGATGACCACGGGCTCCAACGGCTGCCGCCGTGCGAACGCGAGCAACTGGGCCGCGAGCCTGGCACCGCGCTCGACGGCGCCGGCGGCCGTCTCCAGGCGCCGCTGGGCCCGCTCGTTGCCGATGATGTCACGCTGCAGGAGCTGGAGATTGCCGCCGATGACCTGGAGCAGGTTGTTGAAGTCGTGCGCCACACCGCCGGTCAGCTTGCCCACCGCCTCCATCTTCTGGGACTGCCGCAGCGCGATCTCGGTCTGGCGCCGCTCGGCCTCGCTCTCGCGCAGGGCCCGGGTGCGCTCGCGGACCAGCTCCTCGAGGTGCTCGCGATGCTTGCGCAGCTCGTCCTGGGCACGCTTCTGCTCGGTGACGTCGTGACCCTGCACGAAGATGCCCGAGACGCTCCCGTCGGGCTCGAGGACGGGCTGGTACACGAAATCCACATACACGTCCGTGAGCGGCGCACCGGGCTCCCGCTGCACGAAGAGCTGCTGGGCACGGCCAACGACCGTCTCGCCCGTCGTGAAGACCTGATCGAGCAGATCGAAGAAGCCCTGCCCCTCGACCTCGGGAAGGGCCTCGCGGACCGACTTGCCGAGGATGTCCCGGTGGCCGACGAGCTGGTAGTAGGCGGGATTGGCCAGCTCGAAGACGTGGTCGCGGCCGCGCAGGAACGCCACGAAGCCGGGCGCCTGCTCGAACAGCCGGCGGAGGAGACGGCGCTCGTTGTCCAGGATCCGGTTGGTCTCCTGGACGAGCCGCGCGCGCTGGAGGACGCCTGCCTCCAGCTGGTCCAGGGGAGCGTCCTCGCCCCGGGCCGCTTCCACGGCCCGCACCGCCTGCTTGAGCCGGTGCAGCTCGGTCACGTCCACCGTGTGCTGGAGGATGAAGGCCACCTCGCCCCGGGCATCGAGGACGGGCGTATGGGTGGCACTCCAGTACCGCTCCTCGATGACCACCCCTTCCGCGGTGTGGCGCGGGACGCGATAGGGAATCAGCGCCAGGATGTCCGGCGCCCGGCCCGCCAGGACCCGCTCGAACGAGGCCCGCAGCAGGCGCGCGCTGGCGTTGTGGGGGTCCGCGGGATCATTGGGGAACGCGTCGAAGAGGCGGCGCCCCACGAGTTCCTCGAGCCGGCTCGCCGTGACCCGGAGGTAGGCCTCGTTGGCCGCGACGTACCGGAGCTCCCGGTCCACCACCATGTAGGGGTTGGGTGAGAGGTTGAAGAGCGCCTTGAAATCGATGGTGTCGGACATGGGTGAGCGCGACTCGGCCGCGAAACGCTAGCTCCACCAACAATCGTGGGGCGCGATTCCATCTTCTACGGTGTCCACCACGAATCAGGAGAAGTTCACGCAGTGCTTCTCGGGCTACACGTGCCCCGAGCACCCGGGCTTTCGGGCGCTCGGAGTCACGCCACGGGGGCTCACGCCGGTTCGAGCAGCCGGAGGAAGGCCCGTGCGGCGTCCGCATCCTCGAGGCCCGCGAGCCCCTCGCCTATCTGCAGCTCCGTCTCGACGACCCCGGGCACCCGCGTCTGGCTGAAGCCGTTGGCGACCCAGACGCCGTGCTCGCGCGCGATGCGGTCGCGCTGACTGGCCAGCGCCGCCGGGTCGCCGCGCAGGAAGACGCGGAAGAGGTTCGTCTGCACGGGCCGGGGCAGCACCGTGAGCCGGGCGTCCGCCGCCAACGCCTCGGTGAGGGACTTCGCGCGCTGCACGTAGCCGGGGATGCGGGCCAGCGCGTCGTCCAGGCGCATCGCCGCCGAGGCCACGTAGGGCCACATCTGGAAGATGTTGCCGCCGTGCCGGTGCCGCCAGAGGCGCGCGGTACGGATGAAGTCGCGCCCGCCGGCCACCATGGCTCCACCCAGGGCGCCCACCATCTTGTAGAAGGACACGTAGACGGAGTCGAAGCCGCGGCAGATGTCCGCGTAGGAGCGGCCGTAGAAGGGCTGGCTCTCCCACAGGCGCGCGCCGTCCATGTGGAGCTTCACGCCCCGCTCGCGGCAGGTGCGCTTGAGCTCCTCGAGCTGCTCCCACGTCTGCAGCTGGCCGCCCAACCAGCGCACCGGCAGCTCGACGCTGACGACGTCCAGCGGCTCGCGCGCCTCACGTACGTCCCCGGCGAGCACCGGCCGCGTCCAGGGCGAGAGGTTCACCGCGCGCAGCCCGTGCAGCACGGCGTAGCTGTCATTCTCGTGCAGCACGTGGTGGGAGGACGGGTGCACGCCCACGGTGCGCTTGCCCCCGGCGTCCGCGTACATCCGCAGCGCGATGAGCTGGCCCATGGTGCCCGTCGGCATGAAGCACGCGTCCTCGAAGCCGAGCAGGCCCGCGACGCGCTTCTCGAAGGACTGGACGAGCTCACCGTTGCCGTACACGTCCCCCATCAGCCCCTGGCGCTGCACCCACTCGCCGATGCGCACCAGCTCGGCGCCCTCGTTGCTGACGGTCCCCGGGACGAGCGAGGCGCGGCAGCCGCGGCGCAGCCGCTCGAAGTCCTCACGCGTGGGACCAGGCGGAGGCGGCTCCTTCTGCGGCTCCTTCTTCGGGCTGGGGGGAGGAGTCTTGGGCGCGGCGGCGTCCGCCGTCCCTCTCAGGAGCGTGGAGCCGGCCAGCAGGCCGGAGAGGGCGAGGAACTCGCCCCGGCTGAAATCGCGGTGAGCCACTGGGAACACCCCTTCGTGAGGAAGCTCGGTCGAAGGGGGAACCGTAGTGGCTCACCGCGCTTTTCGCTAACGCGGACTACTGGCCGACGTCGAACTCACCGGCGCGCAGCAGGCCGTCGATGGCGGGCGTCACCTGGGCGGCCGCCAGCTCGGAGGCGCGGACCGCCGGCATGCGGATGTCCAGGCCCTTGGCGAGGCGGTGGTACAGGGTGTTGGTGCCCAGCGAGTAGAGCTGCAGCCCGCGCAGCGAGTAGCTGCCGTCGAGCTTGGACAGGCCCGCGTGGCCGGCCTCGAAGCGCAGGGTGAGGGTGTGCGTGCCCGCGCCGAGCAGGTCCGTCACCTGTGCCTCGGCCACCGGCCGCTCCACGCCCTGGGCATCCGTCGCCACGAGCGTGCCCGTCACCTCGTACCGGTCCATCGCCTGGCTCTCGAGCACCACGTCCAGCTCGAGCGCCGTCACCTTGCCGCCCGCCTCCCGCACCAGCCGCGTCTTGCCCGCCGAGGCGATGCGCGCCGTCGGCACCGCGAAGCCAAACGCCGTCTGCGCCAGCCGATCGAACTCCAGCCCACCTGCGGAGCCCACCGCGCGCACCTCGAGCACCCACGAGCCCGGCTCGTCGCGCTCGTCCATGGCACGCGACACCATGGCGCGGTACTCGCCGCCCACCTTCACCACGGGCACCGTGCGGACGCGCTCGAAGCGCGGGTTGTACAGCGAGGCCTCGTAGCGCACGTTGCGCACCGGCTCCGCCGACGTCACGCCCACCGTCACGTAGCCGTCGCTGCCCGGGAACAGCTGCATCGCCGAGGCGGTAAGCGACAGCTCGATGGACGAGGAGGGCTCGCGCACCTCGATGGCCAGGCCCAGCGCAGCCGCCTTGCCGCCCACCTTCACCTTGTAGAGGCCGCGGGTGTTCTTGGCGTCCATGCGCAGCATGGAGATGGGCCGGGAGATGCCCTCGGCCTTCATGCGCTCGGCGTCCATGCCCAGCGCGGCGTGGGCCGCACGCGACGCCCGCTGGTCCGCCCGCAGGCCCTGGGGATCGAAGAGCGCCACGTCGTGCAGCGCCTCCTCGCCCAGCTTGGGGTTGTTGCTCTTGGGGATGAACATCACCCACGCGTCCTCGGGCGCGGTGATGGGCAGCTGCACCTCGGTGGGGGCCGAGCCCGGCGCCACGTGCAGCACGGTGGACTTGGAGCGGCGCGTCTCGGGGGCGAGCGGCGCCGCCAGCGGCTGCTTGGGCGAGGCCGGGTTGGACACCGACACGAGGCCCTTGCCGAGGCCCTCGGTGGCATCGCGCGCGTACAGCTTGCCCGGGGCGACGTCACCCGGGGCGAGCGTGGCGCCCGAGGCGTTGCGCAGGGTGGAGGTCACGTTGGGCTCCTGGGTGAAACCCCCGAGGAGGAGGACCGCCAGCGACAGGCCGGCGGACTGAAGGATGGAACGGTGCAGGGTCATGGTCGTTCTCTCTCTCGGGCTCAGTGCAGCGCCTTCACGACGGTGTAGTTGTGGAAGCCGTACCAGGTGTCCCAGGCGAGGGCACCGCACCAGTTGGAGCCGCCCGGGGGCGACCGCACGCAGTCATTGGAGCCCGTGGAGCCCGTGGTGGCGTCGAAGCCGTACTTGGCCACGAGGCACGCGTCACAGATGCCGTCGCCGTGCCACGAGTCGGGGCACACCTCGCTCCACGTCGGGTAGTAGGAGGGGTTGATGAAGGGGTTCCAGCTCGCCGTGCTCGGGGCCTTGTAGCCGCTCGAGTAGCCGTAGGCGATGAGGCAGTCGGGCTCCATGTAGCCGTTGTTGAGCTGGGTGGTGGTGCAGCCGTACTTGTACACCGTGTTGCCGGTCATGAAGTCCGTGGCGTAACCGGACGCGAAGTTGTTGCAGGCCTGGGCCGCTTCCGACACGACGGTCTCGGGGGCGTAGGTCTGCGACGTGGGCGCGGGGATGGGGGCGCTGGCCACCTTCTGCGCGATGAGGTTGCCGCTGTTGTGGCAGCTGCGGCGCGACTGGTGGTGGTTGAGGCGGCCGTCGTCGATGATGATGTTGCCGAAGTAGCCGGAGCTGTCGCTGCCGATGAAGCCGTCCGTGCTGGCGTTGAAGCTGCCCCAGCCCAGCAGCGCCGCCGCCTTGAGGCCGATGGAGTAGAGGTAGCCACCGCAGTGCGCGTCGCTGGAGAAGAGGTTGGCGTAGACGCGGTTGCCACGCACCACGGAGATGGGCTTGCCGCCCACCGAGGTGGCGCCCAGCGTGCCACCGAAGGTGCCGTTGGAGTTGTACACGCGCATGTTGTCCGTGCGCTGCTGCAGAACGGCCGGGTTGTTGTAGCTGCCACCGCCGAAGAACTCGACGACGCTGTTGGCGATGTTGAGGAACGAGCCGCTCGTGGTCACCTGGTCCGCCAGCGGCGTGCCCGTCAGGTCCGGCGCCGAGAAGATGACCTGGGAGATCTTGCTCGTCACCAGGTTGACGGCACGGCCCTGGGCGCTCACCGCACCGGTGTGCGTGAGCATGTAGCGCAGCGGGCTCGAGCCGTTGGAGTGGGTGATGACGGTGAAGCTGGTGATGCCGTTGGCCTCCACCCAGGGGACGATCTGATCCACGATGGGGCCCCAGCTGCACTGGCTGAAGCCCGCGCAGCTCGCGCCGGGATAGCCGACGATGAGGTAGGGCCGGCCGTTGCGCATCGTGTCAATGGACTTCTGGGTCCAGTAGCCGGTGGTGGCCGAGCTCACGGACTGATCGCCGGTGCCATGGACGAAGACCACGCCAGCGTTGGCGTAGGCCTCGCCACTCACACCGAGCAGCACAGCGCAGGCGGCCACGAGAGCCAGACCTGCGGACCTGGAAAACAAGTGCATGGAAAACCTCCTGGAGGCGGGGGGGAAGGAGCCTCTCACAGTGGTCGGGAACAACAGGTTGTAACAGAAAGACAGGCGGACTGTCTCCTAAGCAGGCAAGCACGAGAAGTGGGGAGGAGCCGCCCGGTATGAGATGCTATGCGTCAAAGGCCCGGACCCCCCCTCCTTGGACTCCCTGTTGAAGCTCGGCGTTGTCGCGTTGGTGCTCTCTGTCGGCGTGGTGCGCGCCGCGGAGCCCCCCTCCGTCGATCAGGTGCGCGCCGAGCTGGACCGGCAGCTGAGTGAGATGGTGAACACTCCGCAGCCGGAGATGCGGCTGCGCTTCGTGGGGTTGGATCCCTCGGCCTACCGGCTCGTCGAGGTGCACTTCACGCTGGATGGGCAGCCGCTGCCGGCGCCGCCGGTGGAGCAGATCGGCTCGCCCGGACCGCACGTGCTGGTGACGCGGCAGGTCGAGGACGGCCAGCACACGCTGGTGTCCAACGTCGTCTACATGGATGCCTCGTGGAACATGTTCAGCCCGACGTCGGGCCTGCTGTGGAACATGACCTCCACCCTCAACTTCCAGACGCAGCGCGGGCTGCGGGTGGACGTGACCACCAACACCGTGCTGGTGCCGGAGGCGAAGGATCCGCGGCTGAAGGTGAAGCTGTCGCACGGCGTCACGGCGGAGATGATCGCGAAGCTCGAGGACGTGCCGCTGCCCGAGCTGCCTCCGCCCCCGAAGGCCCGGGCACCGGACGCGGGCGTGGCGCTCGCCCAGGGCACCCATGCGCCAGAGCCGCCGAAGGCCACCCGCACGCCGGAGCCTCCTCCCGCGGCCACGGCGCAGCCGCAGAAGGCCCGGCTGCTGGTGCGTGCGCTGGCGAGCCGCAAGCCCGTGGCGGCTACCCTCTCCGTGCGCGGGGCCACCACCCAGCAGGTGGCGCTGAAGAAAGGGGCCCGGGCCCCCGCGCAGGTGGAGCTGGCGCCGGGCGACTACGCCGTGGACATCCTCGCCCCCGGCTTCCTCGCGCAGACGCGCCGGGTGCGGCTCGCGGGGGGCAACGCACAACCGGTGGACTTCACGCTGGTGCGTGCGCCGAAGAAGAAGCTCGTGACGGTGAAGAACGGCCGGCTGGAGCTGCTCAAGCCCCTGCGCTTCCCCGAGGGCAAGGCGGCCCCGCTGCCGGACCCCAGCCTCCCGCAGCTCGTGGACCTGCTCGTGCGTGGCCCCACCTTGCGCCTGCGCATCGAGGGCCACACCCATAACCAGGAAGGCGACGAGGGCGCGCGCAAGCAGCTCTCCGAGGCGCGCGCCCGCGCGGTGGCGGAGCTGTTGGTGGCCGCGGGGGTGGAGCCCTCACGCATCGAGACGGAGGGTCTCGGCGACACCCGCCCGAAGGCGCCCAACTTCACCGCGCGCGGACGGGAACTCAACCAGCGCGTGGAGCTGCTCGTCCTCGAACGCTAGTCAGGAGCCGCGCTCCAAGCTCATTGCGGCTTTCCCGGAATACGAGTATTAGCGGCTTCTCACCCTATTCTCAGAAGATAGGAAAGAGCCGCATGCACCTCTCTCGTCTGCGTAGCGCCCTCCGGACGTTGCTGTTGCTGCCGCTGCTGGTGCTCGCCGGGCCCGCGACGGCCGCGGGTCCCCAGGGAATCCAGGCCGGAGCGCCCATCAATGACTCGGGCACCATCCTCCTCACGGACGCGGTCGCCACGGCGATGGCCAACAGCGGGGCCGGGTTCGTCCGGGTCAACTTCCGGCTGGGGCCCTACCCTTCCGACACCGCCCAGTTCTACAGCACCTACGACACCATCGTGAACCGGCTGCGCTCCAAGGGCTTGCAGGTGATTGGCCTGCTGTCCAACGAGTCCTGGCACGGCGAGCAGTGGCAGTGGCAGGAGAACAGCTGGGAGGTCGCCGGGGGCAACGGTTACAACACATACATCGACCAGTTCGGCTACATGGCGGGCCGGGTCGCCGCGCACTTCAACGGGCGCATCAAGCACTGGGAGATCTGGAACGAGCCCAATTGCTACTCCACCTCGCCGTGGCCGGGCGCCTACGAGGGCTGCTCGTATATCTATCCGTCCAACTTCGCCGCGCTGCTGGGCCACGCCTATACGCAGATGAAGTATTACAACCGCTATGACGTGCAGGTGATCAGCGGCGGGTTGCTCAGCCACAACCTGTACGGCAGCAACCAGGACAGCGCGGGCGCCACCTACCTGTCGGACACCTACTGGACGGGCGTGAACGTCGGCTCGTGGAGCTGGATTCGCGCGAACGCCGGCAGCTATCCGCTCGATCACATCGGCCACCACCTGTACGTGGACCAGGGCGGCTACGTGAACAGCAGCACGCTCAGCCAATACCTGACGTGGATCCGCAACGCCTACGCCGCCTACGAGGGAAGCACTACGCCCAAGAAGATCTTCGAGACGGAGATCGGCTGGACGACGGACTCGGTCAGCGAGGGCGTGCAGGCCAGCAACATCACCACCACGTACAACGTGATGCGCGGGACGTCGTACGTGGCCTCGGCCATCTGGTTCTACCTGCAGGACTCGCCCGGTTTGAACTACGGCCTCTACCGCGCCTCGGGCCTGAGCAGCACGAACCAGAAGGCGGGATATGGCAATTACGTCGGCGCGGTGACCTACCAGGGGCGCTACTCCAACCTGACAGTGCACACGGGCATCGAGAGCTATTTCAACAGCCACGGCGGCATGGCCACCAACGGCTCGCCCTATGACAACGGGGGCACTCCCTGGGTGCACTCCTGGGATTATGGCTACGTGCAGGACTTCGACGGAGGCTCCATCGGCCGCAACGCCATCATGAGCAGCTCGTCGGGGACCTTCCAGGTGCGCTCCGGCTTCTGGACCACGTACCTGCAGGGCACCAATCACACCCGGCTGAAGTTCCCCACCAGCGACGAGTTCGGCTACGGCTCGGGGACGCGCCAGAACTTCCAGGGCGGCTACATGACCTGGGATCCCACCAACGGCGTGCGCGTCTTCTAAGCCTGGCGACTTCCCCGCCACCCTTTCAACCGCGGCCATTTCCCCGCGGCCCTTTCAACCGCGGCCATTTCCCCTCGCCCTCCGGGAGAGGGACGGGGTGAGGGTATCGGGTGAACCCGGGTTGAACCCACTGCGCACAGTGAGGGCCACGGGTTGAAGAACGAACCCGGGCACCCTCACCCTGACCCTCTCCCGAGGGGAGAGGGAATAGTGGCTCAGGCAGCGGCCCGCTGACCCAGCTCGAGCATCTCCTGGAAGGTGAGGTTCTCGTCGACCACCTCCTCGCCGAAGAGCGAGCCCGTGACGGTCAGCCCCGAGGAGTCCAGGGTGACGGTGCCCGTGCCCACCGGCGTGGTGGTGGTCACCGTCCCGGAGATGCCGACTCCGCCGCCAATGCCTCCCACGGAGACCTCGCCCTCCACGGACCCGCTCAGGGTGGCCGTGGCGCTCACCTCCAGCTTTCCCTCGAGCGACACGTGCGGGAGGATCTCGTTCTGGAAGATGTTCGCCGCCGCCCCCACGTCGCCTCTGCGGAGCGCGTCGAGCATCCGGTTGCGCACGTCCTCCGGTGCCTGCGCCAGGGTGGAGCCCAGCTCGAACGAGAGCTTCGCCTTGCCCCCTACCCCGAGCGCCTGCCCGTCCACCGTGATCGACGCCGTATAGCTCCGCTCCAGCTCCCGAGGAGGAGGACCCGGCTCCACCTGGATGGCCGCCTCGAACTCGAGCTGCCCGTTGGCACCGGCCACCTGGATGTTGGCGTCCACGCCGCCCGCCCCCACTCCCGCGTCCAGCGCCACGCCGCCACCGGCATTCACCTTGCCCTTCACGGTGAGCGTGCCGTCGTCGTTGAACTCGATCCGGCCTCCCGCGCCCAGGTACTGCTCGGCCGTGGCGGTGACGCCCGCGCCCACCACCGCGCCCAGCTCCTCGGAAAGGTGGCCGTCCACCCCCACCTCGACGGCGGAGAGGTGCTCGCGGATGAACTCCAGCGGCTCGCCGGGGAGATTGACGCCGGGAATCTGCTCCACCGCGAGCGCCAGGCCGGCCACCGGCGTGGGCAACGCGGCGAGGAAACCCGAGTGCGCCGCGAACGCGGCCAGCCCCGTGGCGCCGCCCGGCTGGGACAGGTCCACGGTCAGCTCGATGCCGGCGCTCACGCCCACGCCCGCGGTGGCGTTGGCCTCGGCCCCCGCCGTGTCGCCGGTGAGCTCACCATCCACCGAGGCCCCGCCGCCGAACTTGAGCGTGAACTCGCTGGGGTTCTCCGCGCTGCGCTCGATGCCGAGGGTGACCTTGGTGCCCACCTCCACGCCCAGCACGGCGGCAAGGTCCGCGGTGACCTCGACCTCGGCCTCGATGCTCCCGCCCGGGGGGATGTTGTCCAGCCCGAGCGCGTTGATGACCGCCTTGTCCGTCTGGCGCAGGTTGGAGCGGTCGATGGCGTTGGGCGAGTGGGCGCCCGGGTCCTGCGTCATGAGCATCTGGACCGTCTGCGCCACGTCCCATACCTCGCCCGGCGTGGGCAGGCCCGCGGCATTGAAGGCCGCGTTGAGGGCGTTGGCGGAGCCGTTCCAGACCTCGCTCGGGGTGGGCAGTCCGGAGGCCTCATAGAGGGAGCTCACGGCGCCGGTGGCGGCGTTCCACGCATCGCTCAGGATGCCGTCCGGGACGAGATCCGGGCCGACGTCCGGGCCGACACCGGTGCCGAAGAGGCCATCGGCGACGGCGCGGTTGGCCACGTTGCCGAGGCCGGCCTGCTGGATGAGGGCGTTGCGCGCGGGGCCGGGCGGGACGGAGAGGATGCGCTCCAGGGTCGCGTCGGGAACGGAGACCGGCGAGGAGTAGCGCGGGTTGGCGGCCTCCCAGGCCTTCACATCCGGGTAGCGCTGGGTGGGGCGGTTCGGGTCGGTCACCGAGCCGTCCTGGTGGACCACCACGGCATGGCCCACCGGATCGTTCTGGTCCTGGTAGAGGCGGACCGAATCACCGGGCTGCGCCAGGCGGACGGCGCGCTCCAGGCAGTTGGCCCGGCCATCTCCGAGCTGCTCGGTCTGGAGGGTGCTGGCGGCGGCGGGCGAGGCCGGCACGCTCAGCGCGACCGGGCCCGAGCGCTTCGCCGGTTGGAAGTCGCTGCGGTTGGAGTAGCCGGGGAGCGGCCTGAGCTCGTTGCGGCGAGGAGGCGGCGGAGGCGGCTTCACCTCCGGCCGGGGCCGGGTCTCGGTGCTCACCGGCTGCTGGGGCCGCTTGTCATTGATCTTCATGGCGCCTCCCGTGCCCCAGGTGGGCCTGGGGAGAATTCACCGATTATTCTCGTTATCGATGAATTGCTCAATGGGATCATTCAATCCCGAGGTGCCGGTATAGCGGGCCGCGCGGCTCAATCGAATGCGAACGCGAGGAGATCGTTCTGCATGAGGATGTCGAAGACGCCAACGGCCAGGAACGCCACCCCCAGCACGATGTAGAGCCAGGCCATGCCGACGGCCTGGGCGCCCGTGGCCTCCACGTGAAGCCCGGACGGGGGCGCTTCGACCCGGGGCACCTCGTACTCCTTGCGGATCGCTCGCATGAGAAGTCCCGCCGGGCCCGGCCAGGCCGCATTGGAGTCTGGGTTGACCACTGTCATGCGCTTGCGCTTCAGGGCGCGCACACCCGAGATGAGGAAGAAGAGGCTGAAGCTTCCGAAGATGATGCAGACGGCTGGATTGAATCGCATGGACCTGTCTCGCGCGAAGGCCTGACCCTAACACGGACACGAAGCCGTCCCCCACTCTTCCATTTTGAACGGCCACCCCGGTCGATTCGACCGGTGCCGCCGGGCCAGCACCCACCGCGGCGGGCCCGTGCTCCTCTGAAACACCGGGACGGCACCGGCTGGCCCGCGGTTTGCCCTCTCCGGTTCAGCAACCCCCACGCGAGGAACCGAACCATGGGCCAGCCCCTGAACCTGATGACCCCCGAGGTAAGAGCCAACCCCTATCCGCTGTACGCGGAGCTGCGGCGCAGAGCGGTGTGCCAGGTGGAGCCGGGCGGCATGTGGGCCGTCAGCCGCTACGACGACGTGGTGACCGTGCTCAAGGATTCCCGGCGCTTCTCCTCGGAGGGCCTGGGCCAGAGCTTCCGGCCGCCCTGGTTGGAGCGCAATCCCACGGCGGACTCGCTCGTGATGAAGGATCCGCCGGACCACACGCGCCTGCGGGCCATGGTCAGCCGGGCCTTCAATGGCGCGACGCTGAACCGCTTGGAGCCGAGCATCCGCGCCATCGCCGAGGAGCTCGCCGAGGCCGCCGTGCGCCGCCAGGAGGTGGACTTCGTCGCCGAGTTCGCCCTGCCCCTCCCGGCCCGCGTGCTCAACCTCTTCTTCGGCCTGGAGCCCGCCATGGCCCTGCGCCTGAAGCACTGGGCGGATGATCTCGTGAGCATCCCCGCCAGCCAGCCGTCGCCCCAGCGCCAGGAGGAGATCCGCCACAGCCTCCAGGAGATGGAGCGCTGCTTCCACTCGCTCATCGAGCAGCGGCGTGCCCACCCCGGAGACGATGTCGTGAGCGAGCTGCTCCGCGGGGAGTCACTGACCCAAGAGGAGCTGTTGAGCTTCCTCTTCGGCCTGGTGCCGGCGGGTGTCGAGACCACCGTGTACCTGCTCGCCAACACGATGGTCGTGCTCTCGGAGCATCCGCGGGAGCTGGAGCGCGTGCGCGAGAATCCCGCGCTCATTCCCCGGCTCGTCGAGGAGGTGCTCCGCTACGAGCCGCCGGGACAGAGCAGCCTCCGGCTGACGACCGAGGACGTGGTGCTCTCCGGAGTCACGATTCCCCGGGGCTCCCTCGTCGTCGCCCTGGTGGGCGCGGCCATGCGCGACGAGAGCCGCTTCCCCCAGGCGGACCGCTTCCTCCTCGAGCGCGAGAGCCAGAGCACCCTCGCCTTCGGCCACGGGCCCCACTACTGCCTGGGGGCGATGCTCGCCCGGATGGAGGCACGCCTCGGCCTGGAGGCACTCTTCTCCCGCATCCGCGGCTTCTCCCTCCAGCGCGAGGACCTCGACTGGTCACAGTCGATCATCGCTCGCGGTCCTCGCGCCCTGCCGCTCCGCCTGGAGCCGGTGCGGTAGGCTGCGCGCCCCATGACCCAGGATCCCGTCACGCTCGTCGCCGCGCTCCGCAACACCCTCGAGGACACGGGGCGCGACTTCTCGTCGATGCCGTTCTTCGTCAGGCCCATGGTGCGCGGTGGCTTCGCGAAACGCACCGGGCAGAGCCTCGAGGAGTGGCAGCGGCTCGCCTCGGCGCTCCTCGCGGAGGTGAAGCCGGACACCGAGCCCGCGCGCGTGCGCGAGCGCCATCCGCGGCTGCGCGAGCAGTTGCAGCAGCTCGCCGAGAACTACCGCACCGCTCCCGAGCGGGCCTCGAAGGGAATGGGTGCGCTGGCGGGAACGGTCCAGCGCATCCAGGAGAGCTCCCGGCGCCGGGAGGAGGCCATCCGCGCCCTCCTCGCCTGGCTCGGCTAGAGATGCTCCGCCCGCCACCGGCTCGCCGAGCTCGGCGGGGACGGGCGCCTCACGTCTGCACCGCGGTGGGCTCCAGCTCGGAGAGCACGCTGATGCGGCTGTAGAGCACCATGCCCACCACGATGAGCCCGGCTCCCACGAAGCTGAACGTGGAGGGCAACGGCTCGCCCAGGAAGAGCACGCCCAGCAGCAACGCGAAGAGCAGCTCCGTGGCCTGCGTGGCCTCCACGGCGGACAGTCCCACGGGGTTGTTCGCGGTCATCTGGGCGGCGCGGAAGAACAGGGTGGTGGCGATCACTCCGGAGGAGACCGCCACGCCCGCGGACTGCAGCACCTGCCCCGGCGAGGGCCACCCCACCCGCGCGTACCCGTAGGCCGCCACGCCCAGCCACAAGGGCAGACTCCCCACCGTCATCCCCAGCACGCGCTGGCTGGCATCCAGCGAGACGCCCTCGCGCTCCAGGTGCAGCATCACCCTGCGGTTGCCCAGCGGGTAGGCGACGGCGGCGATCACCACGAAGAGCAACGCCAGCCAGGCACTCGCGGGCATGGCCAGTTGGAAGTGCCCCAGCTGCATGATCAGCACGCCGACGACGATCAACGAGCCCACCCCCACCGCCTTGAAGGGGATCCGCCGGCGCGCATCCGTGTAGATGAACGGCGACAGCAGCGGGCCAGCGAGCACCGTGAGCTGGAAGGAGCCGGCAATCAGCCACGAGGGCCCGTACTCCGCCGACAGCGTCAGGAAGGCGTAGAAGACGCCGAAGCCCACGCTGCTCCAGAGCAACCACTCGCCCGGGTGCCTTCTCAGCTCGGCCCCCAAGGGCCGCAACCCTCCGTGCACGGCCACCAACACCGACATGAGGGGCAACATAAGGAAGTACCGCAGCGACGCGCTCCAGGCCCAGAACCCACCCTCCGCCGCCATGTTGCGGTTGAGCACGTAGGTCATGGTGAAGAACAGCGCCGAAGTCAGCCCCAGCAGGATCGCCAGCAGGGCCGAGGAGGACTTTTTCATGGGTGGACGTGCGCGGGGAAAAGCCCTGGTTATCATGGTTCGCCCCGTTCCTAGGAACCCCCGTGAGCTCCATCCTCGTCCGTCTGGTCTGTGCCCTGCTCTTCGCCGCGATGGCGCTCGGCGCCGTGGTCCATCCCCCGGCCAACCTCTCCCAGGGCCTGGGCATGCTCCTGCCGGCGACGATGCTGCTGAACTACGCCATCAAGGGCCCTCGCCGCGCGATGGTCGCGAAGAAGCCGGCCCCCGCCCCCGCCCCGGCGCCCGCTCCCACCGACTCCGGCACCGCCCAGAGCTGAGACTTCAGCGAGCGTCCCGGCCGGACCCTGGCGGTATCTTGCGGTCATGAAGATCCCCCTGCTCCTGGCCTGCCTCGCGCTCCTCGGCTGTGCGACCACGGCCGCACCGCGTACCGCGTCCCCGGAGGACCGGACCGCCCTGCTGCTCATCAACCAGACGCAGCGCGACGCCCACCTCCAACGCGACGCGCAACGGATGGTCTCCACCATGGCCGAGGACTTCCTCTCCGTGCAGGACGGCCGGATCTCGCGGCCCACCCGGGAGCAGGTGCTCGGCAACTTCCAGCGCTACTTCGCCAGCGTGCGCTTCCAGGCCTGGGACGACCTCTCCGAGCCCATCGTCACGCTCTCCGAGGACGGCACGCTGGCCTGGATGGTCGTTCACAAGCGCGTGGAGCTCGTCGAGGTCTCGACGGGCGAGGCGGAGACCACCGTCTTCGCGTGGATGGCCACCTTCGAGAAGCGCCAGGGGCAATGGCTCCAGACGGCGGTGGTGTCGACGCGCGCACCTGCCTCCTGAGCGGAGGGGTCAGGGACCGCCCGGGGGCAGCGTGAGCTGCGCGGGCAGGAAGTCCTCCGCACGCTCCACCGTCAGGGCCTCCTCCACCGAGCGGAGGACCCGCCCATCGCGCAGCATCAGCGGGTGGAGGATGACGGGGAAGGTGCGCTCCCTCGCTCCGGCCAGCTTGGAGGAACGGGCGGGGACGATCATCAGATCGAGCGGCGTCCACAGCGTGAAGACCTGGACGCCTCCGAACGGGGCCTCGTCGGCGGCGAGCCCCCGCAGCAGCTCGCTCCCGGGCCGCATGTCGCGTGCCCCGGGGTTGGCTCGCAACCACCCCGTGAGCGTTCCCGCGTGGGGGCCGGAGATGGACACGAAGCGGCGCACGTGGTTCCGGCCCTCCAGACGCTGCAGGTAGTAGCGGCTGACGAGCGCCCCCATGCTGAAGGCCACCACGTCGATCCGCGCACTGCCCGTCTGCGCTCGCAGGCTCGCGGCGGCCTCGGCCACCTGCCCGGCCAGCACGGAAATGGGCGCCGCCCCGTTGTTGGGCTTCAGCTCGACGATCCGCACGTCCTGGAAGCCGGCCCGCGCCAGACCTTCCGCGAGCGGCGCCAGGGAGCGCGCGTCGTCATCGATGCCATGCACCAGCAGCACGGGCACCCGCCCGGAGGCCTCGCCCGGAGCGGCGGCGGTGGAAGCAACGGTGGCGGAAGCACGTGCGGAGGCGGAAGTCATGGAGAGGGCTCCGCATGAGCATGTCGCCATCGCCAGCAGACACGCAACCAGGCACCGCGACGCAAGTGCTCCACTCACGGCCTGCTTGGAACCGTCCGCGCTCATGCCGCGCCTCAGGGATAGCAGAGAGCCATGGGCATCACCGTCATCGGGGCTTCCGAGACGGCATCGAACTCGCGGCAGATCGCCGGCTCGCGGGGGCGGGCCTCTGCCTCCACCGGAGGAGCGGGAGAGGGCGCCACGGCGGGAGCCGGAGCCGTGGCGGGAGACGGAGCCACGGCCACCACGGGTGCCGCCGGCTCCGGGCTGGCGGGGCTCGGCGCCGCACCACCGGGCTCGAGCAGCCCGAGCACCACGGGGTGGACCCTGCTGGCGAAGTACCGGCCGCCCGCCAACGTGAAGTGGACCCCATCCTCCATCTTCAGCCGCATCGGCTTGCGGAAGCCCTCCACCTTCGCCTCGCGCAGGAGGGTGCCCTTCGCGTCGGTGAAGAACGGCTTCGTCTCGAGGTACGTCGACGCCCCATGGGCCGACACGGCCTCGCGCAGGACGCGCCGGATGATGCCCAGCTTGCGCTCGAAGTTCGGCAGCCCGGTGTACGGCAGCTCGACCCAGAGGATCTTCCGGCCGGGCGCTCCGAGGGTGCCCAGGAAGTCCGTGACGCGCTGGCGGTACGCCGCCTCCCACCCGGACGCGCCCCACTGGACCTTCGCCTTGCCCTTCTCGTCCGTGAGGCCCTGCCCGTCGTTGCCGCCCATGATGACGACGACCACGTCGGGCCGGTGGCGCTCGACCTCTTCCCGGCCCACCTTCATCCAATCGAAGAAGTCCGGACGGGCGAGCCCCGTGGAGGACTTCGCCCGCCGCAGGGCGCGCGTCCCCGGGTGCTCGTTCAGCGACTTCTCGAGGTACTCGCCGAAGCTGGTGACGATGAGGCTGTCGCCGAGCAGCAGCACGGTCCGGGCCGGAGGGGCTTCCAGCTTCCCGTCCATCCCAGGGTCGGCCCGCACCACTCCGGTGGAGAGGACGGCGAGGCACACGAGCACACGAGCGAGGTGGGTCTCCATCTCGCGCCGAAGCTACCGCGCCCGTGCGCGGCTGAGAACAAATCGGCCTGGCCCTTCCCTGCCCGCCCGGTGGACGGAGGACCGGGCGTCCTGGCTACCCCGGAGCGGGATGCACGGCGCCTTCCGGGTGCGAGCCCTCGACCATGAAGAGCATCCGCGTCACGAACCGGAAACCCACCCGCTCGTAGATGCGGCCGGCCTCCTCGGTGATGGTGCTCAGGAACAGCACGTCCACGCCCCGCGCGAAGGCCTCCTGCGCCACCCGCGACGTCAGCGCGGTGCCGAGGCCCCGCTTGCGGAAGCGCGCGAGCGTCGCCACTCCGCCGAGCTCCGCGATGCCCTCGGACGGCGAGGTGAACGTGCCCACCACGGCGGGCTGTCCCTCCACGGACCCCAGCACCGCCCTGCCCTCGCGGAGCTCCTCCAGCGTCTTGGAGATGTCCTCCTCGGAGGCCTCGTAGGGCTCGTCCGGGGAGAAGGCCCGCCGCGAGGTGTTGCAGTACGTGCGCACCTCCTCGCGAGAGGACCCGGACGTGAGAAGCGACAACGAGACCCCCTCGGGCACCACGACGGGCGTGAAGCTCTCGCGCGTGCACACCATCAGCCGGGCCTCGGCCTCCTGACGGAAACCGGCGGCGAGCAGCGTGTCCGCCAGTGCCGGCGCCAGCTCGGAGACGTACTCGAAGCGCGGCACCCTCCCCCTCTTCTGGAACTCCGCCCGGAGCCGCCGCAACGGCTCGCTCACGTCCCTCGTGATGGGCCCGTCCGGGATGGCGTAGTTGAAGTAGATGAGCGCGTCGAAGGGATGGATGAACACCGTGAAGGGCGGAACCGGAATGGACTCGTAGCGGCCCGCGGCACTGCGGCGCATGTACGACTGCAAGCGTTCGATCAGGTTCATCGTTCTGTGTCTGTGGCGCTTGGGGGTGAGCTGCTTCAGGAGTCCTCGGTGAGCGCGAGCACCACGCGGGCCGAGCCCACCTCGACGGGCCGCGACACCGTCTTGCCCGAGGCGCTCGTGACCTTCACCGTGTAACGCCCCGCCGCCGGGAGATACGTGTGGAACACGCCCGACTCCGGGTGCGCCGAGAAGTGCTCCCCGTTCGGCCAGGCGATCTCCTCCACCGCCACCGTGACCGGCCCCTCCTCCCGGAAGGACTCGGGCACCCGC